>CAYRTS010000076.1:0-14342 GCA_964427285.1 uncultured Anaerolineaceae bacterium
CGCCGCGCCGCGCCAGTCGCCGTGCCGGGCCGCCGCGCCGCGCCAGTCGCCGTGCCGCGCCAGTCGCCGTGCCGCGCCAGTCGCCGTGCCGCGCCGGTCGCCGTGCCGCGCCGGTCGCCTCAGCCTCAGCCTCACCCTCGAACGCGGAATGGCGCTCCGTGTCCGGGAATTACAATATCGGCGGCGGCCAGGACCCGCTCGCGGCCGCGTTCGAGCGCGGGCTGGTCTGACGCAACAGGATCAACCACAGGCGTTCGGTCGCTGTTCCACCACAGGTGGGTCATCGCATAGACGCCGTCATCCGCCTCGACGAGAAGCGACGCATCCTCTTCGGTGTGGCCGGGGGTCAACCAGAGCTGGCTGCGCGGGCTCAGGCGGTAACCGTCGCCCTCGTGATCGAGCCATAGGTCGTCGCGGTAGCGCGCCCAGAAGTCGACAATCTCGGCATTGGGGAAGAGCGCGCAATTGATCGTGTGATCGGGGTGATGGTGGCTCAGGAAGATGTGCGTGACGGCCTCGGGAGCCACGCGGAGTGCGGTCAGCGGATCCAGGATGAGCGAGCGACTGGCGACCATGCCGGGATCGACCACGATCGTCGCGTCCTCGTCTCGCACGAGCACGACGGAGCTCGCCACCCGGTCATTGGCATAGCCGGCGTGGAGCAGGTGAACGCTGGTCATCTCGAAGATCGTAGGGCAGTGGCAGCAGGGTGCGCGATCTACGTCGCGCCCGACGAGATCGTCGTGCCCAAATCGGCGGGGCGTGCGATCCTCCGAAGCCAATCCGAACAAGCTCCGGGGGACACCGTTATGGCTTTCAACCGCGCCAACGAGCCGGGGCCCGCAGACCTGATCGTAGCGGGCGGTCGCGTCGAAACCCGCGACGGATCCCGCCCGGTCGCCGAAGCCCTGGCCATCCGGGACGGCCGATTTGTGGCCGTCGGGGACCGACGGGCGGTTGACGCCTTCCGCGGTCCAGCGACGCGCGTGGTCGATCTTCGCGGCGGAATGGCGGTTCCCGGGTTCGGCGACGCCCACGTCCACCCGACCCATGGTGGGCTGGCGATGGACCGATGCGAATTGCGCAGTGACACCTATTCACGGACCCTCGATGACTACTTGGGCATCGTCGCGGCGTACGTCGCCGCCAATCCGGACCGACCGTGGATCCTGGGTGGCGGCTGGAGCATGGGCGACTTCGCGCACGGAACGCCGCGTCGGGAGGACCTGGATCGGGTCACGCCGGACCGGCCGGCCTATCTGCCGAACCGCGACGGCCACAGTGCGTGGGTGAACACGCGTGCCCTGGAGGTCGCCGGGATCACGAATGACACGCCCGATCCATACGACGGTCGGATCGAGCGGGATCCCGATGGCTCGGCATCTGGCAGCCTCCACGACGGCGCGATGGACCTCGTCGAGCGGCACGCCCCGCCGACCACGTTGGCGGAAATGAGCGATGGCCTGCGTGCCGGCCAGCGATATCTCCACGCATTGGGCATCACGGCCTGGCAGGACGCCATCGTGGAGCCCCTTGACGAGGCAGCCTACCGGGCCCTCGGAGCGTCGGGCGAGCTGACCGCACGCGTGGTTGGGGCCCTGTGGTGGGATCGCCATCGCGGCCTGGAGCAGATCGATGACTTGCGTGAACGGCGTGCGCGCGGTCCGGCCGGTCGGTATCGGCCGACGAGCGTCAAGATCATGCAGGACGGGGTCCTCGAGACGTTCACCGCCGCCGTCCTAGAGCCGTATCTCGGGCGGGACGGGCAACCAACCACGAATACGGGCCCGAGCGTGGTCGAGCCCGCGCTGCTGGCCGAGGCCGTGACGCGACTCGAGAGCGATGGCTTCCAGGTCCACTTCCACGCGATCGGCGAGCGGGCCGTTCGTGAATGCCTGGATGCCGTGGCGGCCGCCCGGCGGGCAAACGGGCCGTCCGACTGTCGCCACCACATCTCGCATATCCAGGTCATTCATCCCGACGACATCGGCCGGTTCGCGGCGCACGACGTGATCGCCAACGCCCAGGCGCTGTGGGCGATTCATGAGACGCAGTTGGACGAGCTGACCATCCCGTTCCTTGGTCCGGAGCGAGCCGGGTGGCAGTACCCGTTCGGCTCGTTGCTGCGGTCCGGCGCCCGTCTGGCGATGGGCAGTGACTGGCCGGTTTCCTCACCCAATCCGCTGCTGGAGATGGAGCATGCCGTCACACGCGTGGCTTGGCTCTCTCGCGGCGAAAAGGAGCCGTTCCTGCCGGACGAGCGCCTCACGCTCGATCAGGCGCTGGCCGGGTTCACCACCGGGACCGCGTTCGTGAACCACACCGAAACGGAAACCGGCTCAATCGAAGTCGGCAAGCTCGCCGACCTGGCGCTTCTGGATCGGGATCTTTTCGCGCCAGATGCCGGCCCGATCGGAGACGCGCGGGTGCTCGCCACCATTGTCGAGGGCGTGCCAGTCTACGAGGCAGCCGGCCTGAGCGGCTGAACCTGATCGGCCGGCGCCATCTCACGGGCAAGCGACTCTGAACAGCGGTCGCAATCAGCCGAGGCCTCCCAGGAGACCAGTTGCCCCATGGGCAACGATTCGGACAGGTAGGGCGACCACCGACCCTGCCGACCACCTCGGCGCCCAACTCGTTGACTGTGGGGCAGCCGGCGGTTGGCAGGAAGCAGGAAGCAGGAAGCCCCGAAGTGCCGTTGCCGATCGGCCGCATGGACCGATGACGAGGCCGAGCGCGAGCGGGCCGTCGAGCAGTTTTGGCCCCATCGAACAGACCCTGGGCCCAGTCTTCGCGTTCAGATCGCATCGGCGGCCGCAGCTCTCGTCACCTCGCCGGATGCCCGGTCCAGACGACCGTCCGCAGCCGACCCGCTAAGACGCACCACCCCAGCCAAGCCTTTTCCCCTCCGCTCGTGGTCTTCCTCGCTCGCAATCGTGGGCCGCCGCCTCTCCTCCGGCGGGCGTCTTCGTGTGTCTACCGCAGGTCGGCCTGAGTGTCGATGTCGAAGACCGATTTTCCACCTGGATCGAGGGCCCGCCACACGTTCTCGGCGATCACGATTGCGGCCAGGGCGTCGACCAGCACGCGAAGCCGGCGTTCGCCATTCGCGACCAGGCTGGCCGCGACATCCAGCGCGACCTCGCGACGGAGCACCATCGGTAGGGGCCGGGCTCGGCCCGCCTGCTCGAGAACGGCCGCCTCCGTTCCAGGCCGGTCGAAGGGGATCAACAGCGCTTCAAGCACTCCGCCAACAAGCTCCGGCATGTCGCCGCCCGTGACGAGAACGATCGGTTCGTTCGCAGCGCCGAGGCCGACGAGGAGCCCGGCGAGCGGCCCTTCGAAGGGCTTTGCGTCGGCGACGATGCGGACACCAGCCGGAACGTCTGGCCGCGCCCCTGGCGCGACCATCACCAGCACTTCGCTGGCGAATGGGCGGACGGCGTCGATGGCATGCAGCAGGAGGGCTCGACCGGCGATTGGTTCGGCGAGCTTGTCGCGACCGAACCGGCTCGAACGCCCGCCGGCGAGCACGATCGCACTGACGCCGCTCGGCATCACGGGTCGCCGGGTTCCAAGCTCGACGCCGACCCGATGCCGCTGACTTCGCCGTGGCCGCCCGCGCCCACGGCACTCGACGACGCGGCCGGTACCTCGCCCCGAGCCGTGGCGACCGGCGGCTCGGACTGCCGCCCACCGGCCGGAGAGGGAGGAACCGGCTTCTCGTCTGGCGCCGGATTCGAGCCCCGAGCCGTCGCGGCTCGCGGTCCCGCAACGTGCCCCGCGGCCGTTCGACGCAGCAACCCACGGCGGTCGAGGTCGGCCAGGATCGCCATCACGAACTTGCGGCTCGTCCCCGTCGCGTCACGCAGCGCCGCTGGGGTCAGGGCCGTCCGGCCGGCCAGGTCGAGCGCCAACAGCTCGATCGTTCGATAGGTCGTCGCCGAGTAGGCGAGGTCCGGTTCGAGGATCACGATCCGGCCGGTACGTTCGAGCTCACGGATCCCGAACGATTGGCAGCCGGCGATTCGAGCGGCCTCGGCGAGTGGCGGCGGAGCGGCCGCGGAGAGCGCGCGCTCCAGGCGATTCATGGCTTGAACGAGGCGAGGGTCAGCTGATTCGGGGGCGGCAGGTTGGGCGCCGGGCGGCCGAAGCCAGTCGGCGTCGCGTACGAACCGGCCATCGAGGACGAACCGCTCGACGAGCGCCGTTGCGGCCGCGGACGCCAGGTCGCGCCGGATGGTGACCAGACGCCGGAGCACGGTCCCGGCCTGGGCCCTTGCCGCAGCCAGCTCGAGGGGCGGTGGGTCGTCACGGCCCGAAGGCCGGCTGGCACCCCGCACGACGATGGCGGCCAGGACGGTTGCGCTGACGTCGTCGGCGAACACGAACCCGCCAGCGGCTCCAGCGAGTGAGCCATGGATGTCGAGTCGAGCAGCCTCCGCGGCGGTGGCCACGCCCCCGGCGCCGAGTCGTTCGATGGCCTCGGCGAGCGCCAGCACGCGATCGGTCGTCTGCCGCCGGCGCGAAACCCCGCGTGGCGGGGACGTGTCGAGGACGATGCCACCCTCGGCCGAATCCGGGCCCGCCGACCGGCGCAGGACGAATCGATCGCCAGGGGCGGCTGCGATCGGTTCGGCGAGCCGCAGCGTCGCCGCGACCTTCCCGTTCGGCAGGTTGATCGCGTCGCGGCCGGACCGCCCCACGTCGCCATCGGTGGACGCGGTGCCAAGGTGCACACGCACCCGCGCTCGATCAGCAATGGGGCGGCCGAGTGCGACCAGGAGCCGGTCCGTGGCCACGACGGCTGGGTCGTCCGTCAGGACCATGCCTCGATGAAGCGCTGTGATCTCCAGGCCGGCCAGGTTGACCGCCGTGCGGCCGGGCCCCGCCTCCTCGACCGCGGCGCCGTGCACCTGAACTTCGCGGGTCCTGACGGTGCTGCCGCCCGGGATCATGCGCAGCATCGCATTGCGTGCGAGCGGTCCGCCCCGCAGCGTGCCGGTCACGACCACGCCCCGCCCCTTGACGCTGAACACTCGATCGATTGGCAGGCGTGAGCGAGCCGGGCCGGTCACCGAAGGGACTCGGGCCGCCCGGACCCGCCGACCAAGGTTCGCCAGCTCGCCGCGCAGCGCATCGATGCCGCCGCCATCGACCGACGACACGGGAATGACCGGTGAGCCCGCCAGGGTCGTAGCGGCGAGGAGACGATTCGTAGCCTCCCGGACCTGCGCGACCCGCGCCGCATCGACGAGATCCACCTTGGTGATCACCGCGATCCCGGAACGCAGGCCCAGGGCGTTCAGCAGCTCGAGATGTTCGATCGTCTGGGCGCGCGGCCCGTCGTCGGCCGCCACCACGAGCATGACGGCATCGATCTCGCCCGCGCCGACCAGCATGTTGCCGACGAGCTTGTCGTGGCCAGGCACATCAACGAAGTCGAGCTCGGTCCCGTCGGGGAGGGCGAGGTGGGCGTACCCAACATCGATCGTCATCCCCCGCCGACGCTCCTCCGGCAGGCGATCGGCGTCGATCCCGGTCAGCGCGAGAAGAAGCGCGGTCTTGCCATGATCGATGTGCCCGGCCGTGCCGACGACGACGGTCATACCGAGCGCAACGCTCCGGCCAGGGCGACCCCAAGCTGGTCGTCATCTCCAGGGTCGACCGTGCGGAGGTCCAGTTGGACGGCGCTGTCTTCCACTCGACCGATCACGACGGGCTCCGCGGCGCGCAACCGCGCGGCGAGTGCGGCAGCGCCGGGGCCGGACACGACCAGCCCCACCGACTCCAGGGTTGCGCCCGGCAGCGACCCACCGCCGACCGCGGACCGCATCTCTCCCACGGAGACGTCGTCCCGAACGGTCGAAGGAAGACCGTCGATGATCCGGCTGGCGCGCCGTCGCAGGTCATCCGGACTCGCCGAGATCATCCGCCAGACCGGAATCTCCGTCGTCGCCCGGCCGGCGCGATAGAGGCCCAGCGTGGCGGCGAGGGCTGCCAGTGTCACTTTGTCCGGTCGAACAGCACGGGCCAGAGGGTCGCGTCGGATCCTCGCGATGAGGTCTGCCCGGCCCACGATCAGGCCAGCCTGCGGCCCACCCACCAGCTTGTCGCCGCTAAAGGTGACCAGGTCCGAGCCCGCTGCCAGCCGTTCGCGCGGCATGGGTTCGCGGGTCAGCCCGTAGGTGGCCGTGTCCAGGAGAGCCCCACTGCCGAGGTCGTCCACCACGATCCCGTCGTGACGGTGGGCGAGTTCGGCCAATGCGACGGGATCGGGCGCTTCAACAAAGCCTGATTGGCTGAAGTTCGACGGGTGGACGCGCAGGACCACGGCGGCGCGACCCTCGGACAGCGGCCCTTCGAAGTCGGAGGCGCGGGTGCGGTTCGTCGTCCCGACCTCGATCAGCCGAGCGCCCGCCCGACGGATGATCTCCGGGATTCTGACTCCGCCGCCGATCTCGACCAGCTCGCCGCGCGAAACGGCCACGCCGCGCCGGCCGGCGAGGGCGACCGCGAGGAGTAGCGCCGCGGCATTGTTGACGGTGACGATCGCGTCCTCGGCGCCGGTCAGGGCGATGAGGTGTTCCTCTGTCGCGCGGAAACGCGGCCCCCGGCGGCCCGACCCGGGGTCGAGTTCGAGGAGGGAGTATCTGGATGCGGCGCGGGAGGCGGCCTCAATGGCGGCCGCCGGCCAGGGCGCTCGACCCAGGTTGGTGTGGAGAATCACGCCGGTCGCGTTGATCACCGGGACGAGGCCATCGCCCCTGGGGCCCGTATAGGCGCTCAACTTCGCCAGCACTGCCTCCGCGAGACCCTCCAGGGGCGTCGGGGGATCGCCCGCGCCCAGCGCGGCCCGTTCGGCCGCGACGATCTCGCGGGCTGCGGCCGTGAGCGGGGCCGTTTCCAGTCCGTCGGGCAGACGTGGACGCACGGCCGCGAGAAGCCGCTCCACGCTGGGGGGGCGCTGGCGATCCGTCGGCATGGGGCCCTCCGTGGCGGGAACGCGTGGGAGTCGAACCCACCGCGCCGCGCCGAGCGCCGCGCCACTGGTTTTGAAGACCAGGGGACCCACCGGGACCCGACCGCTCCCACCACGATGGTAACGCGACCGTGGCTGACTCCGGCGCGAGGCCAATCCGGCGCGAGGCCAATCCGGCGCGAGGCCAATCCGGCCCCCCCACCTCGATTCCAATGCCGCTGGTCTACGGGACACGACCCGGTCGCAGCTTCCAGCCAGATTGGAGCTTTCGACCGATCCTGGTCAGATTCGTCGCGAGTTCCAGTGTCGTTGGCACAATCAGCGCCTCGTTGAACCCGACCTGTCGCGTAGACCAGCCGGGTGGGAATCGGTGCCCGGTCCCGGCCGGGGGGTCGAGGGGTTGGCCTGGTTGAACATTGCCAGCGTGTTGGCCGCCTATGATCGGCAGCGTGTCGGCCATTGAAAAGATCCCGAACCCACCGTTCCGTCTCACCAGCCTGACCGACTGCGGCGGATGTGCTGCCAAGCTCGGGGCGGATCTGCTGTCGCAGGCACTCGCGGGACTCGGCGCCGAGGCGGCGGCCGACGCGCCGGGCGCCCTTATCGCCGGTCTCAATCCGCCCGACGACGCCGCCGTCTACCGGGTGAGCCCGGACCTCGCGATCATCGGGACCCTGGACTTCTTTCCGCCCGTGGTCGACGACCCGTGGACGTTCGGCGAGATTGCCGCGGCCAACGCCCTGTCCGATGTCTTCGCGATGGGAGGCCGGGTCCTGTTCGCACTATCGATCGCCGCCTTTCCGGAGGATCTGCCCAGCGACGTGCTCAGCGCGATCTTCGCGGGTGCCTCGGCCAAGGTCCGCGAGGCCGGCGGGACCCTCGCCGGTGGCCACACGATCCGCGATCGTGAACCCAAGTACGGGCTGGCGGTGATCGGCGCCGCGCATCCCGACCGGATTCTGCGCAAAGGCGGAGCCCAACCCGGCGACACATTGATCCTGACCAAGCGACTCGGCACCGGGATTCTCGTCAGCGGCCACCGCCAGGGACAGACAACCGATGCTGACCTGGCGACCGCGATCGACCAGATGCGAACGCTCAATCGAGCCGCATCGGAGGTCTTCGTCGAGCACGGCGTTCGCGCGGCCACGGACGTCACGGGCTTCGGCCTCCTCGGCCATGGCCTTGAAATGGCGAGAGCGTCGGGGACGCGCTTCGTCTTTGAGGCTGCCGCGTTGCCGGCGCTCCCCGGTGCGCTGGATCTAGCCGAGGCGGGAATTGAGACCGGCGGCGCCGCCCACAACCGACGGTTCGTGGCGCTATCACTAGCGGTCGCGGACGGTATCCCCGCCGAGATCATCACCTTGGCCCACGACCCACAGACAAGCGGCGGCCTCCTCGCCGCGATCGCTGGGGAGCGCCTCGATGCGATCGAATCCGCCCTGGACCATGCGGACGTCCCGCACTGGCGGATCGGCCTGGTCGAGCAAGCGGACACCCCTGGCGTTGCGCTCGCGTGGGAGATCGTCTGACCCTGGATCGGAGTGAGACTCACGGCGCTGTCGCCCGACCAGGATGTCGAAGGGGCTCGCTGACCGCTGACCGCTGACGCCTCGTAGCCTGGATCCTCGACCGACGATCCACGTAGACGAGCCCCGACCTGGAGGCACTCGCTTCACGGCGACGAACGCGAGGAGCCGACAATGCCCCGGTGACGATTGATCGGGGGGCCCGAGAAAGGTACCGGGTCAGGGTCGATCCTTGGGAAACCCGTCCCTCTCCGCCGCGTGGAATCGGTCACGTGCCGCCGATGCGGCATGGTCAGCTTCCAGCACAGTCTGGTCCGCTCGCGCCTGGTCATCCTCGGTGGTCGCCGCAGCCTGCTGCGCCGCCTCGGCGGCCTGGCTTGCTGCCCCTTTGGCGCGCTCGGCTGCCTCCTTGGCCCGAGCCGCCGCGTCCGTCGCCTCGCGGGCGGCTGATTCGGCCTCCACCGCGGTTGCCTCAGCGGTCGCGGCGGCAGTTACCGCCCGCGCGGCCACCGACGCGGCATTGTGCGCGGCGGCCAAATCTCGTTCTGCGGCGCGCCAGTCGGCGAGCAGTTCAGACGCGGAAGCGTTCTCAGCGTCCCCACTCTTCGCCATGCCTGACGCCCTCCTTCTCAGGGATCAACGCCTCGTCTGCTGCTGCGGACGCGGTATGCGTTGAGGTCGCGAGCTGGTCCCTGGACAAATGCCTGGGACCGGCGAGCCAACGTTGAGCGCCGGTCCCATGTCATCTGTTATCCAGTCGAGATGACTTGGCTCCTCCGAAGGGTGGCGGATTTGTCGCTGTGTCGTCTGTACTACACCGGACATACGAAGATGGCTCTGGTGAAAGATGAGAGTTACCAAAGGCACCGGTGGGCGTGACATCGACCCGCGAGCAAATCGCCTGCTGCGGGGGCTGCCGGACGCCGAGCTCGACCGGATCCGTCCCGCCCTCGAACCGGTGGATCTACCACGTCCTACGGAGCTGGAGGGCGCCAACGAGGAGGTCCGTTTCGTCTATTTCCCGACGAGCGGAGTCGCGTCCATCGTTGCCATCGATGAGGGCGGCGAGTCGGTGGATACCGCGATCATCGGCCGGGAAGGCATGACTGGTATCGCGGTCTTCCTGGGCAGCACGCAGTCTCCGGTCCGGACGATCGTCCAAGTACAGATGGCGGGGATGCGGATGGAATCCGGTGCGCTCCGAGAGGAGCTCGCCCGCGATGGCAGGCTCGTCACGCTCCTGCGGCGACACACCCAGGTTGTGATGATCACCATGGCCCAACTGATCCTTTGCAATCGGATCCATCGTTTGGATCAACGGGCGGCTCGCTGGCTGCTCCAAGTCGACGATCGGGTCGACGAGGCGCACTTCAACGTCACGCAGGAATTTCTCGCGCAGATGATCGGCGTCCAGCGTCCCGCCCTATCGGTCGCGATGCGCCAGTTCAAGGACGCCGGGCTGGTTCGTTACGCGCGAGGGCAGATCAGCATCGCCGACCGCGACGGCCTGCTCGCCAAATCGTGCGGCTGCACCAACGTCATCGC
Organism: uncultured Anaerolineaceae bacterium; assembly: GCA_964427285.1. Classification (GTDB taxonomy): domain Bacteria; phylum Chloroflexota; class Limnocylindria; order Limnocylindrales; family CSP1-4; genus SPCO01. The sequence goes on from CAYRTS010000076.1 coordinate 10,057, forward strand.
CTCCGAGGCACGACGGCTCGACAGGATACTCGAGCGCGCTGCTGGCGCCGACTAATCGTCGCGAACTGCCGGTAGTGGCGCCCCAAATGAAGCCACTACCGGAAACTCCCTCCAAGACCGCCGTTGAGGCGTTCGCGACCGGGCGCGTCGTGCGCGCGGTTGTCCGATCCAGGGCCGGGGTCGTTGCCCAGGACGCTGATCAGGTCGTGTAGGCTGTGGATCTTGGCGAGGCGCCAGCGGCCGTGCTCGCCCCAGTGGTTGACCGCGGCGATCCAGCGCTGCGCACCGACGTCCCTTGACCGGTCCGCCTCACATTCGAGGCCCTTGACCTCGACGATGAGGTGGTCGTGGCCACGGCCGCCTGACGCGTCGCGCAGGTCCACGATGAAGTCCGGGATGAAATCGTGCTTCCGTCCCTGATGCTCCTAGGGGATCGTGAAGTCGAGCCGCGCGTTCTTCATCCACGCATCCACGCGCGCCGATTCGTCGAGGGCGCGCGCGACCTGGCGCTCCCAACCCGAGTCGACGACCGCCTTCGAGAGATGGCTCTTGACGGTCTCGACGATCATCCGATCATCAACTCGCCGTTTCCGGATCACCGCGGACGTCTACCAGCCGAAACTGGAAGAAACGCGAGCATTCTTTCACCAGTGGTAGACTCCTGACGCTTGGTCCATTCTTGGGGAAGACGTGGACAGACCGGGGCGGCCGATGAGCGTCGATATCGACTGCTATGGGATGGATCGCGCCACCGGGCCGTGCCATCAACACAGCTGATGGTCCGGCCTGACCTCCTTGACTCGGTCGGTCTAGTCTGTGGCGTATCCACCCGGTCCCTTTGGGGCCGGGTCGTTCTTTTGGCTACGATCTGGCCTGTTTCCTGATCGGGTTAGCGGCCCGTGACAACAGCATCCGGCAGTTCTCAGTGACCGGATCTGGCAGATGACAATTCATCAGCCCTCCCCTGGGCGCACGGCGTTATCGTCGGGCCGCCGGGATGGGGGCGCGGCCTCGTCGGAGGACACCGGCGGCGCATGCGGCCCGACGATCGGGCGATCCAGGTCTGCGACCGGAAGGAAGTAGAACGCCCGGCCCCGCTTGGTCCGAACTAGATAGCCCCGCTCCTCGAGATCCAGCAGGTCCAGTCGCGCCGTCTGGAATGCAATCCGATGACTCGATTGATGGGACCGGAAGGAGTATTCCGCATCGGGATGTCGCATCGCGTGCGAAAGCAGCGCGATCTGACGGTGATTCAGATCGGTTCCTCGAAGCAGTCGGCTGGCTCTCCCAAGCTCGGCCTGCTTGGCACGAAGGTAGGCCTGGACATCCTCGATCGCCTGCCTGATCACCCGGAGTTGGTGGAGCACGAAGTAGGTGGCATCGAAGCCGTCGCGCTCCGTGTACTGGAAGGCTCGGTAATACGGCGCCGGTGTTCGCAGGATCACCCGCGATATCGACAGGAACTCAACGATCCAATAGCGACTTCTGAGCATCGACCAGTAGAACAGAGCCCGCGCTGTCCGGCCGTTCCCGTCCTCGTAGGGATGATCGTAGGCCAGCCATAGGTGGAGCACGATCGCGCGAACGACCGGGTGCACGAATGGGCTGGCTGGCCCCTCATTTGCGAATGCGCACATCGAGGCGAGTCGCTCCTCGAGCTGTTCAGCCGGAGGCGGCACATGGACGATTGTGCCGTCCGAGGCAACCACCCGGACCCGCTCCTCGCCGGGTCGCTGCACGCGTCCCGCCGCATCGGGATCGCGCAGGGTGCCCTCGGTCAGCATCCGCTGCAGCCGATTCACGGCCTCGACCGTCATCGGCTGGTCTCGATACTCGGAGAGCCCCAACATCGCTCGATAGTTGTTGACGATCATGCGTTCGCTCCTGTCCCTGGGCGAGCGACCTGACCGGAGCATGTCCTTCGCCACCCGCCGAGTGGTCGCTGCGCCCTCGAGCTGGCTTGACGTGATTGCCTCCTCGATGAGCGTACTCACCAGGTACCGGCGTCTGAGAGCGGGCTCATCGATCGGCTCGGGCATGAGCATCGCCCCGGCCCCGGACTGGTCGATCCAGTGCAGGAGTTCGAGGCCTTCGTCCGGCAGCGTGTAGGAGAAGGCCTCCCCGGACACGGACTTGAGCGGCACGGACCGTGCACTGACGGTTCGGGCGAACTTGATGGCAGCCCACCATTCGCGGACGCTGAGATCCGGGGGCGGTTGTCGGTGGCGCAGCTCGTCCCAGTGCAGGTACTGGCCCTCGACGCTCGACCCGATCCCGGCGCTGAGGATCGCCGGCAGGCGCTCATCGGCGAGCCCGCGGACAGCGTCGCGAAGACTTGGTGCCTGCTGCGGAAGTCGCATCTACTGGTATGTACTGACTGATGTCATTTCAGTAGTTTGTGGGCGATCGCCCTGAAGTGTCAATGACGACTGATTCATGACATATCAGTAGTTTGGCTCAGAGGAGTTTCGGGCCCAATCGGGCAGGTTCCAAGGGCAACCTCCACCCGGTTACACTCCCGTCGACATCCGCAGGAGGCCGGCCGTGGCGAAACCCTACGTGAGACTGACCCAGCCACTCGTGCGCGACACGAAGGGCGGCGAGCTTCGACCCGCAACGTGGGACGAGGCGCTCGACCGGACCGTCGAAGGGTTCCGGGCCGCGAAGGCGGCGCACGGCCCGACGACATTCGGCACCTTCAGCTGCAGCAAGGCGACCAACGAGGTCAACTTCGCGGCCCAGAAGTTCAGCCGGACGGTGCTGGGCAGCAACAACATCGACAGCTGCAACCGGACGTGACACGCCCCTAGCGTCGCCGGTCTGGCGACCGTCTTCGGTGCCGGTGGCGGCACAAGTTCATATCGCGAGGTCGAGGACACGGATCTGATCGTCCTGTGGGGCAGCAATGCCCGCGAGACGCATCCGATCTTCTTCCACCACGTCCTCAAGGCGGTCCACAAGGGCGCCCGCCTGTACGCGATCGACCCCCGCCGGACCTCGAGCGCCGAATGGGCGGACGGCTGGCTCGGGCTCGATGTCGGCAGCGATATCGCGCTGGCCAACGCGATGGCGCGCGAGATCATCGCGGCAGGGCTGGAGCACCGCGAGTTCATCGAGCGTGCGACCGTCGACTTCGACGCCTACAAGGCCAAGGTTGAGAGCTACACACTCGACTATGCCGAGCGCGAAACCGGCGTCCCTGCTGCCGCCATCCGCGAGCTGGCACATGCCTTCGCGAAGGCGCCGCGGGCGATGATTTGCTGGACCCTGGGCATCACCGAGCATCACAACGCGGTCGACAATGTCCTCGCCCTGATCTCGCTGGTCCTGCTGACCGGGCACGTCGGACGGTACGGCAGTGGCGTGAACCCGCTCCGTGGCCAGAACAATGTCCAGGGCGGCGGCGACATGGGCGCCCTGCCGGACCGTCTGACCGGCTTCCAGCATGTCGAGAACGATCAGCTTCGTGCGAACTTCGATGCGGAATGGGGCGTCCCGGTCCCGCCCAAACGCGGCTGGCACCTGTCGGGCATGTTCGATGCGATGGAGCGAGGCGACCTGACCGCGGTCTATTGCATCGGCGAGAACCCGGTTCAGTCCGAGGCGGACCAGAAGCGGGCGATCGCGCTCCTGCGCGGCCTGGATCTCCTGGTTGTGCAGGACCTGTTTCTTACCAAAACCGCACAACTCGCTGACGTCGTGCTGCCGGCCACCGCCGCCTGGGCCGAGTCCGAGGGCACCGTCACCAACTCGGAGCGGCGCGTCCAGCGGGTCCGCAAGGCGGTCGAAGGGCCGGTGGGCGCCCGCGACGATCTCGCGATCATCTTCGATCTGGCCAATCGAATGGGCGCCGTGTGGGGCGAGCCGGACCCGGAGACGGTCTGGAATGAGGTGCGGCGCCTGTCGCCCGTCCATGCCGGGATGAGCTACTCCCGGCTGGAGGCAGAGGGCGGGCTGCAGTGGCCCTGTTATGACGAGACCCACCCCGGTGAGCTGTTCCTCCACTCACGCCTCTGGGAGGACCCGGTCCCCGGCAATCGGGTGCCGTTCGTGCCGGTCGATCACGATCCGCCGGTGGACAAGCTGGATGCCGACTTCCCAATCCGCTTGACCACGGGGCGCCGCCTGGACTCGTACAACACGGGGGTCCAGACAGCGGGCTACACCTCCCCTCTGCGACGAGGTGAGTCGCTGGACATGTCGCCGGAGGACGTCGACGCGTACGGACTGGCCGAGGGCGAACGCGTCCGGGTCGTCTCGCGCCGCGGCCAGGTGGAGGCACCCAT
>CAYRTS010000077.1:0-9034 GCA_964427285.1 uncultured Anaerolineaceae bacterium
CGAGGCGAGGGAGCGGAAGAAAAAATCGATCGGCAGGCGCTGGCCGCGCGGCTCGACGGGCTCGAGCAACTGCAGCGTGCCGTTGAGGAACGCCATGTCGCGGCCCGGCGGAATGATATAGGCGAAGTTGGGCCGCACGACCATGCCGTCCTCGACCTCGAAGACCTGCATGCGCGTGTAGCGGCGGATCAGATCGGACAGGATGCTCTTGTGGTCCGGGGCCAAATGCTGCACCAGCACGAAGGCCATGCCCGGATCGGTGGCGGCGGGCATGCCGGCGAAGAACGCCTCGAAGGCGGCGAGGCCGCCGGCGGACGCGCCGATGCCGACGATCGGGAACCTCTGATCACGCGGTGGTGTGGTGTCTGGAGGCCCGAGATGGCCTGGTTGGGCGGCGGCTGCTTCCTCCAACCGGGGGGGGGGCGACGCGAGCTTGGTCCTGGCTCGGGTCATCGCAGTTCTAGCCTCCGTGTGGCGCGGCCGGGCGATCACGCACAAAGCCGAGCGGTGCAACTCGGCACCGGATCGAGTATAGCCGCGCCCGATCCCCCCCCGACAAGGGTACGAATCGGCCAGCCGAATCGCCTGGCTGGATCGCCGATGTTCCCGGTCGCGGCGTCTTGGCCTGGGTCGTGCTGATCCGTCCGACCGTTCGCCGAGAAGTGCCCGTGGGCGGCGCGCTTCCCACTTGCCCGAGGTTGGTCCAGCAGGCGTAGCACCGCAGGCGAATAGACCTACTGCGGGGCCCCGACCGGGTGCCGGCCCTGTCACAATCCTCGCGGCACTTTAAAGGAGCCTCGTTCCATGAGATCCCGGGCGATCGTCGCGTTTATGGTCTTGAGCCTGATGGTCCTTGCCTGCGGCAGCGCTTCGGCGACACCCACGCCGGTCTCGACGGGCGCGGTGGGCGCCTTTCGGGTGGCCATCCTGTTGCCCCGCACGGTGTCCGCTGACAGCTGGACGCAGAAGGGCCACGGCGGGCTGCTCCTGATCGAGAAGGAGCTCGGCGCGGGCGTTGCCTTCACCGAGAACGTACCCGAAGCGGACTTCCAGCAGGTGTTTCGCCAGTATGCCCGTGAGGGCTACGACCTGGTGATCGGCCACGGAAACCAGTTCACAGCCGCCGCGGAAGTCGTCGCGGCGGAGTTTCCGCGCACGGCGTTCGCGGTGGACGGCAAGTTCGGCGGCAACAACGTCAACCTGGGTGCTCTGGGGATGCGCGAAGGGGAGATGGGGTATCTGATGGGGACCATCGCGGCGATCAAGTCGACAACCGGCCGTGTCGCCTTCCTTGGTGGCCAGGAGAACCCCTCCAGCCGTGAGCTCCAGGAGCTGTTCACGCGAGGCGCAGTGGCGACCAACCCGGCGATCCAGGTGACCACTTCCTGGGTGGGCAACTTCACCGACACCGCCAGGGCCGCGGAGCTGGCGGGGGTGCAGATCCAGTCGGGTGTTGACGTCATCCTCGTTCTGGCCGGGGCCGCGGGCACCGGAGTCCATGCCCAGGCAGAACAGGCCGGGATCTTCACGCTTGCCTGGATCGATGACCTGAGCCAGCTGGCGCCCAAGGCCGTGGTCACCAGCAACGTGCAGGACATCCCCGGGATGCTGCTCCAGGGAGCGAGGATCGCCAAGGAGGGACGCTGGGAGGGCAAGCAGTACCGGTTCGGCATGGCGGAGGGCGCACAAGGCCTCGCGCCGTTCAACGGCCTGCTGTCGCCCGAGCAGATCGTGCGGGTCGAGAAGGTTCGCGACGACATCCTCGCGGGACGGGCCGACACCACTCCGTGAGGTACCTCCGCCCGCGGGCACTCGGCTCCCCGTCCGCGTTGTGTCGTCGTGAGTCCGCCCGCCGCGGCGTGGCGCGGCAACGGCGGTGAGGAGACTGATAGGCCGGACCGTCGAGGGCCGCCTACGGATCGTCATCCTGGGTATCGTGGCCGCGAGCGTGCTGCTCTCGGGCGGGCTGCTGATCCTCACGAGCAGCCGCGTGTCAACGGAGCAGCTCCGGCTCGTGCAGCAGGCGAGCGCATCGCTCTCCGCGGAGCAGGTCAGCAGCTACATCGACGACCTGCAGCGCAAGCTCGCCTTCCTGGCGCGCGTCCGCGGGCTGGCGTCATTCGACCCAGTCGTGCAGCGCGAGATCCTTGCGGCGCTGGGCGGCCAGAACAAGGCGTACGAGACCGTCGGCATCGTTGACGCGCAGGGCCTGTTGGGACAGGCCGTCTCTCTCACCGACGAGCCGGCACCCTCGGATTGGGTGGCAACGCAGGCGTTTCGGCGGACGTTGCTGGAGCACGAGGACTACGTCGGAGCCGTCGAGCGGCGTGCCGAACCGTCGCCGCCTTCGCTGATCCTGGCGGTGCCGATCCGGGATCTGGGCAACCAGGTCGTCGGCATGCTCTTCGCCAAAGTCAGCTTGAAGTTCCTGCCGGCCATCCTCGATGAGGCCAGCACGACCGACGGGGCCTACACGTACTTGGTCGACCAGCGCCGCGTGGTCATAGCCCATTCAGCGCAGGTGCCCGACAGCTCCGCGTTCGCGGACCTCTCCTTGCGCCCGCTGGGAGAGCGATTCGACCCCGGGACGACCGCGGGCGGCGGGCCGTATGCCGGTCTGCTCGGCGTCGAAGTGCTGGGCGAGGTTGCGAGCGTGTCGTCGACAGGTTGGCGAGTCGTCACCGAGCTTCCGGTGAGCCAGGCCTACGCGCCCATCCTCGCGCTCGCGGGCCTCATGGGGGTCGGGTTGGCCCTTGCGCTGGTCGTCGCACTCTTGGTGAGCGTCTGGCTGGCGTCTCAGTTCACCAGGCCACTGCGGCAGCTCACCACTACAACCGAGCGCCTGCGGGCGGGCGACCTGAGCGCGCGGGTCGCTGTCGATCGGGACAACGAGTTCGGGGTGCTTGCGGGCGCGTTCAATGACATGGCGACGCAGCTGGCGGACACGATCGTCGGGCAATCCCGCGAAATGGCCGAGCGCGAGGCTGCCGAGGCGGCGCTGCGCGAGCGGGCCCGGCTGCTGGACCTCGCCCACGACGCGATCATCGTCCGCGACCCGGACAGCCGCGTCGTCTACTGGAGCAGGGGCGCCGTAGCCATCTACGGCTGGCCCGCCGAGGAGGCGACCGGCCACGTCACGCACGACCTGCTCCAGACCACCTTCCCCGTTTCGCGGGCGGCCACGGATGCCGCTCTCGAGTCGGCGGGCGAGTGGACGGGAGATCTCAGGCACACCGCGCGGGACGGGCGCGGGCTCACCGTCGAGAGCCGGCAGTCGGTCGAGCGGGACGCCCGGGGCCGGATCCGGGCCGTCCTCGAGATCAACCGCGACATCACCGAGCGGAGGCTCGCGGATCAAGCGCGGGCCTCCCTCGAGGCCCAGCTCGCCCAGGCCCAGAGGATGGAGTCGGTCGGCCGCCTGGCTGGTGGCGTGGCCCACGACTTCAACAACATGCTCGCTGCGATCCTGGGCACCGCGGAGATCGCTCTCGAGGCGCTTGATCCTTCGCATCCGGTGCGTGCCGATCTCCTCGAGATCAAGGATGCCGCCCGGCGCTCTGCCGACCTCACCCGCCAGCTCCTCGCCTTCGCCCGGCGCCAGACCGCCACGCCCAAGGTGCTCGATCTCAACGAGGCCGTGGGCGGGATGCTGGACATGCTCCGGCGCCTCGTCCTCGCCGGTGTCGAGCTCTCCTGGAGGCCGGGCGCCGACCCGTGGCCGGTCCTCGTGGACCCGTCCCAGCTCGACCAGGTCCTGACCAATCTCGTGGTGAACGCGGGCGACGTGATCGGCGCCGTCGGCACGGTCATCATCGAGACCGGGAACGCCACCCTGGACGCGGACGACTGCGCCGCCCGGCCTGGCGCCGTGCCCGGCGAGTACGTCGTCCTCACCGTGGGCGACAACGGCCGCGGCATGGACGCAGAGACGTTGAGCCACATCTTCGAGCCGTTCTTCACGACCAAGGAGAGCGGCAAGGGGACCGGCCTCGGCCTCGCCACGGTCTACGGCATCGCCAGGCAGAACGAGGGCTTCATTGACGCCGAGAGCGAGCTCGGGACAGGGTCGACGTTCCGGGTCTACCTGCCGCGCCACCGGGGCCCTGCGACCGCGCCGGAAGCGCGGCCGCAGGGCGTGGCAGCAGGGGGCGGCGAGACGGTCCTGCTCGTCGAGGACGAGCCCGCGATCCTGCGCCTGGCCACCGCGATGCTCGAGCGGCTGGGCTACCACGTGATCGCCGCGGCGACCCCCAGAGAGGCGATCCGCCTCGCGCGGGAGCACAGCGGCGAGCTCCACCTGCTCATGACCGATGTCGTCATGCCCGGGATGACCGGGCCGGACCTTGCCCGCAGCTTGCTGTCGCTGCACCCGCGCCTGGGGCTGCTGTACATGTCGGGCTACACGGCCGACATCATCGCCGACCACGGGGTCCTGGACGAGGGCGTCCACTTCCTCCAGAAGCCGTTCTCCGCGCGGGACCTGGCTGCCAGGGTTCGTGAGGCGCTCGACCAAGACCCGGTGTCGGCGGACCCGCCGGCGGGCTGACCGGCTGGCGGGCGCCCGCCCCTCGCGCCGCTTCGTCCCCGTCTCGGGCCCTTCGTACCGCTGAGTCGAGGGCGCCATCAGCGGCACGTTCCCGGGCAAGCACTCAGCGCCTGAGCGCGAGACGGCCCAGCGTGAACATCGATCGATGCAGGAGGTCGCCCGGACCGCGATCGACGAGTACGTGACCCGCCGGACCCGCCGGACCCGCCGGCGCGATGCGCACCTTGCGGCGATCGTCCGCGAGGACATCCAGGGTCTCCGGAAGGAGCTCGACCATTCATGCCCCGAACCGAGGTCGCGCTCCACCGGCGATCATGACCGACCGAGCACGATGTCGATGCCCGTCAGCACCAGGCCGAGGTTCGACGCGGACAGCCGGCCGACACGCTCGGTGAGGACTTCGCGGTCGAGTGTCACGAGTTGCGACACGTTCGCGACCGAATCCTTCGGCAGGCCTGTGGCACGCGCGGGCAGGCGCACGTTGCCCGGAGCGTCACCCCAGCGCAGGTTGCTCGTCAGCGCGACGCAGACGACGGTCTGCAGTGAGCTTCGATTGAAGGCATCGCCCTGGACCACGACGACCGGCCGGCGAAAACCGGGCTCCGATCCCGTCGGCTCGTCAAGCTCAGCCCACCAGATCTCGCCCTGGGCGATCACCACTCGGCCGAGTTGAGGGTCCGACGCGCAGCCGAAGCCGTGAACGGTTCGGCGACCGACTCGCCAAGCTCGGCGACGACGCGGTCGAGGCCCGCCGTCACGTCGTCCGGCGCGTGGCGGGCGATGTATTCCCGGAGGGCCGCGCTGTAGACCTCGCTGCGGGATCGACGTGAACGTCTGGCGAGGCGGTCGACTTGGTCGAACAGATCATCGGGCACGGATACCGCGGTCTTCATACCTGGAGTATAACTGTGCCCGTGTCGGCGCTACGCAAGAGGCATGGATCCTGGCCCCGCGGCTGCCGGGACCCGACGTCAGGGCCCCAGCGGACGACAAGTAGCATCATCCGTCGGGAGGAACGAATGTCGAGCCAGCTCACGTTCGGCGCTTTTCCAGCGCCGCAGGCCGCGCCGTTCGAGGCGATTCTCGAGCGCTCGCGTCGATCGGCCGAGCTCGGGTTCGAGGGCTTGTGGCTGGCGGACGAGACCCCGATGGCGTACCCGGGCTTGATCAGCCTCGACGTGGGCTGGACGGCGCGGAGGTAGCCGGGTTCGTAGACGAGAGCCCGTCGCACGAGCGTCGGGTGGCGGATCGCGAGTTGGACCGCGATGACGCCCGCCGAGCTGCCGCCGAAGACGACGACATCGGCCAGGCCCAGCGCCCGGAGCAGCGCCGCGGCATCGTCGGCGTGCTGGGCGGAGCCGTGACCGGGCCAGTCCTCACGGCCGCTGCGGAGCGTCCCGCGGCGGTCGTACGTCACCACCGTCCAACCGTGGAGGCGCTCGGCCACGGCCCGCCAGCCCTCTGCATCCTCGGCGCCACCGGGAATGAGGAGGACGGCCGGCCCATCCCCGCGGACCTCGGCGTACAAGGTCGTGCCGTTGACCCGATGGCGGCCGATCGTCGGTTCGCCCGCGCCGGCGACCGCATCCGGGTTCGTGCGGAGATCGTCATCGCGCATCGACCGAGTTTACGGACCGGTGGGCAGGAGTGATGTCCCCCCGAGTGGTGGGATTTGCGCGCGGCTCCTGACGCCGGCCGAGCCGGACGGTCAGGGGCCACCGGTGTGATGCTCAGCGTGTTCCGACCAAGGATCACGACGAGGAGATCAACCCGATGGCCCTTCCACAGTCTGGGGAGACGGAAGTGGCCGGGTGCGCCGCGACCGACGGGATGCGCCTTGGGCGTCGCTATGTAGGCTTCGCCCGGGGGTGACCCGCCCGGTCGCGCGGTGTGGCCGGCGCTCGTTGTACTCGAGGCTGAAGGCGTCGAGCTGGGCCTGGAGCTAGACGAGGGTGCGGGCCACCGGTCGGCGCTCGAGCCAGCGCTTGCCGGTCTGGTGGAAGCGCTCGATCGTGCCCTGGGTCCGGCGCGGCATTCCCTGCTCGCTTCGGCGTATGCGACAATCTTAATCCCATGGCTGCCCCGAAACCACCGAACGAGTCGGAGAGGCTCAGCCAGCTACGAGACCTCGCCTTGCTGGACAGCGACCCTGAGGAGCGATTCGACCGCGTCACCCGCCTTGCCCAACGCCTCTTCAACGTCCCGATCGCGCTCGTCAGCCTCGTGGATGAGGACCGCCAATGGTTCAAGTCCAGGCAGGGGCTGGATGCGTCAGAGACGGCTCGCGAGTACTCCTTCTGCGCGCACGCGATCCTCGGAGAGGATGTGATGCAGGTGCCGGACGCCACGGCGGATCCCCGCTTCGCCGATAACCCGCTCGTGCTCGGCGCGCCTGAGATCCGGTTCTACGCCGGAGCCCCCATCACAGGGCCCGGCGGCGCCAAACTCGGCACACTGTGCATCATCGATCGCGAGTCGCGGACGATATCCGTGGAGGACGAGCAGTCCTTGAACGACCTCGCCGAGATGGTCGAGCGGGAGATCGCCACCGCCGCGCTCGCGACCACCGATGTGCTGACCGAGCTGTCGAACCGCAGGGGCTTCGAGCTCTTCGGTAGAAAGGTCCTCCAGATCTGCGTGCGCCGCTCGCTCTCTGCGACGCTCCTGTTCCTCGACCTCGACGGACTCAAGCGGATCAACGACACCCTCGGCCACCACGCCGGGGACACCGCGTTGCGCGAATTCGCGGCCGCCCTCCGGATTACGTTCCGGGCCTCGGACGTCATCGCCCGGCTCGGCGGGGACGAGTTCGCCGTGCTCCTGGTGGGCGAGCCCATGGGGCCGCCGGCGATCGATCGCCTGCGCAGCCTCCTGGCGGAGCGAAACACGGCGGCCAATACCGCATTCCAGCTCGAGACGAGTTTCGGGAGCGCCGCATTCGATCCGCGCGCCCCGGAGTCGCTCGAGGCCCTGTCCATGCGCGCAGACGCGGCGATGTACGCCGAGAAACAGCAGCGCGCCGCGAAGGGTCTCCCCACGGGCTGACTGGTAATGCTCCCGACGCGGGGGGCGCGCGGACATCGGCCGCATCCCGACGGCCGCCGAGGCACGCGCCTACCTCGAGTCGCTACCGGATCTGTGGGCGAAGACCTCGGACGCCGGGCGGCACGCGATCGCCGAGGCCGTGTTCGAGCGGATCGAGGTCCTGGGGGTGAACGACTTCACGTTCACGCTGACCGCTCACGCCAAGGCACGGGGCTGGGACGCGGCCTTCGGGGCCGGCGTCGTCCGCGTGCAAGAAGGTCAGTCTGGTCTGTCCAACCTCGGCGGTTCCACAATGGATGTCATCCTGGAGACGCCAGGCGGGCAGGGATCACCGAGGATATGGTGGAGGACCGATGACGGTGGATGCGCAGCAGGAGCTGTTGGAACGGTGGCAGGGATGGCAACGCAGCATCGAGCAGCGGGACGTCGAGACGGCTCGAGGCTACCTCGCCGATGACTACGCGCTCGAGCTTGTCCAGCCGAACCGAGCCGTGTTCCCTCGGGATGAGTGGCTCGAGACGCTTCGCGAGTATGTCGTCTTGGCGTATCTCGTCGAGGAGCAGATCGTCGACGTGGACGGCGACGCCGGCGTCGTCTTGCACCGGGCCAGGATGCAGGCGACGGTCTTCGGTGCCGACCGCAGCGGCACGTTCGTGATCAGCGACGTCTGGCGCCGGCGAGATGGGGTCTGGAGGGTGTGGCGACGTCACTCGACGCCGCTTGCTGCGGGGACGATGCCGGAACAGGAGCATGACTGAGCGCCACCCGGGCTTCGATCGTCTGCCAGCCATTCATCCCAACCTGTATGAGGCGTTGGGAATGAAGCGCTCAAGTCCCTTCGCCGCCTCGGCGTAGCGGACACGCGCAAAGCCAAGTAAGGGCCTGAACCGCCCTTAGAGAGCAGGAAACACATGGCCGTCGAAGTAGCGATTTCAGAGGCGCGGGCGCATCCAGGTCCCAGCCGTTCACTGCACTCGCCAGGGTAGGGGCCGAGCAGGTCCGAGACCATGGGACGGACACTCACGCAGCGTGTCCTCGTTCCTGCTATCGGCCTCGCCCTGATCTTCGCGGGTTGCGCTGGGGGCGTCACAACCCCGACGGCCGTTCCCTCGATCGGAGGCTCGCCGACCGCGGCGTCCGCCGAGACCTCCACGTCGCCGCCCACGACAGCGCCGTCCACGGCGGTCGCCCTCGAGATTCCCGATCCGACGCTCAACCTGCCCTGCGGGGTCTGGTCGATCGACGACGCCCGGCTCGCATGTGAGGGGTGGGACGACACGGACCCGCCTGACGGCGCGCTACGCGTCTGGGTCCTGGTCCGGCCGGTGCAAGGCTGAGCAGCGGTCGGAGTGACGAGTGTCGCGGCCCTGACGAGTGTCGCGGCCCTGACGAGTGTCGCGGCCCTTGACGCCGTGGAGGGCGCCAGTCATCATCCCGAGCCAT
>CAYRTS010000077.1:9134-14330 GCA_964427285.1 uncultured Anaerolineaceae bacterium
ACGAGTGTCGCGGCCCTTGACGCCGTGGAGGGCGCCAGTCATCATCCCGAGCCATATCTGACGCTGTCGGAGGCTGAGGTGCGCGAGTCCAGCGCGTCGCCCGCTCTCACCCAGTCCGGACCGCTGCCGACCCCCCGCACGCCGCTGGTCGGACGCGCTGCGGAGCTCGCTGCGTCCCGCACCCTGCTGCTGGAGGAAGCGGTCCCGCTGCTGACGCTGACCGGCCCCGGCGGCGTCGGCAAAACCCGACTGGCCCTGGCGGTGGCGCACGAGGTTGCCGCCGCTTTCGGCGACGGGGTGGTCTTCGTCGACCTTTCCGCTAACCGCGACCCGGCCCGGGTGCTATCGGCGATCGCCCAGGCGCTCGGCGTGCGGGAGGTCCGCGACAGGCCGTTGGCCGTGGCGCTCGCCACGTTCCTCAAGCCCAGGCAGGCGCTGCTCGTCCTCGACAACTGCGAGCAGGTCCTGGAGGCCGCGCCCGAGGCGGGGGCACTGCTGGCCGCGTGCCCGGCCGTGCAGATCCTCGCCACCAGCCGCGCGCCGCTGGGGGTCCGAGGCGAGACGCTGCTGCCGGTGCCGCCACTGGCGCTGCCCGACCCTGCGAAGGCACTGCCCCTCGAGGCCCTGGCTCAAACGGAGGCGGTCGCCCTCTTCGCTCAGCGCGCCCATGCCGGCGACCCGGGCTTCGCTCTGACCGAGCAGAATGCCGCCGCCGTGGCCGAGGTCTGCCGGCGGGTGGACGGCCTGCCCCTGGCGATCGAGCTGGCGGCGGCGCGATTGAGGGTGCTCTCGCCTGAGGCGTTGCTGGCCCTCCTGAGCGACCGGTTGCGGCTGCTGACCGGCGGTTCGCGCGACGTCTCGGCACGCCAGCGGACGTTGCGCGCGACGATCGCCTGGAGCTATGACCTGCTCTCACCCGACCAGCAGGCGCTCTTCCGCCGCTTGGCCGTCTTCCAGACCGGGCGACACATGGAGGCCGGCGCGGTGCTGGCCTTGCTCGGACGTCTGGACGGTGAGGCGGGCGACGGCGCGCGGGCGGCCAGGCGCTACGGCGAGAGCCTGCGGCTGCAGCGCGAGAGCAGCAGCCTCATTCACCTCGGCGGGACGATCGCCTATCTGGCCGTCCTCGCGGCGGATCACGGTCGAGCCGACTCAGCGGCGCGTTTGCTGGGTGTGGTTCGGGCGATCCGGGAGCGGACCGGGGTGGCGCCCAGTCGACCTGGCAGGCTGGATGAGGAGCCGACCGAATCGACGGCCCGGGCGACGCTCGGGGAAGAGCGTTTCGTGGCGGCGGTCGCGGCGGGCCGTTCGCTGCCGCTCGCGGACGCGATCGACGAGGCGTTGGCGGTGGCCGACGAGCTCGCGGCGGTCCTTGCCGGCGGCGAGGCGCCGCCTGCCTCATCGGCATGGTCATCGCCCGCCACGTCCGGACCTCCGGACGGCCTCTCCCGGCGCGAGCACGAGATCCTCGCGCTGCTCGGGCAGCGCCTGAGCGACAAGGAGATCGCCGAGGTCCTCTTCATCTCCCCCCGGACCGTGATGGCCCACGCCACCCACATCTTCAACAAGCTGGGTGTCGCCAACCGACGCGCGGCCGCGGCGGTGGCCGCTCGCGACGGGCTGATCTGAGCCGGGCCTGCCTCGAAAATAGGTGAACTTCACGGATGCCGCCGCCTCGCGGGCGCGGCAAGATCGGCCCGTTGCGGAGAACGCCCGATCACCCCAGCGGCTGCCGAGGCAGAGCGACCGGTGGGAGTCGCCGCGAGGGGGTGCTCCCCTGGTTCCCATGTCCGGAGGTGACCTTGACCCAGTGACGCCCGGTACCTACGACATGTTCATTTAGACATGCCTTCGGTGCGCACGCGGCGGGACGACCCGTGGCGTCCACCGGCTGAGAGGAGAGACCGATGAAGCAGAAGACGGCACGATCGGCGGCGACGTTCATGATGGCGGTCGGCTTGGTCATGGCGCTGTCCGCGCCAGCGGCCGCGGCGACGAATCAGATCTCGGGGGTTGGATACCTCGACACCGCAGGTGTCTGCGGGGATCCTCCGGCCGGGTATGAGGGCTATGTGGACTTCACGATGAGGATGGAGGGAGACCTGGACGGTTGCTGGTACACGGACATCGAGACCGCGATTGATCATGGGAGCCCGAGTGGCATCTACCAGGAGCGCGGCAAGGAGATCTTCGTGGGGAGCCTCAATGACGGCCCCGTCGGGACGTTCGCCACGACCTACTTCTTCAACTCGAAGTGGGATACCGGCTCGGAGGTCCACGGACGGTGCCTGCACCCGATCATCGTGGGCAGCGGCACCGGCGGCTTCGATGGCGCCACGGGCCGGGTCGACTTCAAGGACGATGTCGTCACCGGCGATTACCCGTACCGAGGCCACATCAGCCTCCCGTGATGGATCTCGGCACCGATCGCGTGCCCTGATCGCGGCGCGGGCGGTCCATCAGCGGATCGCCCGGCGTCCGACCGACCTGACCTCGGCGACCGGAGGCACGCCATGAGCGTGCCCGATCGCGCCGGACCGTGATCGGCGATTGACAAATGAGAGACCCATGTCCCCGTCCCGTGCGTCTTCGCCCACGGGCGCCACAGGGGGCTCGGAGAGCCACGTGGCGCGATGAGCAACGGCGTGGGCAAAAAACGGGGCGATCGAGCCGGCACGGAGGCTCCAGATTGGCGCGCCAAGGCCCGAGGCCGGATCGAAGGCGCATTCCTAGGGGGGTACCCGCCGGGCGGGACTTTGTTCGCCCGACTCGCCCGAGTCCTCGGTATCGGGGGCCGGACCAAGTCATAGACAAGGCTGTGCTCGGCGGCGTGGACGCCGGTGAAGACGGACCCTGCTGGTCGCCTGCATGGTGAGCCCTTATTGGCATCGGTCGTCGTGCTTCTGGCTCACCGATGAGAGCTCGTTGCGCCACCGGCGGAAAAGGCTTACGGTTTCGTAAGGGTTTTCCGCAGCGAGGCTCATCGATGACGGAAATGGCTGACACGGCACGCCGCCGCCTCCACGAGCGCGCACTCGAGCAATACGGCTACATCACCACCCGAGACGCAGCGGAGCTCGGGGTGAGACTGAACGCGCTGCACGTGATGGCGAACCGGGGCGGCCTGACGCGCGTCGCTCACGGCGTGTACCGCTTCGATGACGTTCCCGCGAGCGGGCGCGACAGCTACATGGAGGCCGTCCTGGCGGTGGGCGAGGGCGCGTTCCTATATGCAGACGCGGTCCTCGCGATCCGCGACCTCGCCCTCGTGAACCCGGCCCGCCTCCGGGTCGGCACCCCGAAGCGGCGCGACAAGAAGCTCCCCCCGACGATTGAGATGGTCGTCGTCGACGTCCCGCCGGCCGACCGCGAAGTCTATGAGGGCATCCCCTGCACGACCGTGGCCCGCGCGCTGGTCGACTCCATCGGTATCGTGATGCCGGAGCGGCTCCTGGACGCCGCCAGGGATGCCGCTGAGCGGGGGCTCATGCGGCGCAAGGAGGCCGCCTCCGTCATCGCGCGGCTTGGGGGCGAGACACCGTGGCCGATGAACCCCGCAACCTGACCTCGCTCCAGGCGCGCATCAGGAACGAGGCGGCCCGCAGAGGCCGCGCGTCGAACACGGTCGAGCGCCTCGTCGCTAACGTCGTGGTCGGCCAGATGCTGCCCGAGGGTGTCATGAAGGGCGGCGCCGCGCTTCAGGTGCGAGCGGGCGACACCCACGCCCGGGCCAGCCGTGACCTCGACGCCTCCAGGCCCGTCGGAAGCGAGCTCGATGACTACCTCGACGCCCTCGAGGCCAAGCTCGCGGCGGGCTGGCAGGGCTTCACCGGGTCCGTGAGGCAGGCGCCGCCTCCCCGGCCCCCTGCGAGCGTCCCGGCCGACTACGTCATGAAGCCGTTCAAGATCTCCCTCTCATACAAGAGCAGCGCCTGGGTGACGATCGACTTCGAGCTCGGCCGCGACGAGGTGGGGAGCACCGCCCTGCCCGATGTCCGCATCGCCGACAGCGTCGTCGACCTCTTCGCCGCCCTCGGGCTCGCGCAGCCGGCTCCGATCCCGCTCCTCCCGGTCCACCACCAGATCGCCCAGAAGCTCCACGCATGCACCTGGGTCGGAGACGGCAGTGGCAACGCGCGGGCGCACGACCTCGTCGACCTCCAGGTCCTCGTGCGGGAGGAGAAGCCGGACCTCGCCGCCGCCGGCGTCACCGCGAGGCGGCTGTTCGCCTCCCGCAAGGCGCAGCCTTGGAAACCCGTCGTCGTCGCATACCAGGGATGGGGGAGCATCTACGCCGCCGCCGCCGACGGACTCGACGTCCTCGAGACCGTGGAGCAGGCGATCGCGTGGGTGAACGGCGAGCTAATCGCGAGGATGTAGGCTCCGATCCTCATTGTTCGTGGCGAACAACCGGCGCCGCTGCACGTGCGCTGCATAGACGCGCCGGGCCATGTCTCGGGCTGGAGCATCCTGATGATCATGGCCCCGGTCACGTGCCTTAGTGATCGTCATGATCCCGATCCTCACAACTGATAAGCCGCGAGCGGGATCGGTATCTCAGTTCACGCGCTCGAGTGGTCAGCCCGCGGATGCCCGTTAGGTGCCGGGGCGCCTATCGGCCTCGTCCTGAAAGATCAGGTACTCAAGCGTCTCGGGAGTAACGCCCAGCTCCGTCGCCCAGGCCACATTCTGGTCGAGATAGGCCTCGTACTTCCGGGGCGCCCATGTCGAAGCCCGCAGGTCGGAGCGTCCGTTCGCTTCGAGCCACGCGGTCACGAGTTCGTCGTGGATCAGGGCCGCTGGGAGCACGTACTCGGGTTGGCAGAAGGCGATGAACTTCGTCCCGAACGCCGGCCCGAGGCCCTTGATCCGGTTCTCCCGCCCGAGGCTTCGGTACGCGGCGATCGCCCCCTCGTTCTCGGCGATCTTCGCAACGGCGCGAAGCCGGTTGGCGGCGTCCGGGGCGAGAAGCATGTCGTCGGCCCGATGCGGGCCGTAGCCGACCCACCCGTAGCCCCACGCGAGGGTCGCGAGCAGCGCCTGCTGAGCGGCCTTCTCGCTCTCGCCAGCCCTGGCGCAGACGCTGCGGACGGCCATCCTGTCGTCGGCCATCGGGTTCACCTCTTTCGACGTCGGTTCCTACTCCAACGTCGTGAGGATGACTCGGTGGCCAGCTCGTTCGCTGGCCCGGTCCGC
>CAYRTS010000078.1:0-5513 GCA_964427285.1 uncultured Anaerolineaceae bacterium
GCCATGGCGGTGGCGGTGGGCGGTGGCAATTCCAGCCGGGCGGCCATGGCGGTGGCGGTGGGCGGTGGCAATTCCAGCCGGGCGGCCATGGCGGTGGGCTGTGGCAATTCCAGCCCGGTTGGTACAAGCGACCGATGACATGTCACCCGAGTCGATAGTTCCAGCGCCATGGGACTCCACGACGTATCAGGGCCTGAGTCGGTCGAACGTTCCAGCCCGGCTGGTGCGATCGACAGGTGCGTGTCCCGTACACCAACCGCGTTGGAATTGGGCGCGGGCGGCCCGTCGGGCCGGGGGTGACGGGCGCGACCACCTCCCCGTTCGGGGCGCGGGCGGCCGCGGCGGCGGGCGCGGTCGCAACGGCGGGCGCGGTCAATTGCCAGTTGAGCGTTTGCGATGAGCCCGCTTGGTCGGTGCACCACGCTGCACTTTGGGCGAGCCGCCGCGCTCGGTCGTCGCGGACGCTCAACTCTGGGTTGAGTCCGCGGGCGGCCTGCGCCAGCGCAGCGGGCGCAGGGGCGGCGACCCCGCCTCGCAGCCCGCTCCGCCGCCGTCTAGTCGTGCGAGGCGCGACGCCGGAGCAGCAGGACGCCCAGCGCCAGGATGACCGCGAAGACCGCGAGGGCGCCAACGAATGGCGCAGGGGCGTCGGTCCAGGTGCCGATCCACTTCGCGACGGTGTTCGTGGCCGGCGGTTCGATCTGGAGGATGGGGCCGGCCGCCGCCCCGGCCGCGGCCGCCGCTGCGGCCGCGGCTGCTGCCGCCGCTGCACCGCCCGCGGGTACGCCCTTCAGCGAACCGGGAGCCGGGAACGCAGCCAGGCCGCGCAGCTTGTCCCCGGGTAGCGGGATGGTCTGGCGCAACGCCCCGGCCGCATCGAAGGCCAGGACGGCCTCCGGCTGGCCGAGATACAGGATCCCGCCGTCGTCGCTCGCCGCCAGGATGCCGCGTGCCGTTCCTTCCTTCAGCCATGACGTGACGGTCCGGCCGTTGGTACGCCACAAACCGTCGGCGGTCGCCACGACCGGCCCAAAATTCGTTGACGCCACGGCGGTTGGGACGGCCGGCAGATCGACGCCCCATTCGATGGTGGGCTTTTCAAGGCGAACGCGGATCAGCTGGTCCGGCGCCCGCGTGACCACGAATCCTGCGCCACCGGCGCGGTCTACGGCCAGTCCGACGACGGACCCTGACAGCTTCAGTTCGGTTACGACCCCGTTCGCGGAGTCGACAACGGCGACCCAGGAATCACCCGAGCGGGCGGCCAGTACGCGGCGGTCCCGACGGTCCGCCGCGAGCAGGTTTGGCGCACCTGACAGTCGATCGGATTCGGTCACCGTCTCGTCGGACAGGCCGACCAGCAGCACCCGCGGCCGACCCGGTCCGGCGGTCACGGCCGTCTGACCCTTGGGCACGGCAACCGCCACGACATCGATCGGGAGGCTGATCGGCGCGACCAGACTGATCGTCTCGATATCGATCTGGTCTAGCCGCGTGGCACCACCGGCCAGGTAGAGGCTGTAGGCGTCGTTGCTGAAGGCGATGCCCGAGGGGGTAGTGGGGACAGCCACCTCCTGGACGATCCGCCCGGTCGCAACGTGCAGCTCGAAGACGCCCTTGGTCACCGCAGCGTACAGATCGCCGATCCCGTTGGCCTGTGCCAGAGGCGCAGCGGCGAACGAGGCGGTTACCAGCCAGACAAGAGCGAGAGCGGTGGAAACGGCGCGCGATCGAGATACGAGGTTCACCAGGGTTCCTTTTGGGACGGTTGGTGGGTGGGTCAGTGGGAGGGGTGGGGTGAGCGCCGCTGGCGCCCACCCCGTCAACTACGACTAGCGCTTGAGGTTGACGAGCTCCTGGAGCATTTCGTCGGAGGTGGTGATGACTCGGCTATTGGCCTGGAAGCCGCGCTGGGCCGTGATCATCCCCGTGAACTGGGTGGCGAGGTCGACGTTCGACATCTCGAGGGCACCGGTCGTGATCGAACCGCGGTTGCCCTGGCCCGGCCGGCCGACGGACGCGGTGCCCGAGGCTGACGAGGTCTGGAAGGTGTTCTGGCCGGCGCGCATCAGACCGGCCGGGTTGAGGAAGCTGGCCATCGCGATCTGGCCCAGGATCTGCGTCTGACCGTTGGAAAAGACGCCGGTGATTTCGCCGCCGTTGCCGAGGGCGAAGGTCACCAGAGCGCCGGCGGCGAACCCGTCCGCCTGGGCAACAGGCGCACTCGCACCGCCGAACTGGGTCATTTCGTCGAATGTGAGGGCCGGAGCCGTTGGCGATGTGGCCCCGTTCGTCAAGTCGATCGAAAGCGTTCCGGTGGATGCGGTCAGCAGGCCGTCCGTGCCGAAGGTAAGCGTCCCGGTACTCGTGGTCGTGGTGCCCACGTCGGCGGGATCGGCGGCGGCCGTCCAGGACCATTCGTTGGCGGCCGTCTTGTCAAAGATGACCCGGATGGAGTGACTGACACCAAGGCTGTCGAACACGGTCAGGGTCGTCGTGGCCGTGTCGCCGACCACTGCTACGGCATCGAGATTACCGCGGATGCCGGCGTTGGCGCTCGGCAGTGCGATGGACCGTTGCCCGATCGGGATGACGACGTTGCCGGGTGCCACGGTCGTATCAACCACACCAGAGGAGTCGGCTTGCCAGCCCTGGACCTTGAGACCACTGGCGGGGTTGACGAGCGAGCCGTCGATCGAAATATCGAACGACCCGTCGCGTGTATAGAACTGCCGACCGCCCGTGGCGACGACGAAGAAGCCGTCGCCCTGGATGGCCATGTCCGTGACCTTGCCCGTGGACTGGAGGTTGCCTTGCGTGTGCAGGACGTCAATGCCGGCGACGGTGATGCCGAGGCCGATCTGGGCCGGGTTGATGCTTCCGAGGCCGCCGTTTGGCGAGGTCGCCCCACGCAGGGTTTGCGACAGGATGTCCTGGAAATTGACCCGGCCCGTTTTGAAGCCGACCGTGTTGACGTTGGCGATGTTGTTGCCGATGACGTCCATCATGATCTGATGGCCGCGCAGGCCCGAAATGGCCGAGAACATGGATCGAAGCATTCGAGCTGACTCCTTGTGATCCAGCAGCCCATCACGGTGGGTTGCTGATCGATGGGATCCGAGACCCGATCGCCCCCTACAAGAGGTCCGGCGCATTCGTTGGGTAACTCGGATGGATGGCTCCGACGACGGGGCTTCCGTCGCCGTCAGGTTCAGGCGATGACGACGCTATCGATGTTTGTGAACACGGACTCCTTTGCGCTGCTTGATTCGACGGCCGTGAGGACCGTTGCGGACGGGACGTTGACAACGAGGGCCAGGCGGTCGAGCATCACGACGGCGTCGTGGGCTCCCCGGCGGGACAGCGCGTCGACCGCGCCGCTGAGCCGGGCCATGGCGTCCGGTCCCAGCTCGATCTGCCGGGTCTCGAGTCGTCGCTGGGCGTGACGCGAGATCAGGACCGGCCGGGACGCGACTTCGAGTTCGGCCTGAAAGCTGGTGGCGGACCGGTCGGCGGGTGCCGATCCAGGTGATCCCCCGGGGATCGTTGCCGGTGCGCTGCCGGGGGCTGGCCCGGGCAGTCGCGTGACGCGTATGTCGTCAATCGTGGCGGTGTCTCCTTTCGATGCTGCCGGTCAGGCCGGCGGGGTGGCCGGCGGCGGGTTGCCGGCCGGTGGTGGAGCGGCCGGCGCGGTGGCCGGCGCGGTGACGACGGGGGCGGTGGCCGGCGCGATGACGATGGGGGCGGTGGCCGGCGCGGTGACGACGGGGGCGGGCCCGACGAAATTGACGGACTCGGGCCGTATGGCCCGATCTCCGATCATGAGGAGGAGTTCGCCGTCCGCCTGGACGACGCGATCGACCACGCCCTCGATCGGGGCGCCGCCAATATCGAGGCCCTGGACGGACTTGCCGAGGAGGCTGGAAGACTGGGCCAGCTGGGTGCCCGAGAGTGCCTTCTTCATCGCCTGCATCGTGTCGATCATGCTGAACTGGGCGAGCTGGGCGATCATCTGCTTGTCGTCGACCGGGTTCATCGGGTCCTGGTTGGCGAGCTGCGACAAGAACAGCTTGAAGAAGTCGTCGCGACCGAGGCCGAAGGCGTCGGACACGTCATCATTGCCGCTGCCCGGCAAGGTGGCGCCGGGGAGGCCACCAACGCCCGTGGCGAGGAGCCCGGTGCTGCCGGCGAGTGCCTGGATGTCCATGGTCAAGTCCCCTGCTGTCAGGCGGTGCGATCGAGCGTCCGGCCGAGCCGGGACGATCTGGGCTGGTGGTCGGCGTTCAGGCTGCGACGAGCGCGGATTGGCCGCTCCAGCGGCGGATCGATGAGGCCGCGTGCGATCGGGTCGTCGCGGTCCGGACGCCGACCGTCGTTGAATGCGGCGGCTCCGGCATCACCCCCGGTCGTGCTTCCGCCTCGTGGCTCGCGATCCCGACCGGCGTCCCCTTCCGATCGAATGCGGAGGTCCACGCTGGCCAGCTCGCCGGCGGCGCGATGGCGGTCCGCGGCCTGCTGGAGGAGCGCGGCGGAGACCGGATCTCCTGCTGTCAATACCGCCCGGATCAGGCCTGAGCCATCCTGGGTGACGGCCAGATGCAGGGCTCCGAGCGCAGGGTCATGGAACTCGGTGGTCAGGCTGGTCCCGCCCGCGCCAACACTCATCCGCGCGCGATCGATGATCCGGCCCAACAGCGCGTCGAGGTCGGCATCCGACGGCGCCCCGACGGCCGCCGCAGAGGTGGCAGGACTGGCCTCGGCGGCAGCCTGGACGCCTGCCAGCGCATCGATGGCCGCGGCCCGGGCCGCCTCGCTAGGCGCGGTCGGGGTCGTGGTCGGCGTCAGCGCGGCGAGCGCCGCGTCCCGCGCCGATGCCCCGTCTCGCTCTTCTCGACCTCGGTCCGAAGCGGCGTCACTGCCGGGACGTCCAGGGGTCGTGTCCGTGGCGGACTGTGTCTCGGCGTCCGTCCGGCTCTGTGACGTTGCGCCGTCCATAGGGGGCACAGCCGTCGTGCCGGCGGCCGCGTCCCCGGATCCGGAGACGGCCGAATCGGCGAGTGTGGCCGGGGTTGCTGGCGTCGCGGGTGTGGCCCGGGTGGCCGTGGCCCCCGCGGCCCCCGCGGCCCCCGCGGAGGCTCCTTCGCGCGGTGCCCCTGTGGCGGGCACCGCGGGCGTGGCCGGCGTGGCCGGACTGGCGCCCTTCGAAGAACCCGTGCTTACGGCACCCTCGGCGAGGGCGGCGCGCGAAGCCGGTGTGGCGGGGATGGCGGGGATGGCGGGGATGGCGGGGATGGCGGGGATGGCGGGGATGGCGGCCCCGACGGCCCCGGCGGCCCCCGCAGAGGCTCCTTCGCGCGGTGCCCCTGTGGCGGGCACCGCGGGCGTGGCCGGCGTGGCCGGACTGGCCCCCTTCGATGATCCCGTGCTTGCGGCACCCTCGGCGAGGGCGGCGCGCGAAGCCGGTGTGGCGGGCGTGGCCGGTGTGGCGGGCGTGGCCGGTGTGGCGGGCGTGG
>CAYRTS010000078.1:5613-14007 GCA_964427285.1 uncultured Anaerolineaceae bacterium
CCGGTGTGGCGGGCGTGGCCGGTGTGGCGGGCGTGGCCGGTGTGGCGGGCGTGGCGGGGATGGCCGGCGTGGCCGGTGTGGCCGCGATCGCGGCTACCGCTGGCGTGGCGCCGTCGGTCGCACCCTTGCCCGATACGCCCGTCGCCGCAACCGCTGGCGTGGCCGCAACCGCTGCCATGGCCGCGCCGACCGTCGCGGGCGACTGGCCGGGGTCGGTCGAACGAGAGTCGTCGCTCGACTCTGCGCGTGCGCGCCGCTGGCGGCGCCGAGTGTCGATGGTGGCGGGCTCATCGTGGGCGCTGCCACGGTCTGGGGCACTGGCGGAAGCCGTCGGGCTGCGGCGTTCGTCGGCAAGTGATCGGCGGGCGGCCGCCGTTGCCTCGCGGGCGGCGTCAACCGCCCGCTCGAACGATTCGGCGGCGTCGATGCCTGACGGTGCGTCCAGGCCGGCGGCAGGCGGCCGAATGCCGGCAAGCGCGTCGAACGGAGCAACGGTGGGTCGTGGGGAAGTAAGCATCAGCGGCCTCCTGTGATCGCGTCGCGGAGCATGCCAAGGTGGGTGGTCATGAGTCGTCCGACGGCGGAAAACCGGAGCTGCGTCTCCGCGAGCGCGGCCATCTCCGACTCCAGGTCGACCTGGTTACCGTCATTGCGGATGGATCCGGCGAACGGGTTGACCGGCGCTTCGGCGCCGGCGGTCGTGCCACCGGGCCCCAGGTGGCGCGGATCCGTCTGGACCATGCCTCCGGAGATGACCACGGCTGATCCGCCCGCCGCACGCGCGGCGTCGCTGGCCAGGGCCTCATGGAGCGCCCCTTCGAACGAGACGGACTGCGGCACATACCCGGGTGTATCGATATTCGCGAGGTTCCCGGCGATCAGCGACTCGCGCAGTGCGAGACCGTCAAGTGCGCCCGACATCGCCTTGTGGACGGGATCCTGGATCCAGCTCATGGAATGGCCTCCGTGTACCCGGACCACGTCCGGAGGATGGTGTCGATGTAGTTGTGCGTCGTGGGTGAGTCGGGGATCCCGCCGGCGGCGCGGACGGCGCCCTTGCCCGCCTGGTACGCGGCCAGGGCGAGGTCCACGCGACCGTAGATCCGCAGGTTCGCGCCGATGTACTTCGCCCCGGCGCGAAGGTTCTCGGCAGGGTCGAATGGATCGGCCACATTCAGGCTTTTGGCGGTCGCCGGCATGAGCTGGGTCAGCCCCATGGCGCCTGCCCTGGAGACCGCATCGGGTCGAAAGTTCGACTCGGCGCGGACCAATGAGGCGAGCAGGAGCGGATCGATCCCCGCCTCGAGTGCCGCGGCGCGAATCTCGGGCGCATACGGGATCTGGTCCGCGACGGCATCGAACCGGGCGAGGACCGCCGCGCTGCGCACCGACGCCGTTGGCCCGCCAATCACGTTGGCGTACCCGGCGGCGCCGGGTATCTGACCGCCATCGATCCAGGGAGCCGGGTCCACCGACTGGCCGCCACGCCAGAGTTCGAAATGGAGGTGCGGACCGGTGGTGTTGCCGGTCAACCCGACCACTCCGATCTGGTCGCCGGCCCCGACCCAATCGCCGGCCTGTACGTCGAGGCCCGCGCCGAGATGGCCGTAGCGTGTCTCGCTGCCGTCGTTATGGGCAATGCGGACGACGACCGCGCCATCCGAAGTCCGACCGGCAAACACGACCTGTCCAGCGGCAGCCGCCGTGACCGGGCGACCGAGGGGTGCGGCGAGATCCAGCCCGTCGTGGAAGTGGTCGTAATGGACGCCGTCGACCGTCGCTGACGGCTCGAGCGACAAGCCGGACGGCCCGAAGTCCTGGGTCAGCCTTGCGCCCCTGACCGGCGCCGCGAGGAGCCCGTTCTCCGGACCCATCCCGAGCGGGGAGGCGGAAGTGGAGACTGTCTGGGCTCCCAGCGACGCGAGAATGCTCGACAGTCCCCCGGCGGCCAGGCCGCCGGCGCCGAGGGAGCCCGTGGTGTCCAGCGCGCCCAGCGCGCCCAGCGGCGTGGACGAGGCGTTCGTGGCTGCGCCGAATGGGTCGCCGCCGACGCCATAGCTGTTGCTGCCGGTGGTCAGCGGACGACCGGGACCGGCGGTCGCGTTTAACCAGGCGCCCTCCCAGGCTGGATCGATCTCGCGGATTCGCGATCCGATCTGGTCAATCCGGTTGAGCGCCTTGGTGAGCCCGACGGGCGCGATGCCTCCCGGGGCGGCCGGGCCGCTCACTTGTCAGCCTCCAGGATCGTGCGCCAGGCGTGCCTGGCCGAAGCCAGTTCCGTGGCCTCGACCACATCCCGTCGATCCGCGGCGAGCCGTTCCTCGGTCAGGATCCGGTCGCGCAGCCGCTCCACGACCTCGCGTCGCCGACTGGCCTCGGCGAGCCGCGACCGGGCATCGAACAAAACGATGGCGGCCGCCGCAACGTTGCCCTCCTCCACGTCCCGCTGGCGGCCCGCATCGAGCAGGCTTCTGGCGGCGATGATCAGCCCATCGGCGGGTCCGCCTTCGAGCTGGGTCTCGGTGAGCGACGTCATCCGTTCGGCCATGCGCTCGTTCGCGCGCTCATGCGCCTCGGTGGCGAGTCGATGTCCCTGGAGTGCCGTGGCCAACTCGACCCGCGACGACTCCTCGGCCATCTCCCGCAGCCGCAGCACGACATTGAGTCGAAGGTGACGGCTCATCTGGCAGCCCCGGCCAGCGTCGCGCCAACCCCGGTCGCTGCAAGCGCCGCGAACGCGGTTTCGATGGTGCCGGTCTCATCCGGCGACTGGCGGAGATACGCCTCGAGAGCGGGACGAAGTGCGATGGCCGCGTCGATCGCCTGATTCGACCCGGGCGCGTAGGCGCCAACCTCGATCAGGTCTCGCGCGCCGTCATACTCAGCCAGCGAGGCGCGCAGTGCGCCGGCCAACCGGACGTGCTCGGGCCCGACGAGCGATGGCATGACCCGCGACACCGACGCGAGAATGTCGATCGCCGGATAGTGGTTCCGCTCGGCCAGGGTTCGCGATAGGACAACATGGCCATCGAGGATGGAGCGGACGGTGTCGGCGATCGGCTCGTTCATGTCGTCGCCCTCGACCAGCACGGTGTAGAACCCGGTGATCGTGCCGACTTCGCCGCTGCCCGTCCGCTCGAGCAGCTTGGGCAGGTACGAAAAGACAGACGGCGGATAGCCGCGCAGGGCTGGCGGTTCGCCCGCCCCGAGGCCGATCTCGCGCTGGGCCATGGCCAGCCGGGTGACCGAGTCCATCAGGAACAGGACGTGCTTGCCTTCATCACGGAACGCCTCGGCGATCGTCGTGGCAACCTCGGCCGCCTTCTTGCGCAGCAGCGCCGGCTGATCAGACGTGGCCACGACAACGACAGAGCGGGCCAGGCCCGCGGGACCCAGCTGCTCTTCGACGAACTCGCGCACTTCGCGGCCGCGCTCCCCGATCAGGGCGATCACGTTCACATCCGATCCGGCGTGACGCGCGATCATCGACAGCAACGTGGACTTGCCGACCCCGGATCCGGCGAAGATGCCCAGGCGCTGGCCGCGACCGGCGGTCAGCAATCCGTCCAGCGCGCGGACACCGGTTGGCAGCGAGTCGACGACTCGCGCTCGATCGAGCGGTCGCGGCGGGGCCGAGCCCATCACCCGCTGGCGGGCCAGGAGCGGTCCCTTGCCATCCATTGGGCGCCCAAATCCATCGAGCACGCGGCCCAGGACCGCCGGCCCGACGGGGACGCGGAACTGTTCCTCGCGGACCCGGACCCGCGAGCCGGATCGGATCCCGGACAGCTCCCCAAACGGGACCAGCGTGATCCGCCCATCGCGGAAGCCGACGACCTCGGCGCTCACGCTGAGCGTCGGATCGATGTCGATCCAGCAGATGGAGCCGACCTGGACCACCAGCCCGCCGGCCTCCACGGTTGTGCCGACGACACGGACGACTTCGCCGTGCGGGTGCAACAGGCGCGCGTGGCTGACCGCGTCGAGCAGCTGTTTGATCATGCCGTGGCCTCCGCGTCGTCCGCCGACCGGCTGCCATCGATCGCCGCGGTTAGTGCGGCCCCGACGGCTTCGAGTTGGGCATCGATCCCGGCGTCGACCAGGCCGTGCTGGTAGCGCATGAGGCAACCGCTGGGCGGCAGGGTCGGATCACCGCCAAACGTCCAGCGCTTGCCCAGGTAGGCCGGGCCGTGGGCCGCTTCCCAGGCTTCGCGCAGACGTGCGACGACGCCAGGATGGACCAGGATGCGGACTTCGGGCGACGCATCGGCTGCGGGGATGGCGCCCTCGACGATGCCAAGGAGGGCAGTCTCGTCGGTCCGTACGGCATCTCCGAGGATGCGTCGGGCGATCCCCAGGCTCAGGTCCGTCACCCAGCGACTGATGATCGCGCGCTGCCCTGGGGCGTCGGTTTCGACTCGGTCCAGCAACGCCCCGGCGGCAGCGATGGCCTCGCGCAGTTCCGCCTCGCCACGGGTCAGACCTTCGGTGTAACCGCGCTCCTCGGCAGCCTCGAACCGTTGTCGCAGTTCGGCCGCCTCGGACGACAGTGCCTCCTCGGCGAGTCCGTCCGGGGCGTCGAGGCCATAGCCGCCGTTGCCGCCGTTGAGTTCGGGA
This sequence comes from uncultured Anaerolineaceae bacterium, assembly GCA_964427285.1. Lineage (GTDB taxonomy): Bacteria > Chloroflexota > Limnocylindria > Limnocylindrales > CSP1-4 > SPCO01. Next base: position 10,231 of record CAYRTS010000078.1, read on the forward strand.
TTGGTCAGCGGTCGACTTCCCAGCCCGCTGCGGCGGGTGCCGCGCAGGACGGAACCCGGCGCCGCGGCGATCGGCGCGACGGGCGTTGCGCCGGCGTCTGCCCGGGACGCGATGCGTGGGCCGCCGATGACCCGCTCAGATGAGAGCATCTTCGCCGCCTTCGCTGCCGCGGTTGATGATGATCTCGTCCTGGTCCTCGAGCCGCTTGATGACCTCGACGATCCGGGCCTGGGCCTCCTCGACGTTCTTGAGCCGGACCTGGCCCGCCAGTGACATATCCTCTCGCAGCGTCTCGGCGGCGCGTTCCGACATGTTGCGGAAGAACTGGTTCTTGACGTCGTCGTTTGCCGAGCGAAGCGCGAGGCTGAGATCCTTGGTGTCCACTTCGCGGACCACCCGCTGCATGGAGCGGTCGTCGAGCATGACCACGTCCTCGAACACGAACATGTAGCGACGCACCTCATCGGCGAGGTTCGGGTCGAATTCGGTCAGGGCCGACAGGATCTGCTTTTCCGTGCTGCGGTCAACCTGATTGAGGACATGCGCCAGGGGCTTCGTGCCACCGACGACCGTCAACTCTGTCTTGACGCTCGTAATCCGCCGACGCAGACCGTCCTCCACCACGGCCAGGGCTTCGGGGGTGGTCTGGTCGGTCAGGGCGATCCGCCGCGCGACCTCGACCTGGAGCGAGGCCTCGAGACCCACCAGGACGGTTGCGGCCATCCGTGGCTCCAGGTGGGCGAGCACGAGCGCGATGGTCTGGGGATGCTCGGGGGTCAGCAGTTCCGCAATCTGGAGGGGATCGGCGCCCGCGATGAATTCGAACGGAACGACCGTTTGTGACAGGTTGACCCGATCAAGGAGCTCGCGTGCCTTGTTCTCGCCGAACGCCTGGGCGAACAGCTCCAGGGCGTAGGCCTCGCCGCCGGGCAGGACGCCGCCATGGGCCAGCAGCCCAGCATAGGTTTCCTCGAGGATCGCATCCCGGACCGCGGGGTCGACGTTCGGCGTCCTGAGAAGCTCGAGGGCCACCCTGTCCACGGCGTCAGCGGGCAGGCGGGCGAGCAGTTTGGACGCGGCGCTCGAGCCCAGCGAGATCAGCAGCGCGGCAACCTTGCGCGACCCCGTGAGGGTCATGGCGTGCTGGCTCACCGCTTCGCGACTTCGTCTTGCAGCCAGCCGTTCATCAGTCCGACGAGGGCATCCGGCTTCTGATCGGCGACGATCCGGAGGCGATCCTGGATCTCCGCCTGGGCGCTATTCGTGGGGGCCGCGGTGAGCAGGTTTCGAACGGACTCGCTCTCACCGCTATAGCCAGGCGCCAGCGCGGCCTGACGAGGCATCTCGGCCATCAGCGCGGCCTCCTCGGCGCGGCGGCCGAGCGCCCCCATGTTGCGCCACAGCAGCAGGGTCAGGACCAGCCCGATGATCACCGCGAGCACCGTGGTCAGGACCCCGGGCAGCATCTCCATGATCGGAGCAAGCGTGTCTGGCGCCGACTCTGGCTCGACGACTGCGAAGGCGACCTGCGTCACCGAGACGACATCGCCACGAGCCAGATCCGCACCGATCGCGGCCTCGATCGCGGCCTGCAGCTTGCCCGGCTCAATGCCGGCCGCGGCCGTCTCGTCGATCAGCACGGCCACGCTCAACCGCTGGAGCAGGCCGGGTTCGTGGACGATGTTCTCGATCTTCTGGGACAGGTTGTAATTGACCGTGACGTCGGTGCTGCCATAGCCGGCCGCGGCGGCAGCCGACGGGGCCGCTGACGCGGACGCCAGCGGATCCGGCGACGCACCGGGGGCAAGGGAGGCGGCGGGAGCTGGCGAAGCGGCGGCGGGCGCTGCCGAGGCTGCGGCGCCTGGCAACGTATAGGTCGGCAGGCCGGGGATGTTCGAGGCGGTTCCCGGGATACCGCCGGCTCCCAGGCCCGCCGCGCCACCGAGCGCTTCGTTGCTGAGGTGGACGCTGACGGGTGTGTAATTCTGGTCGTTGACCGGCGTGTAGGTGGTGATCTGTTCGGCCACCTTGGTGAAATCGAGGGTCGCCGAGACCGCGATGGACGAATTGCCGACGCCGATCGCCTGGTCGACCAGGTTCTGGATCTTGGCGGCGATGGATCGCTCCACGGTGTCCTGGGCGACCAGCGCCTCGGACGAGCCGCCCACCTGCGGACCGGCCAGAACGCGGCCGCTGTTGTCGACCACGGTGACATCATCGGGCGACAGCCCCGCGATGGAGCTGGCCACCGTGCTGACAATGCCGCGGACCATGGCGCGATCGGGCTGACCGCCGTCCTGCATCGTGATCACCACCGATGCCGTCGCAGGGCGGTCATCCTGTGACAGAAGGCCCGTCTCGGCCGCGACGATCGTCACCCGAGCGTCGCCGACACCATCGAGCGTCTTGATCGTGCGGGCGAGCTCGCCCTCCTTGGCGCGCTGGTAGGTGACCCGCTGGTCGAACTCGGACATGCCGAAGTTGCTGCTGTTGAACAGCTCCATCCCTGGCGCTCCGGCATCGGGTGCGAAGCCGGCTTCGCTGGCGGCAATCCGGGCGGCCGCGAGGGACGACGCCGGGACCATCACCGTGGCGCCCGCGTCGGCCAACTGGAAGTCGATCTTGGCGGAGCGCAGCGCCTCGCTCACCGCGCCCGCGTCGGCGGACGACAGACGCGTGAACGCCGGCTGGTAATCGGGCTTGCTGGCGAAGGTGACAAACAGAACGAGTACCGCCGCCGAGGCGAGTGCGGCTCCAACGATGTAAATGCGCTGGAACGGCGTGAGCTGGCGAAGCAGGGTTTCCAGTGAATTCAACGATCAGGCCTCAGACCTGCAGCCGCATGATGTCCTGGTAGGCCTCGAGCAACCGGTCGCGAACCTGCACGCCCAGCTTCAACTGGAGCGAGGCCTCCTGCATCTGCAGCACGACCGAGTGCAGATCGGCCGAGCCGCCGGAGGCGAAGTTGGCGACCGACGCGTCGGCGCTGACGAGTTGCGAGTTGAGTCCGCCGGCGGCTTCCGCGAGGGCGTCCAGGAATGTGCCGCCACCGGCCGGGGCGTTGGTCGTGATGCCGGCGCCAGTAGCGCCGCCCGCGATCCCGCCGATCCCGCCGATCCCGCCGATCCCGCCGATCCCGAGGGATGGCGCCTCGATGGCGTCCGAACCGGACGGGCCGATGGCGGCCGCTCCGATGCCCCGCGACAGGCCCACGGGGTTGATGCCCCCGATCGATCCGATAGCCATCGCCTTTAGCGACCGATCTCGAGCGCGTCGAGTGCGGACTGCTTGGCCGCCGTGGCCACGGTCGCATTGACCTGGTAGGCCCGTGCGGCACCCATGATGTCCGTCATCTCGGAGGCGATGTCGACGTCCGGATAGGCCACGAAGCCCTCCGCATCGGCATCGGGGTGGGTTGGGTCGAAGACTCGAACCTGGCCCTGCCCCGGGGTCACGATCGCGGTGCCCGCCACACCGATCGAGGTCGGATCCGAACCGACCTGCGATGGCTGAAAGATCACGCTCTGGGACTGATAGGGTCCGCCAGCCGCGGTGCGAGTCGTCTGGGCGTTGGCCAGGTTGCTCGCCGCGATATCCATGCGCAGGCGCTGGGCGGTCAGGCCGGAGCCGGCGATTCGGAGCGTGTCAAAGACACTCATGGCAGGCGCATTCCTTGAGTCGAGCGGTTGATGTGCCGATCCTCGGTCGCCGGGCGGCGCAGAGGTATCGGGGAATACCATCAGAGCGGGGGCTGCCAACTCACGAGGTGTTGACGTC
>CAYRTS010000079.1:0-10224 GCA_964427285.1 uncultured Anaerolineaceae bacterium
TGATGACCGCCAGATACGCGGCGACCGAGCCGTGGTGGCACGAGTTCACCGATGCCGACCGGGCCAGGGCGCGCGGATTGCTCGACGAGCTGGGGCTCGCGGCCGTGGCAAGCCATCCGTTCGGGACATTGTCCACCGGGGAGCGCCGTCGAACCTCGATCGCCCGCGCCCTGATGCCGAACCCGGAGTTGCTCCTCCTCGACGAGCCGGCCGCCAGCCTGGATCTCGGGGCTCGGGAGACGCTGCTCGCGGACCTCACGAACCTGGCCGCCAGACCGCAGCCTGCCGCCATCGTACTGGTGACGCATCACGTTGAGGAGATCCCGGTGGGCTTCTCGCACGCCCTGGTGCTCCGAGCCGGCGGGATCGTCGGGGCTGGCCCGATTGACGAGGTGTTGACGAGCCACGTCCTGAGTCAGGCGTTCGACCAGCCGATCGTGCTGGAACGCCTCGATGGGCGCCTGTGGGCGCGCCGCCGGTCCTGACATGTCGCCGGTGCTGACACGCGATCGTCACAAGTCGGCCCCATGATGCCGCCATGAACACGACCACCTCGCCCACCAGAAGCCTTCGGCTGCCGGCCTTCGCGAGTGGCATTGATCGCCGGGCCCTGGCGGCTGGCGCCGTGGCCTCGATGGTGGCACTGGGTACCTCGGAGTTGCTGGCCGGATTGCTGCCCGGTGGCAGCTCGCTGATCGCGGCCGTCGGCCAGGTGGCGATCGATCTCCAGCCGGCTGGCGCCAAGGATGTCGTGGTGGCTCTGTTTGGCACCAACGACAAGCTCGCGCTCGAAGTCTTTGTGGTGGCGGTTGGCGCGGTCGTCGGGGCCATGTTGGGCGTGGCGGCACGCCGCCGGTTCGAATTCGGGACGCTGGGCTTCGGCGCATTTGGCGCGATCGGCTTTCTCGCTGCCCTGGGCGATCCCCTGGCCAGCCCGGCCATCACCGCCGTCTCGGTCGCAGTGTCGGTTGGCGTCGGTGTCTGGATCCTGGGCTGGCTGCTCGGACGGCGCGACACGGCCACGGCAACGGGCGTGATGCCCGACTGGTCGCGCCGCTCATTCCTGATTCGGGCCGGCGGCGTCGGCGTGGGTGCGGTCGCCGCCGGTGTCGTCGGTCGCGGCCTGCTGGAGCGTCAACGCGCGGCGCCCGTTGGCACCGGCCCCGTCGCCCCACCAGCCTCCGAGACAGTCGGGGCACTCCCGGCCGGCGCAGACCTGTCGCCAACCATCGCGGACCTGACCCCGATCGTGATGCCCAATGACCGGTTCTACCGGATCGATACGGCGCTCATCACGCCGGTCGTCGATAGCGCGAGCTGGTCGCTGCGGATCCATGGCCTGGTCGATCGCGAGACCACGCTGACCTGGGACGAGCTGATCGGCCTGCCGATGTTCGAGCAGTACGTGACCATCGCCTGCGTCAGCAATGAGGTCGGCGGCGACCTGGTCGGCAATGCGAAGTGGACCGGCGTCCGGCTGCGCGACGTCCTCGAGTTGGCCGGCGTCCAGTCGTCCGCGACGCAGCTGGTTGGGCGGTCGGTGGACGGCTGGACCGCAGGGATGCCCACGGCGTGGGTGATGGACCCGAGCCGCGAACCGATGATCGCCGTCGCGATGAACGACCAGCCGCTGCCCCCGGCGCACGGCTTTCCGGCCCGCCTGATCATCCCGGGGTTGTATGGCTACGTCTCGGCGACAAAGTGGCTGACCGAGCTGGAGCTGACGACGCTCGAAGCGTTCGACGGCTATTGGGTCCCGCTCGGCTGGGCGAAGGAGGCACCGATCCTCACGCAGTCCCGGATCGACACGCCGCGACGTGGGTCCGTCACCGCGGGGCGTATCCCGATCGCGGGCATCGCGTGGGCCCCGGACCGCGGCATCGCCCGGGTGGAAGTCGCCGTGGACGGCGTCTGGGCGGAGGCGCGGCTCTCATCTCCGATCTCGGGCGCCGCGTGGGTCCAGTGGGTCTACGACTGGGTGGCGACGCCCGGACAGCATGTCATCACCGTCCGAGCCACCGATGGTTTGGGTGTCACCCAGACCGACCAGCGGACTCGGCCGGCTCCGGACGGAGCACGCGGGTGGCATTCGCGTACCATCGAGGTCGGCTGAGGCTTGACGCACGCAGCATTGCTGCTATGCTGCAACGCATGAAGTCGCACCTCGTTTCTGTCCAGGCGCGCGGGACGATCGCTCTGCCCCCTGGCCTTCGTCGCCGCATGCATCTCGATCAGCCCGACGCTCAGGTCAGGCTGATCGAGCGCGACGATGGCCGTGTCGAACTGGTTCCGGTCGTCGCCATACCGGCTGACCAGACTTGGTTCTGGACGGACCGCTGGCAGGCCATGGAGCGCGAGGCTGACGCGGATATCGCGGCGGGCCACGTGACGAGGGTCGACGGAATCGAGGCACTGGTCGCGCTCCTCGACTCCGAACCACCCGAGCGGTGAAGTTTGACGTCACTGACTCGTTCCGGGGCGATTGGAGCCGCCTCTCGGAGAACGAGCAACGCCTGTTTCGGGACGCTCTCCCGAGATTCAATGAGGCCTGCGATCGCATCGCCACGGACCCGTCAGCCAGGTTTCCAGCCTCGCTTCGAGTGAAGGACGTCGAGAACGCGCCGGGCATCCTCGAGATGACGTGGAGCTTCAGTGGGCCCGACGGCCGCGCGACGTTCGAATGGGTCACGATCGACGACACCCGAGGGTTGCGCTGGCGACGGGTCGGCGGTCACGCCATCTTCAAGAATCCGTGACCGTCACCGACCCGCGACGGCCGTCGCCGTGGGTCGGCCGGTTCGTGGCGAATTCGTATAGAGTCCGGCCATGCCAAGACGACGCTATCTGTTCGACTCGCCCGAGCGATTCGTGGCTGGAACGGTCGGTGAGCCAGGCGAGCGCACCTTCTTCCTGCAGGCTCGGGAGGGCTTGCGGGTGGTGTCCGTCGTGATGGAGAAGGTCCAGGTCGCCGTCCTCGCCGATCGCCTCGGCCAGCTGATCGCCGAGATCGAGCGGCGGGGCGTCCCAGAAGCGGCCATCGCGGCCGCCCCCACTCCCGACGACAGCGCCGCCCTCGACGAACCCCTCAACGAGGCGTTCCGGGCCGGCTCGCTGACCCTCGGCTGGGACGGCGGCGCGGAGCGGGTGCTGGTCGAAGCCCGCGCGCAGAATGAGGACGGGGAGGCGATCGATCCCGATGAGGACGACGACGAAGACGAAGACGGGCCCGATCTGCTCCGCGTCCGGATCTCGCTTGCGGCGGCGCGTTCGTTTGTGACCCGGGCGACCCGAGTCGTTGCGTCGGGCAGACCGCCGTGTCCCTTGTGTGGCCTGCCGCTCGACCCGGGTGGCCACATCTGCCCGCGACGCAACGGCCACTACGTCAACTAGCCCGGCTTCACCGTGCTGGATCGCGCAACCACGCTCGAAGCGCTGCGCGAGGGCGAGATGGAGATCGTCGGTCGGATCGTTGGTTCTTCCAACAACGCGATGCTCGTCAGGCTCACGCGGGTCCGCGCAGACCCTGAACGGCAGCCACCCGTCAAACTCGATGCGATCTACAAGCCGACCCTGGGCGAGCGGCCGTTGAGCGACTTCCCCGATGGAACGCTGGCGCGGCGCGAGGTGGCCGCATGGCACATGTCGGAGGCGTTCGGTTGGGGGATCGTCCCCGCGACGGTCCTGCGCGACGGCCCATTCGGGGAGGGCATGGTCCAGTCATTCATCGAGGCGGATCCGGCGGTGGACATCGTGGCGATGGTCGTGGAGGACGACCCTCGGCTCAGGCGGATGGCAGTGCTGGATGCGGTGATGAACAACACGGATCGCAAGGGCGGTCACATCCTGGCGGTCGATGGCGGGCGGCACGTGCACGGCGTCGATCACGGTGTCTGTTTCTCGGCTGTGCCCAAACTGCGGACGGTGCTGTGGGGCTGGCGCGGTCAGCCGTTCGAGACCGACGAGCTCGAGGAGCTGGGCCGGGTCCGGGCGGCGCTCGACGGCGAGCTGGGCGCGACGCTGCGGACGCTGCTGTCGCGGGCGGAGGTCCGGGCCACGCTCCGCCGAACCGATGCGCTGCTCACGTCGGGCAGCTTCCCATTCCCCTCGCCGAACTGGCCGGCCGTGCCATGGCCGCCGTTCTGAATCGGGCGAACATGGCGACGCCCCCGGCCGGGGCCGGGGGCGCGCTCCGCTCGTTTGGTGGGTCGGCTCAGCCGGCGGCGCGGGCCGCCTTGACCACCATGCTGTTTGCAAACTTGTCGTGGAAGCCCTGCTTGGTGGGGCTGCTGTAGGTCGTCCAGAGCAGGTAGATGAACCAGCCAAACGCGGCCAGCCCGATCAACGTACCGATGGCCGGCGCCGGCTGAAAGGCCTGCGCAAGGGTGAACGGAGCACCCAACGCAATCCAGCGCCGGACGGCCTGCTCCATGGTCAGCGTCTTGCCGTCGCCTGAGTTCCCGACTTGCATGCCGAGGACCTTCATCCCCACGGTGCCGCGCATGGCGGTCCATGTGTACAGGAAATACCCGCCACTGATGACCAGTCCGACGGCCGTTGCGATCAGCCCGGCGAAGAAGTTGTACGACACCAAGCCGGGGCTGGTGAGGTCGATGGTCACGGGATTCAACCCGATGCTGGCCAGGATTCCGAATGCCACGAGGTTGACGATTCCGAGCAGGATCGCGTCGATGATGTAGGCGATCGCCCGGTTCGGCACGTCTGCATAGAAGAACCCGGCCGGTCCCGCCGTGACAGGTGGCGGAGCGGTCCAGCCACCCGGCGGCGACGCTGGCGGTGCCGGCGTTCCGGGATCGCCGGTTGGTTCGCTCTGATCCATCGAGCCTCCCTCATGGTTTGGTGCCGGACGGGACGTATGCCCGTCGCCCGCGCAACATGAGCATACGGCGGACGCAAGCCCACGGCTAGACGGTTTTGCACTGGCCATTCCGGGACGAATGGCTGGCCGCGTCGCTGGGCCCTGATGATTGGCAGTGAAGCGCGCACCGGTACGATGCCGTCGTGCCAACGCCGGACCCAGAACACCTGCTCGCCGACCTGGATCCGGCCCAGCGCGAAGCCGTCACGATCACATCCGGCCCGCTGTGCATCCTGGCCGGCGCCGGGACCGGCAAGACACGGGTCATTTCCCGGCGCGTGGCGTACGCGCTGGCGACCGACGTTGTGCGCCCGAGCGAGGTCCTGGTGGTCACCTTCACGGACAAGGCGGCCGGCGAAATGCGCGCCCGCCTCGCGGCGCTCGGTCATCCCGGAGTCACGGCCGCCACCTTTCACGCGGCGGCGCTCCGCCAGCTTCGCCATTTCTGGCCGCGGGTGCGAGGCGGTGAACCGCCCCGAATCGTCGATTCGAAGATCCCGATCCTCGCCCCGATGGCGGCCGGGCTGCCGGGCGGCTATCGATACCTCGCGGTCCGCGATCTCGCGGCGGAGATTGAATGGGCCAAGGCTCGCCGGATCGCCCCGGCCGGGTATGCCGCGGCGGCCGCCGCCATCGAGCGCGACGCCCCGTTGCCGCTCGACTTGATGGCCGGGCTCTTCCGTCGCTATGAAGCCGCGCTCGAACGAACGGGCCAGATCGATTTCGAGGACATGCTGGCCCGAACGATCGAGATCATTGAGGCCGATGCGGAGGTGGCGACCGAAGTTCGCGATCGCTATCGCTGGTTCTCCGTGGACGAATACCAGGACACCAACCCGCTCCAGCAGGCGCTTCTGGACGCCTGGCTCGGCGGTCGACGCGATCTTGCGGTGGTGGGCGACGAGGACCAGACGATCTACACGTTCACCGGCGCGACGAGCGACTACCTGATCGGCTTCGAAGATCGATTCCCCGGCGCGCGCGTGGTCAAGCTGGAAACCAACTTCCGTTCAACCCCAGAGGTCCTCGGGCTCGCGAACCGCGTCCTGGCGGCGGGTCGGAACGCGCCAGACGAACGGCTCCCGGGCGAGTCGGCGCGTCCGACCAAGCGCCTTGTGGCCAGCCTGGCGGGGGGTCCCATGCCGGCCATCGCGGGGTTCGACTCTGGTGAAGCCGAGCTGGCGGCGCTGGTGGGTGGCATCGGATCACTTGCCCGCGCGGGCACGCCCCACGGCTCGATGGCGGTTCTCGTCCGAACCAACGCCCAGCTGCCACCGATCGAGAGCGCGCTCGGGGCCGCAGGGATCGGGTTCCGTGTCCGCGGCGAAGGGTTCTTTGCCCGACCCGAGGTCCGCCGGGCGGTCGCGATCGTCCGTGGGCTGGTGCGCACGCCGGGCGACGGGCCACTCATCGCCCAGCTGGCCGCCGCCTTCGAGCGCGAGCTGGACGTCCGACGCACGGTTGCGCCCGGAGGTGCGGCGGCGACGGAACGCCAGGCCGCAGTCGTCACCCTGCTCGAATTGGCAGAAGAGCTGATGCGTGCTGATGCCGCAACCGATCCGGCGGCATTCCTTGTGGAAATCGAGCGGCGAACGGCTGTCGAAACCAGCGGTGAAGCCACCGGTGTTGAGCTGCTGACCTACCACCGTGCCAAGGGCCTCGAGTGGGATGCCGTCTTCCTGCCCGCCCTCGAGGAGGGCACCCTGCCGATCCGCCAGGCGACCGAGCCCGCTGAGTTGGCCGAGGAACGCCGGCTGCTGTATGTCGGGATCACCCGGGCGCGGCGTTTTCTGTGGCTGTCCTGGGCGACCCAGCGGACCGGCGCCACCGGGCGTGGCGGTCGGCGCAGCCGGTCGCGGTTCCTCGATGGAATCGTGCCTTCGGCGGCCGGGCGGGCTCGGGTCGATGGGGCGACGGCACGAACGTCAGCACGTGTCCGGGCGGCCCAGGCGCCCAGGGTGGATCCCGCGGAGCGCTCGCCACTCTCCAATGCGCTCCGTGCCTGGCGCACGGCCCGTGCGCGGGCGGACGCGATCGCCCCGTTCATCGTCTTCCACGATTCGGTCATCGAGGCCATCGCGGAACTGCGGCCTCGCTCCATCGCGGAACTGCGGCGCGTGCCCGGCATCGGCCCGACCAAGCTCGATCGCTACGGCGAGGAGATCCTCGGGGTCGTCGTCCGCGAGGGGTAGCCGCGGGGCCGCGGGTCACGGTGGCTGTCGGTCGCGGGGGCTACATGTCGCCGGGCTACAGGTCGCGGCGGGCTGTCGCCGGGCTACAGGTCGCGGCGGGCTACAGGTCGCGGCGGGCTACAGGTCGCCGGGCTACAGGTCGGGGCGGATGTCGCTCAACCAGGAGTTGAGTGCCGGGAACGAACCTGCACGGACGTGGGCCCTGACTGCAGTCCGGGCACCGGACCGTGCACGTTCATGCCGAACTCGCAACTGGTGGTTGACTCCCGCGGGGTTGGCGCCGCGGTTGGGCGCGCGAGTGCGGGGTAGCCGGGGACGTCAGGCGGTCGGCCGGCCGGACCTCGCATAGACCAGCACCGTGCGCTCGAAGGTCATGATCGTCTCGTTGCGCTGGTTGAAGCCGCGCGTCCGGACGCGGATCAGGCCCTGGCCCGGGCGGGAGCGCGAAGGACGGACCTCCAGCACCTCCGATTCGGCGTAGATCGTGTCCCCGGCGAAGACCGGGGCCGTCAGCTTCACGTCGTCCCAGCCGAGGTTGGCCACGGCGTTCTGGCTGACATCGGGAACGGACAGTCCGGTGACGATCGCCAGGGTCAAGGTCGACACGACCAGCGGTCGTCCGAACTCCGTGCGTGAGGCGTAGTCCGCGTTGTAATGGATGTCATGGGTGTTGTTGGTCAGCAGGGTGAACCAGGTGTTGTCGGTCTCGGTGATGGTTCGACCGTGCGCGTGGCGGTAGAGGTCGCCGACCACGAAGTCCTCGAGGAACCGACCTTCCCAGCCCCGAACGGGCTCGCGTGGTTCGCTCACGGGTCTACTCCCCTCCTCATGGGACCACGCCCTCGTGGTGTGCCGCGTACGCCCGCCCAGCCTCGATCGATTCGGACGCCGTGATGACCCCCAGGGCGAGTGCTCGCCGCGGCTCGAATCGGCCGAGCGCGGTGGCCTGGCGAAGGACGACCCGGGCATGGCGGTCCGTCGCACGGTCGCTCATCACGCCGGCAATCATCGTGGCTCCCTGGTCCGCCGCGAGGGCCGCGTCGTAGGCCTCCAGTTTCGAGGCCTCGTGCTCCAGTGCCTCCGCGGTCAGGCCAGCCTCGTAGGCGATCAGAACCGCGAACAGCTGGGCCGGGTGACCGACCCACTTCCCAAGCATCCCCAGCTCCCGCGCCCGAACCGCGTCGTCGTAGACCAACCGCATCCGGTCGAGCCAGCGGGTCCGATTGACGGCCGCATCAAGCGCCGGATCGGTGACCGGGTAATCCAGGGTCATGCCGTCCACGGCGGGCACGCCGACCGCCCCGGCCACCGCGATGATCTCGGCGCGAGCCCAGTCCGCGAGCAGGTGGTCGTTGCCGATGGCCGGGAGCCCCAGGTCGGCGCTGTAGTCGGCGAGGCCGAAGATCAGCGACGCCAGCCGCGGAGCCGCGCGCCGCGCGATCTCGGGGAGCTGCGAGGCGGCCCAGCCGGACTCGATCAGATACGCCACGCGGATCTGACCGGCGGTCAGCCCCAGGCTTGACTCCGCACGGTCGAGGAGCTCATTGACGAGGTCGACCTCCTCGGGGTGTTCCACCTTCGGGAACACGATGCCGTCCAGCGGAAACGGTGCGCCGGCCGGCGTCCGCTCGCCCAGGCGCCACAACAACGTGTACAGGTCGCGGACCGTGGTCTCGAGGTTGAACCCCGGCGGTCGATAGAACCGCAGACTGGACGCCCCATCGGCGTCGCCCCAGTCGGCCTCGGTGAACGTATCGGCCGCCACGGCCATGGCGCGGGCAGCCACCGCATCGCCCGGGGCGATGGCGTCCTCGCCGTCCAGCATCACCAGCGGGGCCCTTGTGGGCGTGACCAGCCGGGCCTCGACGAACGCCACCGGCAACTCCAGCCTCGCCGCCAGGTCGGCGCCAGTGAGCCCGAGGCGTTCGAGCATCCGGGCGACTGGGGAGGTGCCACCTTCGACGGCCTTGCGAGCCAGCACGGCATCTGCGGCCGGCGTCGTGAGGTGCGCCTGCTGCCGCCAGTATCGAAGCGGAAGGTCCGTCCGACGGTTGGCCAAGTCGGCCCGAACCGCTAACCGGTGGGCGTCGCCGGTCGCGATTGCTGTCACGAGATCCATGATGGTCGTCATTGGATGATCTTGACAAAGGATTGTTCTGTTGGCAACGTACCACCGCCGGATCCCGCCAAGGGGTTAGTGATGTTTCGTACTGCATCTGGGCAGTAGTTAGCCATGCCAAGTCATGGCGGAGCTGCGCTCATTGGGATCAATGAGCTTGAGCTGATCGCGAACGGGATCGATCATGCCGAGGGGATCTGCGTCACGCTCGATGGGACGCTGTACGTGAGCGGCGAAGCCGGGCAGATCTACCGGATCGCCGAGGACGATACGGCCGTCGAGGTGGCGACGACCGGCGGGTGGACCCTCGGTCTGGCGGCCGACGCCGCCGGCCGCATCTATGCCTGCGACCCGAAGAAGCACCGTGTCTGGCGCCTGGACCCCGCCGACTGGCAGCCACAGGTCTTTACGGCCGGTGTTCCCGGGGCGGCGCTGACAACACCGAACTGGGGAGCGTTCGGGCCGGACGGCACGTACTACCTCTCGGATTCGGGCGCTTGGAAGTCGCGCGATGGCAGAATCCTCGCCGTGCGCCCTGGTGGCCGAACCGAGATCTGGACCCGCGAATCACGGGACTTTCCCAATGGCCTCGCCGTATCGCCCGATGGTCAGCAGCTATGGGTCCTCGAAAGCACGCCGGGCCGACTGGTTCGATACGCCATCCGGCCCGACGGCACCGCCGGGAGTCGCGAGATCCTCGTCGAACTGCCCGGAACCGTGCCCGATGGGCTCGCCTTTGCCACGGACGGCTCCGTGGTCATCGCCTGCTACCGGCCCGATGTCGTCCTGCGCTGGCGGACGGACCTAGGGGTTCAGGTCCTTGCCTCGGACCCAGAGGGAACGGCGCTGGCGGCCCCCACCAACTGCGTCTTTCATGGGCCTGGGCTGGCTACCATCGCCGTACCCAACATCGGCCGGTGGCACGTCACGCGGTTTCGCGTGCCCGGGCTGTCCGGGGTTCCGCTGTTCTACCCAACGGCCGAGCAGCTGGGCGGCTGACCAGGCTGAGGACCAGGAAGGACGAACGAATGGGCGAA
>CAYRTS010000079.1:10324-13896 GCA_964427285.1 uncultured Anaerolineaceae bacterium
CGAACGAATGGGCGAATTCGACGGACGAGCGGTCATTGTCACCGGCGGGGCGCTTGGGATCGGCCGTGGGATCGTGCGGGCCTGCGCCCGGGAGGGCGCCGCGGTGGCTATCGCGGACGTTGACGCTGAGGCCGCTCATCGCCTGGCCGCCGAGATCTCAGCGAGCGACGGTCGCGCGATCGCCACCGTAGGTGACGTCTCCCGAGCCGATGACGCCCAGCGGATGGTCGCGGAAGCGGTCGCCGCCTTCGGTCGTCTCGACGTCCTGGTGAACAATGCCGGCATCCAGCCGATCGACTGGTATTTCCGGATCGAGGATACGCCCGAGGAGGTCTGGGACCGGATCGTGGGCGTGAACCTCAAGGGCGCCTTCCTGATGTCGAAATACGCCATCCCGGAGATTCGCCGGGCGGGCCGCGGCGTGGTCGTCAACATCGCCAGCGTCCAGGGTCTCCAGTCCATGACCAAGGTGCCCTCGTACGCCGCGAGCAAGGGCGGCATCCTGTCCCTGACCCGAAACATGGCCCTCGATTACGCGCCCGAAGGAATCCGTGTCGTGGCCATCTGTCCGGGGACGATCGATTCGGAAATGGTCCGCGTGGCCGCCCGAGCCGAAGGTGGTGATGAGGAGGCCAACGTGCGCCGCTACGGCGCATTCCACCCGTTGGGTCGGATCGGGCAACCCGAGGACATCGCGCTGGCCGTGGTGTTCCTGGCCAGCGACCGCGCGAGCTTCATTACCGGGGAATATCTGACCGTCGACGGCGGGTTCATGGCCCAGGGGGCCTGGGCAGCCAGTACTGGAGCGGAGCGCTAGGCCATCATGGACGACCTCCGCCAGCGCATCGGCGACCCCTCGCAGCTTGCATCCGCCCGCGCAATCCGCCTGACCGACGGCAACGAAGATGGCGTCAGGGCCGTCGACGTACGGGTCCAGGGCGGCATCCACGCTTTGATCCTGGTCGATCGTGGACTCGACATCGGTCCGGCCTGGTTCGCGGGTCAGCCACTCGCCTGGCAGAGCTCGACCGGCATCGTCCACCCGGCCCATTTTCGCGACGATGCCTGGCTGCGCAGCTTCCACGGCGGGTTGCTCGTCACGTGCGGCCTGCAGAATGTCGGCGCCCACAATATCGCCGACGGTGTCTCGTACGGGCTGCATGGGCGCCTCTCGAACATCCCGGCTCGCGCGGTCAGCCACCGGATCGAATCCGGTCCCACGGCCGTCGTGGTGACGGGCGAGGTTCGCGAGACCGATGTCTACGGTGCCGACCTCGTCCTGCGTCGAAGCCTGCGATTCCCGATCGGTCTTGGTGTGATCGAGATCGAGGACGAGGTCACGAACCAAGGGTATGAGCCAGCCGTGCTCATGCTGCTCTACCACGTGAACGCCGGGTATCCGGTGGTGTCCGATGATGCGCGGCTGATCGCGCCCCCGGCGACTGTGGTCGGCTTGGACGACCTGTCGCAGGCCCGCCTCGCGGAGCACGACAGGTTCGCCCCGCCGACCGTCGGCTTTCCCCCGACCGTGTACGAGCACCGGCTGACGGATCCCGGCGTCGGCTGGGCGACGATCGGGATCGTCAACGCAGCCCACGCTCCGACCGACGGCATCGCGCTGTCCGTCTCATACCAACCAGCGCAGCTGCCCTTCCTGTGGCAATGGCGGATGCTGGCGCCCGGGATGTACCTGACCGGGCTCGAGCCGGCGAACTGCGGGATCCGCGGGCGGGCGGTCGAGCGTCAGGCCGGCCGACTCGACATTCTCGCGCCTGGCGAATCACGTCGGTTCAATCTTCGGCTCGAGGCGCGGATCGGGTCCGCGGCGCAAACCTTCGATCCCTACGACACTCCGGGTTCGCGATCATGACGACCTCCCCCACGATTAGCGCTATCGACGTCATGACGATTCAGGCCCAGCTACCGGCGCCCGTGATTTTCGGCGAGTGGATCATGCACACCCGCGAGTTCGCACTGGTGCGGGTGCGGACCGACGCGGGGGTCGACGGCTACAGCTACACGCTGACCCGCGACGGCGCGGTCGCGGAACAGATCCGCAAGACGATCTCGCGGGTCTACGTCGGGACGGCCGTCGCCGATCGCGAGCGGACACTCACGATCGCCTGGCGGCGGAGCCTCGCCTCGCATGCCGCGGGGATCGGGCTGCGGGCCCTGTCGATCGTGGACCTCGCCTGTTGGGATGCGGCGGCGAAGCTGGCCGATCGGTCCATCGCCGATCTGCTCGGCGGGCGAAACGCTCCGATGCCCGCGACCGCGATCATCGGCTATCCGCCCGGGACGATGGGCCCCGAGGAAACCGGCGCGCAGACCGCCCAGTTGTACGCCGCTGGTTGGCGCCGCTTCAAGGCGCCGATCGCGGCGACGCCCGAGCGAAGCGCCGGTCGTCTCCGCGCCGCCCGGGCGGCCGCGCCGGACGCGTGGCTCGGGATGGATGCGGCGTGGGTCTACGAGGATGTCGAGACCGCGGCCGCGTTCATTCAGTCGATTCCGGACGTGGACCTCGGCTGGTTCGAGGATGTCTTTCCGCCCGGCGATGCCGCCATCCTGCGCCGCCTGCGAGACCGGATCAATGTCCCGATCGCGATGGGCGATGAGCAGGGCGGGAGCTACTACCCGGAAGCGCTGATCGCGACGGGCGGGGTGGACGTGATCCGGATCGACTTCACCTGCATGGGCGGGATCACCCGCGGTCGACGGGTGATCGACCAGGTGCTGGCAGCAGGGCTCGCATTCGCGCCGCACATGTTCCCCCACGTGCATAGCCAGGTGCTGGCCGGTCTTGGCCATCTCGATGTCCCGATCGAATGGGGGATCCCGTTCACCGGCGTGCATCCAATGGACGACCCGCTGCCGCAGCCGACGATCCTGCCGGGGGGCCGCATGGCGCCGCTCCCCGAGGCGCCCGGGTTCGGGCACCTGGTCGACGCGGACTGGGCCCGCGCGCAGCCGCACGACGATCCGGCCGGGATCGTGGCGGAGCTGTGACCGTGCACCTGAGCCGGGTCGTGACCGCGGCGGCCCGGCGGTGACCGTGCGTCAGCGCGGCTGGTGGCTGGAGGACGCCATCGTTGGCGGCACGATCGTTCACCCCGGTGGGCGGACGATCACGGCCGATGAGCATCCGCGGCTCGCCTGGCTGACGAACAACGCGAGCGACGTGCATGGAGACGCGCACCGGGCGGCCCACGGTCCGTTTGGCCAGCCGCTGGTCCTAGGTGCACTGTCGGTCGCGGTCGTCGTCGGCCTGGCTGAACCGGCCACGGCACTACCGTCGGAGGCGCGGCGCGCAGTCCCGGACGGTTGGTCCAGCATCATCCTCGCGGGTGTCGTCCTGGCCGGTGACAGCCTCAACGCAACCTCCCGGGTCGAGGCTGTCACCGTGGACCACGACCGTCGGGGCGGCCGGGTCCGCCGCCTGATCGAGGGACGGAATCAGCGCAACGAGGTGGTCGTTCGCATCCAGGACGACCGCTGGGCACCCGCCAGGCCGGACGGAACAACCGATTGTTGACATCGATTGTGCTGCGGGCGTATGGTCCGCCCGGACCGAC
>CAYRTS010000080.1:0-13895 GCA_964427285.1 uncultured Anaerolineaceae bacterium
AGACCGGGCCGACGGTCGTGCCCATGCCCAGGGTCACGTTGGCGCCACCCGACGTTGGGCCACTGAGGTAGGTGGTGTCGCCGTCCGAGGTTGTCTCAGACGATCATTTCGGTCGAGATTGAGCCAGTTCAGGTTGTCACACCTATCTACCCATTTCACCCAGGAAACAACATCTCGATCCTCGTCAGGACTTCGGACAGTCGTGCGCGGAGCACCTCAGCAAACATGGCAACCTGTGACTTCATCGCCTCTGCCCCAGACTCCCGAGTCCCTCGCCGAAGCTGATTCTTGGCGAAATCGTCTAAGGCCTCGATCTCGATCAGTGCTTGAAGCAGATGGACACGAACTCTCTTGCCTTGGTGCACGTAATACCCGGGCGGGCGGCGGCCACCCATGGTACGACCGACGAGCAAGAAGACACTCTGCTCGCGCCAATCGAATTCCACCTCGAACGTCGCACGGCTGTCGATGAAGGCCAGGACTGATATGTCCGGTCTATCTTCGAGCTCCACGAGAAACCCCGAGGCGGCGAGGAAATCGAATTCGCGGCGCGCGCTCACAACCAGGCCATCGCGAAAAGGTGGGGAATTAGAAGTCAAGGCCGGCCACCCCACCCTTGTCTGATCCGAACCGCTCAAACGCCTTCGTGTAATTGTCATAGCCGCTGGTCAGGCGCCGCTCCAAGTTGTAGAACGGGCTGGCACCGCCCCCTGAGGCCCGACGGGCGAAGTCGGGACCGATATCTACAATCTCTGTGCCCGACCGAACTGCGTCACGAATCATTCGCTCGTTTCGCCGCACCGCGAGAGCTTCGTCGAACGGCGAGTTTTTCAACGGCGTGTAGGCGCGGCCGCCGATCTCGGTCGCGAACTGTCGTACTCGGGTCATGTTTTCGCCGATCACCAACGGTCTCAACTTGGTACCAACTTCAGCCGCTGAGACAACGGCGCCGCTCGGTGTTCCTGCACCGCCATTCGACTCGTTTGCGATCTGCAGGCCGGTTCTGGCCGCCGGGCACAATCGGATGCATGCCGCGGTGGCCACTGACCCGACCGCAACGGCCGTGCCGGCAACGGCACCTCCGACAGCAGCCACGGGGCACAGCGCGACACAGGCAGCCACAGCAAGCGCCACGCCCGCGACCACGGCCACGGGGCGGAAGTCGACACAGCCGATACCAGCCGGACCGCAGTCGCGCGGTGTTGGTGCGCGGCCGCCGCCGCGATCGTCAGGACTACCAGATGCCTTCGGCTTGGTCGCCAGGGCCGCCTTGAGCGCGCCCTCGGCACTGCGCAGGGTCGCCACCGCGGCGTCGTAGCGGGTCTTGGCGGTGCGCGCGACGGCAGCGGCGCTCGAGTAGGCGGATAGCCGGTTCTGGCGCCAGGTCTCGAGGAAGTCCCGCTCGCTGCAGGACGGCCCGACACAGGGGTCGTTGAGCCGGGCGTGGGCCGTGGCGGCGGCGATGACCGCGCGCAGGTAGGCGGACGCGGCAGCACCCACCGCCTGCCTGGCCGCGGCCACCGCGGCCCGGGCACTGGCGACCGCCTGGGCATAGCCGGCGTCACGCGGATCGATCGCCCGATGGCCGTCGAGATCGATCATGACCTCGGGGTTGGCATGGGCATACAGGTAACGGTTGAGACTCAGCGGGTTCTGGGCCTGACCCATGACCGTATCGAGCGAAGTGAAGGCGGCGATCGCGGGGTCGTACTGGCGGGCCCCGAAGTCGTACTGGCCGCTGGTCGACTCCAGCAGGCGGCCCTGGAAGCGGTACGGGTTGAGCGAGGATCCGGCGGTGTTGAGGGTCACCCCGAACGGGTCGTAGCGATAGGCGTCGGACACCGCGGTCTGGCTCGAGTTGAGCAGCCCCGCCACATCGCCCCGGACATTGGGCAGGGTCCAGGCACTCCCGACGGTGAGCCGGTCGCCCATGGCGTCGATGGCACTGTCGGTGACGTTGCCGCCACCACGGTCGATCCGGGCGATCAGCTCGCCGACATAGCCATACGTCTCGGTGGCGCCGGCGGCGGTTCGGCTGGCTCGGCGGCCCAGGGCGTCGTAGGTGTAGGTGACGGTCGGCTGGGAGGGGACCGCCACGCTGAGCGGCTGGTTCAGGGCGTCGTAGGTGAAGCTGCTATTGGTCGTCGGGCTGACCGGGGAGCTCGTCTGGTTGCCGGCGGCGTCGTAGGCAAAGGTGCGGGTGACCCCGGCCACGGTCTGATTGATGAGCTGGTCGGCGGTGTTGTAGGTGAAGGTGGTCGTACCGGCGGACAGCCGGTTGCTGTTGGCGTTGTAGGTGTAGGTGACGGTCGCACCACCGCTGATCGTGTAGCCGGTGGTCCGCCGGAGGGGGTCGTTGGTGAAGGTCAGGGTCGAGTTGCCGGCGAGGCCGCTGATCCCGGGGATCACCTGGGATTCGGTGGTCAGGTTGCCGACCCGATCGAAGGTCGTGCTGATCGTGGCCAGGGTCGTGTTGCCCGCGGTCTTGACCAGCAGCTGGCTCGGACGCTTGGCGGCGTCGTAGGTGAAGGTCTCATTGGTCCCCGCCGGCCAGGCTCGCGCCCCGAGCAGCCCGTCCGGGCGCCAGGTGAAGGTGGCGGAGCCACTGAACAGGGCCGGCATGGCCGCCGTCGCCAGACGGAGCATCCCGTCGTAGGTGAAGCTCGCCGTGCCCGCTGGCTGGATGGAAGTGGCCAGGGTGCCGTCGGGGTTGTAGGTGGCCCCGGAGATCGTGACCCCAGCCCGTTTGACCGCGGTCGGGCGGTTGAGCGTGTCGTACTCGAAGGTGAGGGTGTCGGTGCCGTTGCTCGCGCTCGTGCGCCGGTCGAGGGCGTCGTAGGCGTAGGTGCTGGTGATCGTGGCGGCGCCGCCACCCGAGGCCACGATCCCGGTCACGTTGTGGTTGGCGTCATAGGTGTAGGCCTGGGCGTGGAGGCCGTCGTTGCTGCTGGCCAGCCGACCCGCCGGATCATAGGTGGCGCTGATCGCGCCGAGGCTCGAGCCGGTCGGGGCGGTCTGGGCACTCACGTTGCCGAAGCCGTCACGAGCGTAGTTCCAGAAGGCCGACAGGCAGTTGCCGGCCGCGACCGACACTGGCGGACAGTAGCTGGTCAGCTCACCGGCGGCGTTGTAGCCGTATTGCGAGCGAACGTTCTGCGACGCGGTCGCCGGCTGCCCCGAGATGTAGTTCTGGATGACCGCGCTCAGGCGGTGGGCGCGGTCGTACTCGGAGCGGGTGACCACGCCCGCCGGGTCGGTCTCGGAGATCGCGTGGCCGAGCGTGTCATAGGCATACGTCGTGGTCAGGTTGGTCTGGTTGTCGGTCGGGCCGCCGGACACGTAGTTGGTGATGAGGGTGGTCGTGCGGTTGAGCGTATCGAAGGTGGCCTTGGTGACCAGACCCGCGCCACCGACCGTGCCGGGCGCCCCGGTCGTGGTCAGGGTGTTGCCGTTGGCGTCGTAGGTGTTGGTCTTGACCAGCACGTTCTGGTCGGCGGTGGCGCTCCCGCCCGACACGTAGTGGGCGGTGGTGCTGAGCGATCGGCCGGCGAGGTCGTACGTCTGGTGGGTCCAGTTGAGCGCGGCATCGGCGCTGCCGGCCGCGGCGGGCGCGCTCGTGTCGATCATCTGGCTCGCCCTGTCGTAGACGGTCTTGGTGAAGGTCGTATCGGGCGCGGTCTCGATGATCGGGCGATCGAGCGCGTCATAGGTCGTGGTTGACACCGCCCCGGTCGCGCCGGTCGTGCTGATCGGGCGAGCCGCCAGGTCGTAGCGGATGGTCGTCGTGTAGCCGCGGCCGTTGGTCAGGCTGACCTGCTGCCCGTTGACGTCATAGCGAGTCGTGGTGGCGTTGCCCGCGGCATCGGTCACGCTGCTTGGCCGGCTCAGCACGTCGTACGTGGTCAGGCTGTTGCAGCGGGTGCTGGCCTGACCGGGGCACAGCGGCGCGGGGGCGCCACTCGGGGCGATGGCGGCCCGGACGCCCGCCGCCCGACCGGCGGCATCGTAGTAGGTGGTCATCACCCGCCCAGCCGGATCGGTCTCGGTGACCCGATGGCTCAGCTGGTCGTAGGTGTAGGTCGTGGTCAGCGCGAGATTGCCGGCGCCGGCATCGACGACGGTGGAAATCGGCAGCCCGTCGCCGTCGTAGGTCGTGGTCGTCTTGAGATTGGCGAGGCCGGACAGGGGCGTCCCGCCACCGGTGTACTGCTCGAAGGTCGCGATCGTGTGCCCGGCGACGTCATAGGTCGTGTGACTGACCTTGCCGAGCGGATCGGTGACATCAGTGGCCCGGCCCATCCCGTCGTAGACCCGGGTCGTGGTGTGGAGCGAGGGCGTGCCGCCGGAGACGTTGCCGTTGGGCGCGACGCTCGTCAGGACTCGCCCGCCGACGTCGTAGGTGAAGGTGGTCTTGCCGCCCGCCGGATCGGTGACCGAGGCGGTGTCAGTGCCGTTGATGGCGTAGACGGTCGTCGTCACCCGGCCGATCGGATCGGTCGAGGTCAGGACAGCCCCGAGCTTGTTGCGGGTAACCGTGGTCGTGACGTTCTGATCGGCGTTGCTGCCGCCACCGACTTCGTTGCTGATCGTCCGGGTCTGGTAGACGCCGGCGGCATGGTTGCCCGCCGGGTCGACGTCGTAGTAGGCATGCTGGACTCGTCCCAGCAGGTCGGTCGTGGTCGATGGGTTGCCGAAGGCGTCGTAGGTCATCGTCTGGGCGGTGGTCAAGAGGGCGACGTTGTCGAGGAGGACCGTACCCGTGCCGGTCATGGCCATGGTCACGCGCAGCCGTCCGTCCGAATCGAGCGGGATCGTGGCGTCGACCGCCACGGTGTGCCAGCTCGTGCCGGCATCGGACGTCGTCGGGATCAAGGTCGTCCAGGCGTTGGTGGATGTCCTCCAGTAGTCGACGGCATAGGTCGCCGATGGTGTACCCGAGGCCACCTTGAGCGCAGCCTGGAACCGGAAGGTCCCGCCGGCGGCCAGGGTCACAACCTGGCGAGCCGCGGATTGCGGGGCGATCGTTCGGATGAGGTGGTTCATCATGTCCGTGAGGTAGAGGTTGCCCGAGCCATCCATCGCGAGGTCCTTCGGGTTCCGGAACCGGGTTGCCGCGCCGACCCCATCGGTGAAGGACTGCTGACCGGCCAGACCGGCGATCGTGGTCACGACACCGGCGGGCGTGATCGCGCGGATCGTGTGGTTGCTCTCGTCCGCGACGACGATGTTGCCGGTGGCATCGAGAGCCATGCCGGCCGGGTAGTTGAAGCGCGCAACGGATCCGGTGCCGTCGACCGAGCCTGCGCTTCCGGCCGTGCCGGCGAGCGTCGTCACCACGCCGGCCCCGGTGACCTTGCGGATCGTGTGGTTGTTCGAGTCGGTCACATACAGGACACCGCTGGCATCGATCTCGATCCCCCGCGGGCAGTTGAACCGCGCCGCCGATCCCGTGCCGTCGACGGAACCCGAAGTGTTCGCCAACCCGGCCAGGGTGGTCACCACGCCGGCTGGCGTGATCTTTCTGATGGTGGGACCGCCGCAATCGGCCACGAACAGGTTCCCTGACCCGTCGATCGCGATGCCGGTCGGGTTCGAGAAGCGGGCGGCCGTTCCGGTGCCGTCGGCAGTGCCCGCGTTGCCGAGGGAGCCCGCGAAGGTGGTCACGACCCCGGTCGGCGTGATCCTGCGGATGGCCTTGTCGCCACCACCGGCGAGGAACAGGTTGCCGGCTGTGTCGGCCACCAGCCCGCCCGGACTGGAGAATCGGGCGATCGAGCCGGCGCCGTCGACCCAGCCGGCGACGCCCGCCAGCCCGGCGAGTGTCGAGACCGTGTTACTCGCGGTGAGCTTGCGGATGGTGTTGTTCAGGCCGTCGGCAACGTAGACGTTGCCCTCGGCGTCCGTGGCGATTCCCTGGGGCCGGTTGAAGCGGGCGGCGCCCGCGCCGGCGCCGGTGTTCACGGAGCCACTCTTGCCGGCAATGCCGGCAAGAGTCGTTACGACCACGGCCGAAGTGATCCGCCGAATCATATGGTTGCCGGCTTCGGCCGTGTAGAGCGTGCCTGCGCCGTCGAACGAGAAGCCCTTCGGGCCGTTGAGACGGGCGGCGGTGCCCGTCCCGTCGAGGGAGCCCGCGGTCCCGCCGACACCGGCCACCGTGGTCACGACGCCGGCCAGGGTGATCTTGCGGATCGTGGTGGTATCGCCGACCCACAGGACCCCCGTCGGGTCGATCGCGATCCCGGCAGGACTGGTAAGGCGGGCCACCGAACCGGTGCCATCGACGAACCCGGCGGTGCTGGCGAGCCCAGCGATCGTGGTGACGACGCCGGCCTGGGTGACCTTGCGAATCGTGTGTGCTCCGGCATCGGCGACGTACAGGTTGCTGGTCCCCGGATCGAGCGTGATCCCGTAGGCACCCTTGAAGCTGGCTGCCGAGCCCGTCCCATCGGCGTTCTGGCAGATCCCGCTGCCACCGGACAGCGGGCCGGCGATCGTGGTCACCACCCCAGCCTGGGTGACCTTGCGGATCGAACAGGTCTCAGTGTCGGCGACGAACAGGTTGCCCGAGGCGTCGATCGCGATCCCCGACGGGCTGGCAAACGCGGCGGCTGAGCCGGTGCCATTGAGCCCGCCCTTGATGCCGGGCCTGCCGGCGAGAGTGGTGACGACGCCAGCCGGGGTGATCTTGCGGATGGTGTGATTCGCCCGGTCCGCCACGAACAGGTCGCCAGACGTGCTCACGGCGACGGCGTAGGGCGTGTTGAAGCGTGCCGCCGCTCCGATACCGTCGCCCAGGCCCGCCGCGCCCGCCAACCCGGCAAAGGCGCTGACGGTGCCGTCCGGGGCAATCCTGCGGATCACGTGGTTGTAGCTGTCGGCGACGTAGAGGTAGCCCGTGGTTGGATCGTAGGCCGTGCCGGTCGGGCCGTAGAAGGTGGCAGCGCCGCCGGCCGTGTCGACGTAGCCGCCCTGCGGGACGCCCCCGCTGTTGGTCTCGTACACGCCCGCGAGCGTGCCGGCGCTCCAGCCGCTCGTCAGCCTGGCGGCGTGGTCGCCCGACGACGCGTCGCCCTCCTGGAGGGCGACGTAACCGAGCGATGTCCAGCCGGCCAGGCTGCCCTCGAAGCCGCTGTTGGCCAGGAAGTTGTCGTCGGTCCCGATCAGCCGATGACTGGCGTCGTAGGCGCGATAGATGGCGTGGCCGGTGGCGTCACGGTTCATGACCGGGTTGTTGGCCGCGTCGTAGCCGGTGAACGTGCGGTACTGGAGGCGGGCCGCGTCGGTCGAGGCGGCGTACTCGGCCGCCGACTGCGTCCAGGGGACCCGGATGGCCGCGAAGGGGACGTGGAACGCGTTGAGCGACGCCCGGGCGGCCGATCCCTGCCGCTCGATGAGCGGGTTCTGCTGTCCGGCGGTTCGATACCGCGTGGTGGTCGTCGCCTGGGCGATCCCGTCGAAGCCGGTGATCATCCGTAGATCGGCCGCGGTCGGCAAGGTGGTGCCGGTCCTGGGGGCGTACTCGCGGACCCGGCTGCCGTTGGGGTCGAGTTCGATCAACTGCGATGTGTTGGCCGCGAGCTGCTGCGCGGTCTGGATCTGGATGCCGGTCAGGCTCGGCGTGATCGCGGCGGTCCGACTCAGGACCTTCGCCAGCGGCACATTGGCCGTCACTGCGCCCTGGTAGATCGTGTAGGCCTTGCCGGAGCCGTCGTATGCGATCGTGGTCTGGTAGTCGTTGCCGGCGGTGTAGCGCGGGTCCCTGACCGCGGTGAGGCGGTGCGCGGCATCGTAGAGGTAGGTCGTGCTGCCGGCGCGGAATGAGACCGCGGAGACGAGATCCTGCGCGATCACCGTGAGCGTGACTGCGCGGCCCTGCACGTCGGTGATCGTCGTCACGCCCGCCGATGGGTAGGTGAACGCGAGCGCTCGGTTCGTATCGTAGCCTTGCGCGATTCGATCGAGCCGCCAGGTGTCTGTCCCCGCGGTATAGGTCCAGGTGAAGGCCTGGCTGTTGCCCGAGGCATCGACCGCGGAGACCAGGCGACCAGCGTCGTTGAAGGCGCGATAGCTGCCATCGGGCCTGAGCAGGACCCAGTCCTTGGTCGTGTCCGCGGCGGCGCCGGCCGAGGAATCCAGGCGGATCTCGTCGAATCGGGCATTCAGACCGTCGTACGGCACGAGCTTCCAGCCGGTCACCTCGACGAAGTCACCGTGCGCACCGAAGCCACGGGGCACCGGTAGCGTCCGGGTCACGTCGGCACGCCAGCCAAAGGCGTTGCGGGCATCCTCGAGGACGTTGCGGTGGACCTCGGTCCAGACCGGCGGGAGCGCGTCCCCAACCGAGATCTGCGACACCCCCGCATAGGCGGGGAGGGCGGCCGCGCCGCCGTTGGCGACACTGGTGATCTTGAGCGCTGCGCCGGCGTAATAGACGAGGTCGCCGGTCTGTCCGCTGAACTGGTCGCGGACGCTGACCCACACCGCGACCGACGTCCCGGTCGCCTTCTTCCAGGCCCACGACAGGAACGGCATGGCGGCGAGGTGGGTGTTCGTCAGGGTCTGCGCGGGAACGTTGGTGGCGTCGGACGCGGCCGCCGGCGGCGTGACCCGGATCGAAGCCGTGCCCAGATGGCGATCGACAGTATCGAGGGTCGCCGCCGTGCCGCCGCTCGTCCAGGAGGGCATGGCGTCGGCAACCAGGGTTGCGGTCGTCGGGGCGAGTCGCAGCTCGTCCCAGGTCGTGATCCCGCCGGTCGTCGTGGAGGTGAGCTTGACGGCGCTGACGGTCAGCTCGCGCCCGAGCGCGGAGTCCTGGGCCAGGGCATCGACGTACAGGTTGTGACTCGTCGCGGCGAAGGTCCCGACCGACGACGGCGTCGCGTCCACGATCGTGTAGGTGGCGCCTGTTGTAAATGTCGTGCCCCGGACGTAGGCGAGGGTGATCGTCCGGCCAAACTGATCGGTGAGCGTAAAGGTGACGGCCGACTCGTTGCCCGACACGGTCCGGGTCTTGTAGGTGACGACGGGGTAGGTCGCGAGGGGCAGGCTGATCCCGCCCAGCGTGCCGGAAGTGTTCGCGGCGAGCTGGTAGGCGTAGCTTCCGGCGCTGACAGGAGTCGTCACCGGAGTCGGCGTCGTGCCCGTCCAGCCGGTTCTCGCCGCCTCGTCGATGATCGTGACCCGCCGACGTTGCAGGTCGCCGGTGACGGCGCCGGTAAAGCGCAGTTGACCCTGGGCATCGAACGAGCCGGAGTGACGCCCGCCGGTCGGGTCGACATAGGTGGGCGTGCCCGAGAGGGTGCCATCGATCCGCTGGTCGGCCGAGGTGCTCCAGCCGCACGCGGCCAGCACGCCGTCGCAGCGCGTCCGGTTGGCGCTGCTGTAGGTGCGCGAGAACGAGAGGCCGGGTCCGCGGTCGGCGACCGCGAGATCGGACGTGCCGTAGGTCAGCACACCGGTCAGGCCGTCCATCGCCAGGCTGCCGCCCTCGGCCAATCCAGTGCCAAGCGCGACGGCGTTGGCCTCTTCGACGATCTCGACCTGGTACTCGGTGCGCTTGACGACCGACGAGCCGACATAGGCCGCGTAGCCGTCGTCGGCGTCGGCGGGGACGACCGGTTCGTCGTACAGGTCGAGCAGGGCGCCGTCGGAGAAGTACAGGGTGGCGTTGTTGACGACCGACGCGACGTCGAGGCGCAGCGTGGCGCTGGTCGCTGCCGGCGGGGCCAGGACCGGCAGGTTGACGGAGGCGGAGTAGCCCGACGGGACATCGGCGGCCAGAGCGACCTGGCCGAACGGCGTGAAGCCGGCCACGTTGAGGAGCGCTCCATCGCGGTCAAGCCAGCGGTAGGCGAGGACGGTCCGGTCCGTGCCCGCGGCCTTCCAGACCCCCCAGCCCGTGTTCCGCACGATGAGGGGCAGGGTCGTCGTCGCGCCGACCAGCATCGTCGAGGGTGCGAAGTTCTTGCCCAGAACCTCGGCGAAGTCGATCGTGGCGGCAGCGACGCGGTAGGCGATGGTCAGGCTCGGTCGGTTGGCACTCTGGAGCGCGTCCCCCTCGAACACCACATAGCTGCCGTTGGTCTCGTCGGCGCCCATGATCGCCAGGCCCCAAATGTCGGCCGCGCCCTTGACGGTGCGCACGAATGCGGTCTGGGCCCAGCTGGTGATGGCGAACGGCGGGTCGTCTTCGGGCTCAGCTTGTCCGACGACCATGGTGCTGATCACATCGCCGACCGCTGGCTGGTTGCTCCAGCTCATCGCAGCTGGCGACCAGGCCGAGGTGATCGGACGCACCGTGACCGGGACCGTCTCGGCGCCCTTCGTCGCGGAAACGAGCCGCAAGCTGGCCTGACTGATCTGGGCCCCGTCGGGCAGGATCGGTGGCTGGAGGGTGGTGTAGAGGCGGTAGATCGTGCCGCCAGAGCGGCCAACCGTCACCGTCGCGTCGCCCTCCGAGAAGGCGTTCGCCGAGTTGATCTCGACCAGGGACAGGCTGCTGCCGGACCCGCCATGGGTGAACGTGACGGCGATGACCCCCGTCGACGGCGTGACCGTGAGCGTCTTGGTGTAGTACCCGGTCAGGGTGAGGGTGATCGTCAGCGGGAGGGCGGGGTCGACGCCGGCGATCGTGCAGCGGCCATCGCCGGAGGTGACGGTCGAGCAACTCGACACCGAGACCCCAGCGACCGGACTGCCGGTCACGCCATCGACGACCTCGACCAACTGACTGAATGACGTTGGCCACAGGGTCGTCGCGATGTCGGACGCGTCACCAACCGTTCCTTCGACGGTTCGGGTCCAATAGCCGGTCTTGGACAGGGCGAGGGTGAGCACACGGTCCGGATCGGTGCTGGTGATCACGCAGGTCCCGTCGGCGGCGGTGTTCGTTCCGGGACAGGCGACCGTGCCAGTGTCGGCGGTTACCGACGCACCGGCAATCGCCGCACCGGTCAACGCGTCGGTGACTCGGACGGTTCGCGCCGTGGTGATCGACCAGATCTTGATCGGCTGCTCAGCACCGGGGCTTGGCACCAACGGCGCAACCTTGGCGCAGGGGTAGCCGCTGTAGCAGGTGGGGCCAAAGAAGCCTGTCTTGGACACCAACAATGGGATTCCCTGGTCGGGGTTGACGCCTGTGATCAGGCATGTGCCGTCGGCCGCGGTCGTCGTGCCCGGACAGGCAACCGTGCCGTTGGACGGTGTGTGCATGGTCACCGTGACACCGCTCACGCCGGCACCCCCAGAGCCATTGACCAGCTTGACCGATTGCGTCGTCCCGGTAGCCCAGACCTTGACCGTCAATTGGTTGCCGATCGTCGGGATCAGGTCGACTGATTTCGAAAAGTAGCCGGTCTTCGACAAGGAGAGCGAGATGTCGGTGTCGGGATTGACACCCGTGATGATGCAGGTGCCGTCCGCAGCCGTCGTTGAGCCTGGACACGCGACCGTGCCGTTTGTTGGCGTGCTCATTACCACCCCGAGTCCACTTACCGCGGCGCTCGAAGCGCCGTCGATCACCTTGATCGTCTGGCTCGTGGACGCCGCCCAGACCGTAATCGTTCGCTGACTCCCCGGGCTGGGGATGAAGACAAGCTGCTTGGCAAAGAAGCCGCTCTTGGTCACCGTGAGATCGATGAGCAGGTCGGGATTGACGCCGGTGATCAGGCACATGCCATCCGCGGCCGTCGTCGTGCCCGGGCAGGCCCTCGTGCCATTCGTGGGATCGGTCACCGCCGCTCCGCTCACGGGTGCCCCGGATCCATCGACCACCTTCACCGTCTGGCTGGTGGTCGTTGCCCAGATCGGGATGGTGACGATGCCGCCGGGATATGGCGTGTATTCAACGGTCTTGGTGAAGTAGCCGGTCTTGGTCAGGGTGGTGGTCGCCTCCAGGTCAGGATCGAGCTGGCGCGGGCCACAGATCCCATAGGCATCGGTCGGGCCGGGTCCCGTGCAGTCGACGCCAGAGACCGGTGCCCCGGTGGCGCCGTCGACGATGCGCAGACTCGTTCCGGCATTGGTCGGCCAGAGCACGATGGCGGGGTCGATGATGAGCGGATACGTTAGCGCGGAAGCGGTGTCGGCCGAGATCGTGTAGGTCACGGTGATGGCCTGTCGCGGAGCGTTGCCGGGGCGTTCGCTAATCTCAGCGGCCACGTCGAACGAGCGCCGGCCGGCCGCATCGATCAGCGTCGGGCGCTCGATCGCGAAGACCAGCCGATTCGTGGCGTCGTCGTGGAGGCTGATCGAGCCATCGGGAGACAGAGTCGGGGTCAGATCCCCAACATCGAGCGTGAACCGCACGCTGAGCGGCGCCGAGGCGTTCTGGAGCGTCGCGGTGAAGTAGAGGCCCTCAGCGATCGGGCTGATCTCCACGGATAGCGCCTGACCCCCGCCGTATCGGGCCCGGTTCCCGGATCGGCTGGCCGCTGCTGATCCGGCGAGGTCGGGCGAGCCAAGCACCAGGGAGTCGGCACGGCCGGACAGGCGGGCCAGGTTCCGGTGGGTCCGGTCGGACAACTCGACCAGGCGGTCGTTGGCCCTCGTCTGCAGGTCGAAGCCGGATGCTGGCGCTGCCGGCACGAGCGACAGGTCGATCGCCTGCCAGGTGCCATCGGCCGAGCGGTAGTTGAGCGGCGCGCCGCCGGTCGTGGCCACGTAGGTCCCGTCGCCAGTGCTGGTCGTGCGGGTGAATCGGTCGCTTCGACCCGCAACGATCGTACCGGCCGGCTCCGGCTTCGGTGGGCGGATCTCCCCCCGTCGCCCCACTCGGTCCATCGGCGTGGCCGGTGAGTGCTCCCGTCCTGTTGCGTCGAGGGCGGCACCCGCCGCCTGTGGAGGTAGGTCGGCGTTGGCCGCGGGTTCGATCACAGGCGCGGCGGGCGGTCGTCCATTGAATGGCTGCCCGGCCGCGGTGGCGATGCCCGGTTGCCCGACGATCGGCTGTGCGGCGAAGGCGAAAATCAGAAACGCGACGACCGCGCGCCATGGATGGCGCCCACGAGACGGAGACTGCACCGAGAGCCCTCTCTACCGGAACCCGTGTGTGACCGGTTCGGCTCGGTTCAGGCGATCGGGTCTACTTGCCTCCGTAATCGACGGCTGGTCCCGGTCTGGGCAACTGCCCTCGGGAGATCCGCGCGGATCGTAGCTGCGAGCAAATCGCTTTGTCAAGTCGAGATTGACTTGGCGGGCAGGGATTCGATCACGACATCGTCCGGCAGTAACTTCGGCGTCCGGAGAGGAGACCGCACAAACGTTCGGAACATCAAGGCGGCACCTCGCGAGCTGAACCAGCTCGCCGGGCTCCCGCGCCCCAGGTCCGCCTTACGGGGACCCGACGGCCCCTACCCGCCGGTTCGGCTCGGAATCCCAATCCCGTGGTAAACGACAGCCGCCGGCAGCGCCAAGGTCCGCATGGAGTTGCGACCGTCGAGGACGATCCTGAGCTGTGGGAACCAGGCGCCGTCCAGCCCGGCAAAGACCGGGTCCGCCGTCTGCGTGACGACCGCCCTCACTCCCTCGTCGGCGTTGCCCCAGGCCCATGGCAGGGCGCCCAATGCTTCGACTTCGGCGTGGTCCAGGAGCGGGTCGAAGGCGCGCACCCGGGCGCCGCGCTCCTTGAGCCCATCGATCAACGGGATCGCCCGCGAGTAGGCGAGCTCCTTGACGCCGTGCCGGTAGGTCAGGCCCAGGACGAGGACCTCGGCACCCCACAAGCCGCCGAGCGCGTCGTCGAGCAGGGCCAATGCCCGCCCAACCTGCCCGTCGTTGGCCTTGCGCGCGGCGGCGACCATGGTCAGCTCCGGCGCCCGGCTCAACAGGAAGTGCGGATAGACCGGAATGCAGTGGCCGCCGACCCCGATCCCGGGCTGGTGGATGTGGCTGTA
>CAYRTS010000081.1:0-13480 GCA_964427285.1 uncultured Anaerolineaceae bacterium
ACCCTGACCTTGACCTTGACCTTGGCCCTTACCCTGACCTTGGCCTTGGCCCTGACCGGTGCCAGGGCTCTGGCCGGCGCCCTGCCCCTGACCCTGGCCCTGGCCCGCGCCCTGACCCTGGCCCTGGCCCGCGCCCTGCCCCTGCTGAGGCCGACCGGCGTTGGCCAGATCCCTTCGGGCATCCTGGAGCCGCGACGCAGCCGTCGCCAGGTCCCGGACCGTGGCGACCCGCTCCCCGGCACCCGTCAATGCGTCGCCCAAACGGTCCAGCGCGGCCCGCGCACCGGCGGTGTCGCCCTGGGCCAGGCTCTGGGCCGCTTCGCTGAGCGCGATGCCGGCCGCCCCGTTAGCCTGCGATGCGGTCGCTTCCAGCTCGGCCAGCTGTCGAGCGAGGTCGCGCTGCTCGGCCGCGGTCATGTCCTCGACGTTCTCGGCCAGCCGCGCAAGATCCTCGCGGGCTTCTTCCGGGGCCCCGTCCCGGTTCGCGTCTGGTCGGCCCGTGGCAGCGCGGGACAGGGCACGGCTCAGTGACGCCAGCGAGGCGGCACGCTGCTCGTTGGCTGGGTCGATCTGGGCACGGACCTCGTCCTCGATCGCCCCGAGCCGGGCCAGGTTGGCATCCAGGTTCTCCGGCTCCTGGCGCAGCCGAAGCGCCAGGTCTCGAAGCTCCTGGGCAAGCCGGGTACGGGGGTCATTGGCGTCCGCGCCGCGTGCCTCGAGATCCTCGGCGACCCGGTCGATCCGCTCCGCCTGGCGCGCGGCCGCCTCTCGCACGGCCTGTTGCTGGGCGATGGCGGCGTCCTGCGGGTTTGGCAGCAGGAGTACCGGCGCGAGCAGCAGCGCGGCGACGAGCGTGGCGGTGATCGGCTGCCGTGACCAGCGGGGCGCAAACAGTGAGGGCGGTACGACTCTTACTGCCGCCACGGCGTCGCGCCGCTGGCGTCGCACAAATCGATCCGACTCAGCGCGTTCATCGGAGCCAGGGTCGGTGTTGACGCCAGGTAGGTCCAGCTGGGCCGTCGGGTCTGTGTCCGGACCGGAGATCGAGCCCGCATCCGGACGAGCCGAGGCGGGGAATGCCACGGCCAACTCGAGGGCGCTCGAGAGTCGATCGCCCAGTCGCCCTTCCACGTCGAGCGCGAGTGCGGTCGCGCCCAGGCCCGGCCGAGCCCTGATCCCGACGACAAGCCAGCCGACCAGACCGAGCAGCGGCAGCGACGCGCCGATCACCGGCGCCAGCGGCATGGGGACCAGGCGCGCCAGAGTCCAGAGGGTGAGCTCGGCAACGGCGATGGCGGCACCGGCGATCCAGGCTCGGCGGACCAGTCGGCGCAACCACAGCCGGCGCCGATGAGGGACCAGTGAGGCTCGCAGGTCCAGCAGGAGCGGATCGAGAGGCCCCGCCAGGGTCACGCGTGGATCGGGTGGAAGCCGGTTGGGCGGACCTTCGCCCGCAGCCGGGCGCAGGCGCCGAATCAGGGCAGACAGCGGCGGGCTCATGATGGCGCCGCCGGTTCACGTCGCGGAAGGCGAAGGCGCAAGCGACGACGAAGGCGCCAACGTCGGGTCGGGGAAACGAACTGGACCGTCAGCACCAGCAGGACGAACGACACGAAGAGCCAGGTCGCCAAGCTCTCCGGCCAGAGGGTGTCGCGCCCAACGCCGAACTCGGCCACATCCGGGACCGCGAATCCAGGATTCGGGAAGACCTGGACGACCCCATCGCCGCGGAAGCCCGGATCCACCAACGGCATCGGCACCGGAACCGCTTGACCCTCGAATACCGCGACGTTCTGGGGCTGGAGCATCCCATTCCTGATCGAACACCAGGTGCCAAACGTCCCCTCCGTCCCGCACAGCACGTCGACCTGGGCCAGGAAGGGGTTCAGGTAGGCGATCGCCTCCGGAGGACTGCCCTTGATCGGGCCGGTGCCTCGTCCGGCATCCGCGGTGGCCATGGCCTGCCAGAAGATCAGCACGAAGATGGACCCGATCGTCATGGTCAGGACGCCGAAGATCGTGATCGCGGTCGCTGCCTGCGTACGCTTGACCAGGCTCGAGCAGAACAGCCCGAATGACCCGAGTCCGAGCGCGGTCACGATCAGGACCAGGTAGCCACGCAGCACGTCGTCGGGCGCAACTCCGCCGTAGACGAAGACCACGGCGGTCAGGGGAATCGAGGCCGCGATCAGCAGCCAGACGTAGACGAGGGCGCTGACCAGCTTGCCAAGGACGATCGCCAACGACGTGATCGGGGTCGCCACGAGGAGTTCCAGGGTTTGCTTCTCGCGTTCCATGCTGATCGCGCCCGCCGTCGCCGAAGGGGCCAGGAACAGGACCTGGAGCGTTTCGAGCATCAGCAGAGCGGCAAAGATCCCCTGGCCGATGGCGGCCGTCGCGTACGTCCCGTTGCCGCCGAAACCGGAGGTGTAGGTCCGCTCCAACACGAGTTCGACCATCCAGGCGAAGCCGGCGAGGAGCAGCAGGTAGATGGTCAGGATCACGAACGCCCGCCGGCCACGCATCCGGCCGCGCAGCTCCTTGACGCCCACAGCGCCCACGCCACCGGCCGTCCGCGACAGTGCCGCGAGCGGCGCCCGCGAGCGGCGCGTCCCCGCGACAGCCACGCCAGGTCCTGCAAGCTCCGGAGCGTCACCGATCCTGGTCACCAAGTGCTCCTCAGGCTACGTCGAGTGTCGCGCGGTCGGGCGCGGTCACCTGGAGGAAGAGTTCCTCGAGATCGCTCGCGGCGCGGGCGAACGTGACGATCGGCAGGCCGGCCGCGATCGACGTCGCCAGCAGCCGGGCCGTCGCCTCGTCGTCCCCGCGGAAGCCCAGCTCGATCGATCCGTCATCGAGGATCGCCGCCGACGCCACATCCGGATCCGCCCGGAACCGGTCACGGGCCGCCTCGAGGGCCTCGCCGTCCAGCAGCAGGCGAACCCGCAGGACCGCCCCGAAGCGCAGCCGCCGCTCGATGTCCGAGATCCGACCCTGCGCCAGTACCTTGCCGTGGTCCACGATCGCCACGCTGGTGCACAGCTCCTCGAGCTCGGGCAGGATGTGGCTGCTGATCAGGATCGTCTTGCCCAGCGAGCGCAGCTCGCGGAGCAGTTCGCGCAGCTCCACCCTGGCACGCGGGTCCAGGCCGGAAGCGGGCTCATCGAGCAGCAGCACCTTGGGGTCGTGGACGAGGGCATGGGCCAGGCACAGCCGCTGCTCCATGCCTCGTGACAGGGTCTGGACGTAATCGTCGCGCCGGTCGCCAAGGTCGACCAGTTCCAGGAGGTCGGCGATCATCCGCCGCCGCGCCGCCGCCGGCAGCCCGTAACAGCGGGCGAAGAAGTCCAGATATTCCCAGACCTTCATGTCGTCGTAGACGCCGAACACGTCGGGCATGAAGCCCACAACGCGACGCACCTGGTCGGCGTTCCCGGTCACCGACCAACCGTCGATCTCCGCGGTCCCGGCCGACGGAAGCAGGAGTGTCGCGAGCATGCGAAGGGTGGTGGTCTTGCCGGCGCCGTTTGGCCCCACGAGCCCGAAGATCTCGCCGGGTTCGATGTCCAGATCGAGGCCGGCGACCGCCACCGTCCGGTCGTACCGTTTCACGAGCCCCTGTGAGCGGACGATGGCCGTCACTCGACGATCCCGCTGATGGACACGTCGACGCTGAACCCGACGCCGTCCATTCGATCGTTGACAAAGCGGAACAACACGGTCCCGGTCACCGGGTCAACGTAGCGGGCCGGATCGGCCAGCGAGTACCGCGTCCCCGAACCCAGATGTGGCAGCCGCTTCCATTCCTGGCTCGACCGGTCGAACACCTCGACCTCCGGGAGTCCATCGAACACCAGCACGCCGCACTCCGGGGTCGGCGGATTGGGGCAGCGCGGTGGCATCGAGGGGAGCGGTTCGATCTCCGTCGGCTTCACATTGAGGGTGGGAGCGCCACCGAAATTGAGACCGATCCCGATCCCGGTGGCGGCCAGCGTCCCTTCGAACGTGGTCGGCCGGTAAGCGATCGTCGCGGAGCCGCGTCCAAAGTTGATGCTGTAGGGATCCTTGCTGAAGAACGCGGCATCGGTATCGACCACGCTCGAGCGGATCAAGTCAGACTGGAAGGTGGTCTCGCCGTGGATCGCCAGCCGGGCTGGCAGGTAATACAGCACATTCCCGAATCTCCGAGGCTCCTGACCCTCGATCTCGAGGTGGAGCAGTTCGCGCGAGCTCCAGGCCAGGATGACCGGACCCTCCGTCGAGAGCTGGCCTGTCGAGCCGAAATTCGGATCCCAGGTCAGTTGGTCCACCATCGAATGGCGGATGTTGAGCGCGACCGTGTCCGAGTTGATCCGCCCGTCGCCAAAGAAGATCGGGCCGACGACCTTGTCCGATAATGACTGCCCGAACAACACGTTCTCCAGCCGCATGTCGACCGTAGCGACCGCCCCCGGCGC
Source organism: uncultured Anaerolineaceae bacterium (assembly GCA_964427285.1). Classification (GTDB taxonomy): domain Bacteria; phylum Chloroflexota; class Limnocylindria; order Limnocylindrales; family CSP1-4; genus SPCO01. The sequence continues at coordinate 4,458 of CAYRTS010000081.1, forward strand.
CAGGTCCACCAGGACCGCGACGGTACCGCCCAGCACGACCGCCGGCCGCTCCAGGATCTCCTGTGACAGGTTGGTGACGGTCCCCACGAGACGTCCAGCCTCGAGGCGCAGATCGGTCGCAATCAGCGGCACGCTGACCGGCGTCTCGGCGCGGATCGTGCGCAACGAGCCAAAGCCCACGGCGAGGTTGCGTACGCGCGACGGGTCACCCTGGAGGAGGTCAAGCTGCGTCAGGCCGCCCTGGCCGCCCTGGCCGCCGAAAAAGTCACTGATCGGAGCCGACAGCAGGGCTCCCCCGGGAACCCGCACCTGGTACTGGCCGCGAGAAGGAGAAAAGATGCCCACGTAGACCTGACCCGAACCGTCCGTGGCGCCGGGTGCGCCCCTGACGATCGCGATCTCGTTGACGATGACCTCGTCGCCGCGCAGCACGGCGCCGATGCCGTAGGAACCCGCCGTGAACGCCACGATCAGGATGGGCATCGTGACCCACGCCCATTCGCGCCGGTCCAGGCGGCGGAGGATCAGGTAATTGAGCGGTCCGATGAGAACGATGTAGGCGCCCAGCAAGGCGACGAGCCCGCCGATCGGCGGGAGGGCCAGTGACGGCAACTGGGAGACCGCACTCACCAGCATGTTGTCGTCCGAGAAGACCAGGTTCCCGGAGCTGCGGGGCGGCAGTAGTCGCCGCCACATGCCTTCGCCCGCTGTCCCGTCGCCGATCCAGCCCGTGGTGGGATCGAACCCGAGCAGTGTGACGACCCCCGTTCCATAGCTCCGCTCCGCCGCGAACACGCGATCGCCGACCACCGCCAGGGCTCGACCTTCGACCAGTTCCCCCGAGAGTGCCGATAGGTCCGCCGCTGCCGCCGGAAGCTCGCCCAGGAGCCCGCTCAGGGCGGCCGCCGGGACATCGATGGTGGCCGTCGGGCGATACGGCAGCAGGACGTCCGGGAAGGCCACCAGCGAGCGCGGTCCGGTGGTGCCTCCGACGATGACCAGTCGCCCACCGCCGGCCACCCAGCCGCGTAGCGCATCGAGCTGGGCAAGCGTCAGGCGGCCCGCGTCGAGGTCCTGCCAGACGAGCCGATCCAACATGTTCCACGCTTCGACTCGCTCCGGCAGGTCCTCGGGCGCGATTGACATGACCAATGGGGCGACCTGGTTTTGGTTGGGCAGCAGGCGCAGATTGCGGACGATCCCTTCGGGTCGCTCGGCGACCACGGCCACCACCAGTTGATTGATATCGTGAATGGAGAACTTCGCCTTCGTCGAGGCCACCTTCTGCTCATCAGCGGCGAGGATGATCTCGAGTTCACTGCCGAACGCCGGCGGCTGGGCGTACATCAGGTAGGTCTTGTCCGACTGGGTGGGCAGGTCGACGGCCCTCCCAAAGCGGGTCTGGCCCTGGCTGCCGCCGGCCAGGCGCAGTTCGCCGCTGATGGCGGGCCCCATGTTGACGAGATGAACTTCGATGGCCATCCATGACCCGATCCGGGCATTGCCGTTGAGCAGGATCCGCGCTTCCATGGTCAGGCCGTCCGCGGCGGTCGCCGGGGAGGTTGCCGGGCCGCCGGCGCCCAGCACGACGCCCAGGACCACGAGTGTCCGCAGCAGCTGCCGGCATCCGCGCGGACCGGTGGTGCTGCTCGATGAGCCGGGACGAAGGGGCACGGAGACTCCAGCTAGTGGTCTGGACGCGTTCGATCCCAGCATGGACGTCTCGGCTCCCCCGGAAGTTGCACGATCGCGGACGTTGTCGCGGCGGCTATCGTACGATGCTGGGGTCCCCGAGCCCCTCGGCCAGCGTGCCGCCACCTGAGGGTTCCGTGCCCGAGATTCGCCCCTTTCGCGCGCTCCGTTTCAATCCGGCGACCATCGCCGACCCGGCTCTTGTCGTGGCGCCGCCCTACGACGTCATCGATGAAACGCAGCGACGGCGCCTGCTCGACCGTCATCCGGCGAATGTTGTCCGGCTGGATCTGCCCGGCATCGAGCAGGGTGACCAGGAAGATGATCAGTATCGTCGTGCCGCCCGCACCCTGGCCGCCTGGCGCTCGGACGGGACCCTGCACAAGGACCCGCACCCGTCCATCTACGTGTACGAGCAGTCATATCGGGTTCCCGGTTCGGATGTCTCGCGGGTCCAGCGAGGGTTCCTCGCCCGTCTCAGGCTTGAGTCCTTTGGACCTGGGTCGGGGGTGCTTCCCCACGAACGGACGCTTGCCGGGCCCCGTGAAGACCGTTACCGGCTGCTGCGCGCCACCGGGGTCAACACGAGCCCCGTCGTGGCCCTGTACGACGACCTCGCTGAAACCGGCCGGCCGGTGCTGGACGCGGTCATGGCCAGACCCGCGGACGTAGACCTCAATGACGAGGACGGTGTTCGCCACCGACTCTGGGGCGTTCCTGCCGACGGGGAGAGGCTGGCCGAAGTCGCGCCGCTGCTCGCCGCGGCCGGCCATCATCCGGTCACGATTGCCGATGGTCATCATCGCTACGAGACGGCGCTGCGCTATCGCGATGAACGCCGCATGTCGCGATCGTGCGAGGAGGATCCACCGTTCGACTACATCCTGACCTTGTTGTTGGAGGCGAGCCGCCAACCGCTGACCGTCCTGCCCACACATCGCATCCTGCTGCGCCTGGGAGCGGACGCCGTGGCGGGCCTCCTCGCTCGGCTCGACGAGCTGTTTGAGGTGCGCCGAGGCGTCGAGTCGGCCGAGCTGCGCCGCGTGTTCGAGACGATCGCCCTGTCACCAGGTGGGGCCGGCCGGTTCGGCCTCTGGACACGCTCGGGCGGTATGCTCCTGACCGCGCGGCGAGCCGCCTTCGAGCCATTCCTGCCGCCCGGCGGGTCGGCGGTCCGACATCTGGACGTGACGCTGCTCGGCGTCGCCCTCGAGCGCCTCGTCGGGATCACCGCCGACGCGGTGGCCGGTGGTGCGGTGACCTATTCGAAGTCGGCAGCCGATGCCATCGCGCTGGTCGATGATGTCAACGCCGGCGCGGACGCGGTGTTCCTCCTCGAGCCGACTCCGGTGGCCGCGATCTCGGCGGTCGCGCGAGACGGCGACGTGATGCCCCAGAAGTCGACCTACTTCTATCCCAAGGCCCTGACCGGCCTGGTCATCAACCCACACGAGCAGTGAGCGGCATGTCGGACACCCCGGACCAGATTCTCGAACGCAGCCAGGGCCTGTCGAACAATGGTCGCCCCATCCGCAAGGATGAGATCGAACTCGACGGGCGCGGCATCTACATCGAGTCGTGGCTGCCGGAGCGGCGGTCGCGCCGGAAGCCACTCCTGTTTGTCCACGGCGAACTGGCCGGCTCGTGGGCCTGGGAGCGCTATCTCAACTACTTCGCGGCGCGGGGCTGGGAGAGCCACGCGGTCAACCTGCGCAACCACTACTGGTCGCAGACAGCTGACCCCGCGACGCTCTCGTTTGACACCTATGTGGAAGATGTCGTCGGCTCGCTGGAGCGTTTCCCGGGCGGCGTGGTGCTGGTCGGACACGGGATGGGTGGGCTCCTGGCGCTCAAGGCCGTTGAGCGGATCCCGGTTGCCGGGCTCGTGCTGCTAAGCGCCGAACTGCCGCGCGACCTGCGTCCGGCGGTTCGGCAGCACGAACTACGTGAGATCCCGGAGGCCTATGGGCGGGCGCTGATCGGCTGGGAAACCCTGCCGGAGCGCTTGTTGCGCGACGACCGGGACCTGACCCTGGCGGACATCCTGCGGATTCAGCACATGCTGGGCCAGAAGCCCCACGAGTCTGGCGTCGCCCGACGCCAGATGCTGTCAGGCGTGGCGTTCGATCGGCGGAACCTGGAGGATGTGCCGGTGCTGGTCATCGGTGGCGGCCTGGATCGGACCGTGCCGTTGGTCGACGCAGAGCGTCTCGCCGAATGGCTGGGCGCCACATTCGAACCGTTTGCGGCGCACTCACACTACGGCCTCGTGCTCGGCGAAGAGAGTTACCTGCAGGTCGCTGATGCGGTCCGTGGCTTCCTGGACATGAACCGCCTGTAGGCACGCCGCCGGCCTCCGCCACCGGTGCCTTGGCGGTGAGGCGGTGGTCGTACCGGAGCGCTGGTATCATGCCGACCGGTCCGGGCGATGGTTCACCCGGCCTGACGGGGCCGCATTCGTCTAGAGGCCCAGGACACCGCCCTCTCAAGGCGGAGATCACCGGTTCGAATCCGGTATGCGGTACCAGATGTCGCCGTGCGCGGCCGAGCCTCGGAGACCGTGCAGTTTCCGTAAACTTCGCTGATGCCAACCCCTGACCGCCGCCGACTCGTGATCCTGACCGAGGGCCAGTTTGGTGCCCACAGCGCGAAGACCGCATACGGCGTCATCCGCTACGGAACCGATGACATCCTGGCGGTCCTCGACTCGACCCGAGCCGGCCAGAACGTCTCGGCGTTCATGCCGGCCCATGACATCCCGATCGTCGGCACGCTGGCCGATGCGATGGCGTTGCCGGGCCGGCCGAACGTGCTCTTGATCGGCATCGCGCCAACCGGTGGACGTCTGCCGGCGACGTGGCGATCCGTCATCCTCGAAGCCATCGCCGCAGGTCTCGAGGTGCATTCGGGTCTGCACACGTTCATCGGTGACGATCCCGAATTCGCCGCAGCGGCCGCCGCGCGCGGGACGGCCATCGTCGACTATCGACGGCCGCCCGATCGGATGGAGACGGCCGTCGGGCGCCGCCATCTCCCGGGCAAGCGGGTCATCCTGACCGTCGGCACGGACTGCGCCGTGGGCAAGATGTCCGTATCGCTGGAACTCCGGCGTGCGGCAGTGGCGGCGGGTGACTCGGCCAGCTTCGTGGCGACCGCCAGACGGGGATCATGATCGAGGGTTGGGGTGTCGCGGTGGACCGCCTGATCAGCGACTTTGCGCAAGGCACGGTCGAATGGCTGGTCGAACAGGGTGAGGCGCACGGCGACTACGTGATCGTGGAGGGCCAGGGCTCGCTCGACCATCCCGCCTATTCGTCGGTCACGCTCGGGTTGATCCATGGAGCCACGCCCCACGCGATGGTCATGGTCCACAAGCCGGGGCTTGCCGGCCATGACTTTGACCACCTGCCCGAGGCGTCCTTCCCGATCGCGTCGCTGCCGCCTTTCATCGAGCTGCACGAGCGTGTCGCCGGGCTGGTATCGCCATCGCAGGTGGTGGCCGTGGCCCTGAACACGTCGCTTTATCCGGACGACGCCGATGCGCGACGGATCATCGCCGAGATCGCCGAGGAAACCGGATTACCGGCGGACGATCCCGTCCGCTTCGGCGCGGATCGCCTGTGGCCGGCCGTCCGCGAGCGGGTCGACGCGCTGCCGTGGGTCCGCGGGTCGTGAGCCTGCGGCTGACCCACGAAACCCTCAAATTGGAGCTGCGCGACCCGCTGCGGATCGCCCGCTCCAGTCATGGCGAGGGTCGCCAGGTGACCACGGTCGTGGTTGAGGTTCGTGACGATCGGTTCCCGGACCTGGTTGGACTGGGGGAGGGGTACCCGGATCGGTTCTATGGCGAGACCCCCGACACGATGGCGGCGATCTTCCCGCTCCTGATCGAGGCCGTTGGCACGTTTGATCCAACACGGGACGGGGTCGATGCGATCGTGAACGCGATGGATCGCGCCATCCGGGGGCACGGCGCGGCCAAGTGTGCCATTGACATCGCCGTGCATGACTTCACGGGCAAGGTGCTCGGGGTGCCGGTTCACGAGCTGCTCGGCCTCTCGGCCGACCTGCCGCCGACAGACTTCACCATCGGGATGGATGCGCCCGACGTGGTGGCCGAGCGCGCCAGTCGCGCGCGCGACTTCCCGGCACTCAAGATCAAGCTCGGTGGCCCAGGGGACCTCGCGACGCTCGAGGCCGTCAGGGAGGTCTTCACGGGTCCGATCCGGGTGGATGCCAATACGGGCTGGACCCCGGACGATGCGCTGGCCATCCTGCCTGATCTCGAACGGCTCGGCGTCGAACTGATCGAGCAGCCGTTCCCGGCCCGCCGGCTGGACCAGTTGCGCTGGCTCCAGGAGCGATCGTCGCTGCCGATCGTGGCCGACGAGAGCTGCGTCTTCTACGAGGATCTCGAAGGCCTGGTCGGCGTGGTCGACGGGATCAACGTCAAGCTGGCCAAGTGCGGAGGGATCGGGGCGGCTCGGCAGATGCTCGATCGCGCCCGGGAGCTTGGTTTCCGCTCCTTCCTTGGCTGCATGGAAGAGACGTCGGTCGCCATCGCCGGCTCGGCCGTCGTCGCGTCACTGGCCGAATGGATCGATCTGGACGGCAGCCTGCTGCTTGCGGATGACCCGTTTGAGGGCCTCGAACTGGATGCCGAGCACCGCTGGATTCTCGGTCCCAGACCGGGCTTGGGCTTGTCGCGCCGGGGCTCTTGAGCGCCGAGGCCCGGAACCCCTGAGCCTGTGGATAACTTGGTGGACGAAGTCGTGGACAAGCCACCTTCCGGGTCGGGCGCAATCGGCCTACCATGGAGCGTACCGGCTGATGGGGTCCCCAAGGGAGGGGATCGGCCGGGCACCAGGAGACCAGAACTGGGCGCAGGGCACGCATCAGCCCGACCGCCGGGTTGGGTTCATGCCGCCATTGGGCCGACGATCGGGACATCCGAACGCGCCCGCAAGACGAGGAGGGCGCGCCATCGATGATGGGTCCACGCACAGCTACGCCACGTGCCTCATTCCCGGAGCGAGCTGCCCACCCCGATGCGCTTGAGTTCGTCCGGTTCTGCTATCACCGCCGCCGGGTCGGCTGGCCTGAGCTGTACGACGAGATGTGCGCCGTCGCGGGTCGTGGCCTGTTCCGGGGTCTGAGTGCGGATGATTTGGGGGGACTCGGGCTCGGGTTCAGCCTGTTCGACATGCCGGCGTTGGCCGGACTGGCTGCCCGGGTGGTTGCCGAGGAGGCGGCCAGACGGCGACCCGTGACGGTCACGATCACGGATGCGTTGGCTTCGCCGGAACCGACTCCCGCCGCCGCACCTCCGTCCTCGGCGGCCTCTGACGAGCGAACGTTCGACGTGCCCGTCGGGCTTGGGCTCGCCACCGCGGGGGCCTGACAGCCTCGTCCTCTTCCTGTCGGTATCGACAGTCGCGACCCTCGTCGTAATCGGCGGGGGCCGCTTGATTCAGGCTGGCGTTGGACTTACGCCCGGATGTGGCGCCGCGACATTTCGCCCTCGATCTGGCGCTCGGCCTCGACGTATCGGTCGATCTGCTCGCGGAGCTGGTTCGCCTCGGGCGTATAGAGATGGACCTGGCCCTGAAGGATGTACGACAGGCGCCGGCTGGTCATGCGGACGTGATCGAGGTTCTTCATCAGGACCAGGGGATCCATCGAGGCCAGGTCCGACGGGTGGTACATCTGCTGCATGGCGGCATTCTAGAGCGAGCGCAGAGCCCTCGGTGGCCAGGACCAGTCGATGTCCACGGCCGCCCCGGCAATGGCGCGCCGGCGACCCGATTCGGTGGCCCCCAGGATGAGGATCCGATCGAGCTTGGTCGCCTGGCCCGCCTCTGGGCCCCACAGCTTGGTCATTTTGCGGCTGGCGGCGACATCGTCCAGGACGACTCCGGCCAGCCGGTAGCCTTCTGGCTCGGCCGCCGCCTCCCAGACGCGTTCCGCGAGTCCGACGCCACCGCGGATTGATCGTCCGCGATCGGTCAGGACGTCGCCGATGACCAGGACCACGACCGCGTCATCGGTCAGGACGGATCGCAGCCCAGCAAGCGTGTCGCGCAGGAACGCGAGATAGGGCTTGCGATGGTGGGCGTCGTCGAGGGTCGCGTCGATCACCCGGGCGTCGAAACCGAGGAACCAGGTTCGCAGCCAGTTGTAGTACCCGTACTTGACGACGCGAAGATAGGGCGGCGAGGTCACCACGAGGCGGGCGCGGTCTGGGCGGCCCGCGGCACGAAGCGCCTCGCGCGCCCTGGGACTGACGTCGCGGGCATCTCCCAGGAGGGCGAGCCCCTCAGTCCGCGGCGGTGGCTGGCGGAACAGCCGGTCGAGTTTCTTCGACAGGCCGTCGAAGACGTCTCGGTCCGGCGAGGCGAAGTTCGTTCGGGTGGCAAAGTCACGCACGTAGCGCGGCGCCATCGAGAACGTGTTGGGCATCAGCTCAGACAAATAGCTCGCGCTCTTGCCGTGCAGGATACCGGTGATCGCTGCGGCCAGGAACCGGTCCGTGCGGTCATCGAGCTGGAGCGCAGTCCTGACGAACAGGAGTTGGGCGAGCGTCCGTGGGTGGAACGCGAGGGCCACCTCGAGCGGAACTGGGCCGCGCCCGTTGGAGGGAGAGGCGCTCGAACCAGCGGTCGGGACGACGGCGTCGGGCGCCGTCGGGTCAGCTGCGACGGTCGCGCCCAGGGCGAGCCATCCCGCGGAACCCACGTTCCAGGCCAGTCGAAGTTGGGTCAGGCGGGTCGCTGCCTGCGCTCGCGTGGGTGGTTCAACCTTTGCCGCGGTCAGCAGGTGTGCGAACGGGTTGAGGTCGTTGCCCACACCGATCCGTCCTTCGGCGCAGGCCTCGAGCGGTGTCGTGCCGCGGCCGGAGAACGGGTCCAGGACCACATCACCCGGCCGCGAGTAGCGGGCGATGAACGCGTGGGTGAGGGCGGCCGGGTAGCTGGCCAGGTACGAGCACATGGGATGGAACGAATGACCCCACAATCGGGGCTGGTCCTTCCATTCGGGTGCGAGGTCAATCGCCGGCAGATCGAGCGGCAACTCCAGGGCGAGCTGCTCTGCCGCGGTTGCGCTGGTGCGACGTGCCGACATGGGCGGTTCGGGCTCCCGGGAACCACGGCCGAATGATGCCCGGCGCGATGGGTCGCGGAGTGTAGCACGCTCGAATCCGGCGCTCGCCCACTCATCGGCGACAGCGCGGCAGGTCGCGCTAGACTCGCGCCACGTCCCCGTAGCTCAGTGGACAGAGCAGCCGCCTTCTAAGCGGAAGGTCGCAGGTTCGAATCCTGCCGGGGGCGCCA
>CAYRTS010000082.1:0-13168 GCA_964427285.1 uncultured Anaerolineaceae bacterium
GTCACCGACGGTTCGCCAAAGGCGAAGTCCGTCCAGGCGTCGTGGCCCGTGTCGCCGTCGCTGTGGGTGGCTCTGGAGGCCAGCCACGCCGGCCCAAACCGCCTGACCCCGAACCCACCCTCGGACGGATCGGCGACGGCCAGCCACACACCCAGCGACGGCTCGCGTCGCTGGTTGTAGACCAGGAGGACGCCCCCGTCGTACAACGGGGCCAGGCTGGTCGCCTGCCCCTGGATGCCCGTGGAGCGGGTCGCGGACCAGGTCTCCCCATCGTCGGCGGACACCGCGTACGGAATTGGTTCGTCTGCCCCGGTCGTCAGGCTCATGGTCCAGCACGTCCCGACCAGGCGACCATCGGCGAGCTGAACGACCCACGCCTCGGCGCCGCCGCCATCGGGGTCCGCGAACCGGAGCATGGAGGTGTGCCGCCATGTCCGCCCTTCGTCGTCGCTGATCACCAGGACGATCTGGTTCCGATCCACCACGACAGCCTCATCGAACGTGTTGTACGGCGCATAGGGGGCGACCCAGCGACCGCTTCGCAACACGGTCAACGGGCCCGGCGCCTCGGCGCCGCCGGGAATGGGCATCTGGATGACGGTCGGGTCCGTCCATGTCTGGCCGTTATCCGTGGAGCGGGCCCAGAACAGCTCGTTCTGCTTCATCGCCTTGCGCTGTGCGTCCCACCATGCCTCGCCGGGATGGTCGATCGGCGTCGATGTCCCGTACAGGAACAGGTCGCCGTCGCCGGCTCGGCTCAGCGCGCATGAGATCGACGCCACCCCGACCAGGGAGGGCCAGATCACCCGGGGCGGCTCCCAGGTTCGTCCGTCGTCGCCGGAGATGCTGATGTGCGGGGTGAAGTCGGCGATCCCGGCCCCGGACCGAACCATATAGGCGCAGACGAGCAGGCCGCCCTGCGTGACCACCACCCGCGACGCAGCCGCCAGGACGCCGCTGGCCACGAAACCCTCGTGGACGACCCGGTAGGCGGCCGGCCGACCCGGAGTCATACCGCCCGGTGTCATGCGACCCGCGCTCCATCGAGGAGTTGGCCGCCGGCGCTTCGCGGCGTCCACCCCAGGGCTGGTGCGATCACGGTCGCCAGCGCCTGGATGGTTTCGTGGTCGTAGGGCGGGTAGACCTGGGCGATGAACCCGCGCGCGCCGGCCGACTGGAGCGCGCCGATGGCATCGATCACCTCGGACGCGTTCGCCCGCCACAGGCCGATCGACGCGATGTGCTCCAGCACCTCGCCCGACCAGGGTTGCACGGCCAATTGCCGTTCGAACTCGCGATCGGCGGCGGCGCGCGTGGGCCGGACGATCAACTTCGCTCCGGGCACCCGCCGGATCGAGGTCGGATCGCGCCCGACGGCTTCGCAGTGGGCGCTGAGCACGCCATCGAGCCGACGGAGCTCCGCCGCCCCGCCGATCGGGCTCCAGAACTGCCACAGATCGGCGTGTTTCGCGACGATCCGCAGCCCTTTTCGCTCGCCGCTCCCGCCCACGATCACCGGCACCCGGCGCTGCACCGGCATCGGCGCGTGGCGAACACGGCTGAACTGGTAGGCGTCGGTGCGATGGGTGATCTCTTCGCCGGCCAGTAGCCCGCGAACGATGCCCAGCGACTCGTCGAGCCAGTCGAGCCGTTGCCCGAGGCCTCGGCCCGGATCGACGCCGTGGGCGCGCTGTTCTCCAACCTCCCACGCCGCCCCCAGGCCGAGCACCGCCCGACCGCCACTGGCGTGATCGATCGTCGCCGTCATCTTCGCCACGACGCCGGGGTTCCGGAACGTATTGGCCCCTACCAGCAGCCCCAGGTCCACCAGGGCCGTCTTCTGGGACCACGCCGCGAGTGCAGTCCAGCCCTCGAAGAACGGCTGGAATGGATCGCCGCCCGTGGCGAACAGGTGGTCTGCCGTGTACGCACCGTCGTAGCCGAGGTGATCTGCCAGCTCGACCGTTTCGAGCGCCGACGCCCACGTGGCGCCATACGTCAAGATGTCAAGCCCAAGGTAGAACTCGCCGGCCATGTGGCCCCAAGCATAGAGCGAGGCGGATGACGATGGACCACTGGTATCTGACGGCCCCGCGGACGGTCGCCAGGGTCGAAGAGCCCGTGCCGCACCCAGGACCCGGGCAGGTTCGGGTACGGATCGCGCACACGGCGATCAGCCCCGGCAGCAACCTGCACATGTACCGAACCGGTTCGTACAGCACCGACGGCGGGACGAACCGCGAAGACCTCCTGTACATGGGCAGCGGCGTCGTCGAGGCGATCGGGGAGGGTGTCTCCCAGACTCGGGTCGGACAGCGGGTTGCTTTGGCGACCGGTCACGCCGCCTATGCCGTCGTCGAGGAGGGCGCCATCCATCATGTGCCCGACGACCTTGGCTTGCGCGAAGCCTCCATCGCCTACTTGACGAGCTGGGCGGTGAGTGCCCTCCACCTGGGCGCATATCGCGCGGCCGAGACCGTAGTCGTCGTCGGCCAGGGCCTTGTCGGCGCATCGACGGCCCTGGTCGCGGACCTGATGGGTGCTCGTGTCCTGGTGCTGGACGTCGCCCCGGAGCGCGTCGCGTTCAGCCGCGGACTTGGCCTCGGCGCGGTGGAACAGCCGGGCGCTGGCGGAGCGCACGACCGGATCACGGCGTTCCTCGGCCCGAACGGTCCGGACCTGATCCTGGAGACGACGGGGTCATGGCATGGGCTGCGCCAGGCCATCGAACTGGCACGGGACTGGACCCGGATCGGCGTCATGGGCATCTACCGAACGCCGCCACCGGCTGACCTTGGGATGGAGCTCTTCGGGCTGCTGAACAACTACCCGAGCAAATTCCACTACCAGCGGCTGCACATCATCGGGATGGGCGGCGACCCCGACGTGGTCGTGGCCCCGAACCCGCATCTGGCCACCCGCTCGACCAACTTCGCCTACGTGCTGGAGCAGGCGGCGCGCGGCAAGCTGCGGCTGGATCGCCTGATCACCGATACGCTCCCCGCGGACTCGATCGCCGAAGCCTTCGAACGGCTCGATCGTGGCGACCTGTCAATGGTGGGTGTCGTCTTCGACTGGCCGGAGCCGTCCTGATCAGCGCCCGAGGTGGCGGGCGAAGAATCGGTCGGTCGCCTCGATCCGGGCGAGCCGGCTGCTGGGTCGTCCCGTCAGGTTGACCAGGTGGCCCTCGCCGGGCAGGCGCAGGAATTCGACCTCGCGCCCGAGGAGCCGCAGCGCCGTGTAGAGCTGCTCGCTCTGGCTGATCGGGCAGTTCTGGTCCAGCTCGGAGTGGATCAACAGGAGCGGCGTTCGGATCTGCTCGACGAGCGTTAGCGGCGAGAGGCGCAGATAGCGCTCCGGGTGCTCCCACGGTGGCCCGCCCAGGTCCCACTCGGTTCCGCGTGGGTCGGACGTCATGAGGTATTCGCTGCGCAGGTCGCTGATGCCGTTCTGGGCCACGGCCGCGCGGAACCGGTTCGTGGTGGCGATCAGCCAGTTGGTCATGAGCCCGCCGTAGCTCTCCCCGGTGACGGCTACGCGGTCGGGATCCACGTCGGGGCGTGCGCACGCCGCGTCGACGGCCGCCAGGAGATCCCGCGCATCGATCCCGCCCCAATCGCCGACGTTGGCCTGCGCGTAGGCGTCGCCGTAGCCGGCCGCACCACGCGGGTTCATGTACAGGACGCGATACCCCTGCTCGGCCAGCCGTCGGAATTCGAACCCGAAGCGAACCCCGATCGGCCAGTGCGGGCCGCCGTGGATGTGCAGGACGAGCGGCAGCCGATCGGTCGCCGGCCGGCCCGCAGGATGCTGGATCCAGGCCTCGAGACGATGGCCGTCCGGGGCATCGAATTCGATCCGCTCGGTGCGCCCGAATTCGATACCGGCTCGCCGCTCCCCGGCAATGTCGGTAATCACCCGGGGCTCGCCGCCGGGCTCGAGGATCACCAGTTCGCCCGGATCATCGGCGGTTGACCCAAGGGCGGCGATCCGGCCACCCGAGGGGGCGACCCCGAAGCTGAACCAGCCCACCGAGCCCGCCACGACGGTTTCGACGACACCATCGAGCGACACCCGCGCAACCCGACTGGTGCCGCCATCGGCGTACACGACATGGACGGCATCTCCAGCGGGGGTCCAGGCAAGATCGGGCGGCAGGAACATGCCCGGGGGGTCGGATCTGACCCACTGACCCATCGGGCGATCCAGGTGACTGGTCAGGTTCCGTGCGGCCCCCGTCGCGACCTCCACCAGCCAGACGTCCTGGTTGACCCCTTGTGCCTCCGCCTGGCGATGACCGACATAGGCGATCCATCGTCCGTCGGGCGACCAGGCGTGCATCCGGATCGCGCCGAGCGCGGGAACGAGACATCGAGCCTCGCCTCCGGTAGCCGGGATCAGCCAGAGTTCGGCCGTCGTGCTGGTCAGGCGGTCCTCGGCGCGATTGGATCGAAACGCGACCGTGCCGCCGTCCGGCGACAAGCGAGGGAGATCGTCGTCCCAGTCACCGCGGGTGAGCTGCCATGCCTGGCCGCCACCGGTCGGAATGATCCAGACGTGGCGCATCGCTGGTCCCGCGACGACGCCGACACCATCGATCTTCCAGCGAAACGGCGCCACCGTGAACGGACCTTGCGTCGCCGGCACCGCGTCGGCGGCAACGAAAGCGACAGATCCGCCATCGGGTGCCCACGACGGCCCACTAGCCCCGGTCGGGGAATCCGTGAGGTGCCGCGCTGACCGCTCGACAGCGTCCACCAGCCAAACCTGAGGCCGGCCCGTTCGATCCGAGACGAACGCAAGGCGCCGTCCGTCCGGTGCCCAGCGCGGGTCGTGATCCTGACCAACCAGCCCGCGTTCCGCCACGAGTTCGCCATCGCCCTCCACGTTCGCGGCCACCCAGGCCACCTGGCTGACGACGCGATCCAGCTCGCGGTCGAGCGAGGTCACCGTCACCGCGGCCCACTCGCCATTGGGCGACAGTCGCGGCTCGCTCAGCCAGCGCAGGCGGAACATGTCGTCCGTCTCGATCGGACGCCGAGCGCCAACGCGCCCCGCGTCGGCGGACACGGTCAGGCGCCCCGGCCGTAGTCGATCAGCACGGTCGCCGGTCGGTCCGGCTGCTTGAGCAGCTCCCAGGCTCGGGGCGCCTCGACGATCGGCACCCGAATTGGTGCCAGCTCATCCACGACCACAGCGCCAATCGAGAGCTCACGAATGAACTCCTGCTGGTTGCGGTTCTCGGTCCAGCGGGAGTAGCCGATCGGGATGTCGACGTTCCCTTCCTCGTAGACCTCGTCATAGCGCCCCGGCCCGTATGCCCGTGACCCAACGAACGTGACGTCATGGTCGAACATCCGCGAGCGCCCGATGTCCATCCCGAAGAGGCCCAGCCCAACGACGACGCCCTTGTGGCGCGTCATCTCGAACGACAGGTTGAGCGGCTCGCTCGACAGGTCGACCACACCCAGGACCACGCCGTCGGCACCGAACCCGCGGGTAAAGCCGCGCACCGCCTTGACCGGATCCTCCGTTCGCGGATCGAGCACGAGCGAGGCTCCCATCCGCGTCGCCTGCTCAAGCCGGCGCACGTCGAGATCGAGGCCGATCACCTGGATGCCGGCGTAACGCGCCATTTGCGTTGCCAGCAGCCCGAGCAGTCCCAGCCCGTACACGACGACCACCTCGCCGAAGTGGGCCTGGGTTCGCCGGAGCGCCTCCATCGAGATCGCGCCGAGTGTCACGAACGCGGCCTGATCCAGGCCGACATTGTCCGGCACCGGTGCGATCAGGTTGCGCGGCACGCACACCATCTCGGCGTGGACGGCGCACTGGCTGCCACTGCAGGCGACGCGATCGCCCGGCTTCAGATCGACGATCTCCGGCGAGACCGCCAGGACCCGGCCGGCATTGCTGTACCCGATCGAATAGGCCTCGCCGTCGTTCTGCGGCTGGGGCTTCGGACCGCGGTAGGGGACCGCCGGGTCGCGGTACTGGGCGCCCGGATCACTCGGGTCCGGGTACTCCGAGTTGTGATGGTTCGGATCGGCCGAGCCACGCAGGATGTAGCCCTCCGTCCCGGAGCTGATCGCGGAATAGGCCGTCTCAACCAGCACGTGACCGGGCCGCAGCACCGGTTCCGGGACGTCGCGCAGGACCGCCTTGCCGCCCACCGCGTAGACACGCCTCATGCCGCACCCGGAATCGGCGTGCCGTACCGGCCGGAACGCTGCATCTCGTCATAGGCCGCATCAATCCGCCGGAAGAACGTGCCCGGCCGCCCATCGCCGATCACGGCGCCGTCCACCTTCGTCACGGGAATCAGGCCAGCCGCGGTGCTCGTCAGGAAGATTTCGTCCGACACGAACAGGTCAAATGGCGCAAGGCTCCGGATAGCGGTCGGAACGCCGGCCTCGGCGCAGATTTCGAGCACCGTTTCGCGGGTGATCCCCTCCAGGATCCCTCGATCCGGCGTGATCACCACGCCGTCGCGCACGGCAAACAGGTTGTAACCGGGCGCCTCGCAGACATAGCCGTCCTCATCGATCAGCAGCGCCTCATCGGCGTTGGCATTGATCGCCTCGAATTTGGCCAGCACGAGGTTCAGGTAGTTCAGGTTCTTGACGCGAGGATCCAGTGCCGCATGACCCACCCGCTGGATCGCCGTGAGCTTGGTAGACAGACCGGTTTCGCGCTTGCCCGCGCCGGCGAGCGAGAGGTACGGCCGCGCAAAGACGATCAGGGTTGGCGTCGTGTTGCGCGGGTCGAGGAGCGGTTCCGGGCTGACACCCCGGGTGGCCACCACCTTGATGTAGGCGTCGCGCAGCCCGTTGGCGGCGACGGTCTCGATGATCACGCCGTCCAGATCCGCCTCCGGAATGGCGAGGGTCAGCCGCGTCGCCCGCAGGGACCGCCGAAACCGCTCGAGGTGCTGACGCAGCTTGAAGATGTAGCCGTACGTCGCAAACATCGTGTCGAACACGCCGTCGCCGTAGAGCAACCCGTGATCGAACACCGACACCGTGGCCTGGTCCGTCGGCTTGAACTCCCCGTTGACATAGACCACGCCGGGGCGGGCAGCCACGGCTTCCGACGGGCGGGCATCTTCAGAGATCGACACTACTTCCTCCGTTCGCTAGCCGATGCGACGTTGATCCCGGCCGCAGCCTCGAGCAGTGTCACGAGCGCGGCATGATCCAGGTCCCCGCCACCCTGCTGCACCAGAGACTCCAAGGCCTGGGCGACCACATCGAAGGCGGGGACCGGCGTCCCGAGCGCCCGGGCCAGACCCTGGATGATCCGGGCATCCTTGAGATGGAGCGCCGAACGGCCGCCCGGTCGGAAGTCGCCGTCGATCATTCGCTGGCCGTGGAGTTCAAGGACACGACTGGCGGCAAAGCCACCCAGCAGCGCCTCACGGACGCGAACCGGGTCGACACCGGACTTGGCCGCCAGGACCAGTGCCTCGGCGACCGCCTGGATGGTGGCCGCCACGATGAGCTGGTTCGCGGCTTTGGTGATCTGTCCCGCGCCACTGTCGCCGATGTGCACGATCCGCGACCCCATCGCCGCCAGGACCGGCCGGGCTCGTTCGAGCGCGTCGACTTCACCGCCGACCATGATGGACAGGCTGGCGGCGACGGCGCCCGCCTCACCACCGGAAACGGGTGCATCGAGGAAACTGACCCCGGATCGCGCAAGCCGGGCGGCCCACTCGCGGGCCAGCTGCGGGTCGCCGGTGCTCATGTCGATCACTACCGCGCCCGGTCGGAGCCCCTCGACCAGGCCCCCGTCCCCGAAGAGAACTGCCGCCACGTCCGGCGGATCGGGCAGCATCAGGATCACGACATCCGATGCGCGCGCGACACCGGCCACGGATCCGCCATCGCGGGCGCCGGCCGCGACGAGGGCATCAACAGGACCGCGTGAACGCGAGTGGACCGTCAGGGGAATGCCAACCCCCAGCAAGTGCTCGGCCATCGGCCGGCCCATCACCCCAAGGCCGATGAACCCGGCTCGCACTGGTTCAGCCACGGATCGGGCGCCGGCCGGGGAGCTTCACCTGTCGTAGCACCGGGCCACCCTCCGTGCGGGTCGTACGAGTCTTGGCGCGGGCGATCGGCCGCGGGCATCCAGTCTATGCCCGGCCAGATGCAAGTGCGGCGCTACCTCGAACGGCGAACACGGACGACCCAGAGCCCCAGCAGCGCTCCGACGAAGACGTAGTCACCCAGGTAGGCGAACGAGGCCGGTCGAGCGACGGGATCGAACAGCCCGATGTTTGCGAGCGCGGCCGCCGTGATCGGGAGGAGCAGGACCAGCCCCGCCCGCCTGAGCGATGATATCAATGGTGACGTCGGAGACGGCGGTCATGATGGAGCCGTAGGGGATCGCCGCGTTCCAGTACGCTGGCCCTGGCCAGGGCCGGTTTCCTGCCTACGGTACCCGGGACGGAGACCGACTTCACCTACTGGGCCGTCAAGTAGGGCCGGTGCGCCCACGAGCGACCGGATCAGCTGGAGGGATGGTCCAATGACCACGATCGTCGAGAAACGACGCGAGATCGACGCGGTAGCGTGGTTCCTCGTCCTGGTCCTGGGATTCGCCGCCTGGAGGGGCGCGGAGGGCGCACCGGTGATCGCGGCCATCATGGCATTCCTCGCGGCGGGCACGCTCGTCGCGTGGCTCGCCTGGCGCCGGAAGCCGGCGTCAATGCTGACGATTTCTCCTGACGAGATTTTCTTCGGCCGGCTCGACCAGACTGGCGTGCTAATCGTGCGGGACGCAACCGGTCGTCTCCGCATCCACGAGGGCGTCCCAGGATCAGGATGGTTTCTCGAGCTCGCCGAC
Organism: uncultured Anaerolineaceae bacterium; assembly: GCA_964427285.1. GTDB lineage: Bacteria > Chloroflexota > Limnocylindria > Limnocylindrales > CSP1-4 > SPCO01. The sequence continues at coordinate 8,851 of CAYRTS010000082.1, forward strand.
ACGCCGGACCAGCCGGGCATCTCCATGATCGGTTTTGACTTGCGGGAGGTGGAGCGCGCCTGTCTGGGTCACGGCTGGACCTTCGGCTGACCAAATCCGGCCCGACTGTCGATGGTGCAGGACGACCACAGACGTCATCGTCATCGGGTCAGGCGGATTGGGTGTTGGAACACCACAAGCGTCGCCCACCGGGGGATCGCCGGACGGAGGATGTGGACGGCTCGTGGAGATCAGCTGTCCGCACACCGGGAGATTAGCTGTCCGTCAGCGAGGAAGTCCGTGTCCGCCTACATGGAGGTTGGCATGTCCGCTGTCACGTCTCCACGATCCCAAGCTTCGCGGCCTACTTCGAGAAGTCCGGCCGGGTCATCCCGATGGTGCGCCTCACACCTTGGGGATAGATTGCCGCGCGCCCTTCCCGTAAGATGTGCGGGGATGGACGACGCCGACATCGATCTACGAAACGCGACCTATCGATTGTTCGTCGCGCTCGGGCGGGCACCGACCGCCGGCGAAGTGTCCGCGGCCATCGGCATCCCCGACGGAACGGTCCGTGACGCCTGGCGGCGGCTGCACGACGCGCACGCGTTGGTCCTCGACGATGCCGGCGAGATCCGAATGGCCAACCCATTTGCCGCGCAGCCGACACCGTTCCGTGTGCAGGCGGCGGGGCGCTCCTGGTTCGCCAACTGCGCCTGGGACGCATTCGGAATCGGGGCGGCGCTCCGGGTCGACAGCACGTTCCACGCCGAGTGTGCGGACTGCGGGCACCCGCTTGCGGTCGACGTCCATGCCGGTCAGCCGGACGACACCGGGCTCATGTTCCACGTCCTTGTACCGGCGAGCTCCTGGTGGAATGACATCGGGTTCACGTGAAGCACGATGCTTCTCTTCCGGTCGGAGGAGCACGTCAGCCGATGGCTCGCGGGACGGCAACCCGGCGCCACCATTTCGATCCTGAAGCTCGCTGAACTGGCAGCAGCCTGGTGGGGCGATCGACTGGCCCCGGACTGGCGCCCGCGCACGCGCGAACAGAACCAGGCCATCCTCGACCGGATCGGGTTGACAGGTAGCTTCTGGAATCTGGGCTAGACGCCCCTGTCCCGAACCAGCTGTCCGGTACTCGCGGTTCGAACTTGACTCGCGGTGCCGATCGGCCGATCAGCTACGGGGACGCCGGTGCCTCGGCCGCTCGGACCAGCGGGCTCTGCTGGATCGCCCAGCCATTCCCGTCCGGATCCTGGAAGAAGATGAACGAGTTGTAGTGGGCACCTGGTCCATCAACGAAGCCGGCTCCGTCGTGATGCTGGACGGCGCTGACCGGGACGCCCCGCGACGTCAATTCCGTGTGCGCAACCTCGATGTCGCCGACGCTGAGCTGCAGGCCCTGCAGGGAACCGGGCTCCATCTTGGCCAGGCCGGTCCCGATCGTCACCGAGCAGCCCGATCCGCGTGGCGTCATCTGGACAATCCGGAAATGCTCGTTCGGCTGATGGTCGACATCGAGCACGAAGCCCATTCGATCGACGTAGAACGCCTTGGCGCGATCGACATCGGACACGGGCACGACAACGACTTGGAGCTTGTAGTCCATCCACCTCACCTCCAATTGCAAGGGTCGTGCGCGGAAATGCGCGCCGCGGGGTTCGATGCCGCTCTAACGCGGGGAGTCGGCCGGGAGCAGGCGGAACGGGCGTCCGCCGGGACCGGTCACGACCCGAAAGTGGCGCTCATCGAGCGTCAGCAGATCCAGCGTCTGGTGCCGTTCCGCGAGGACGACCAGAAATGCGTCGGCCAGGCCGAGGTGCAGGTCGCCGTACCGCTCCAGGATCGCCTCGGCTCGCGCCACGTCATCGGCCCTGAACACCTCGAGTTGATAGGCGCCATCAGCGACCTCGCGCAGGAGCGCCCGCGCGACATGCGCGGAGACGCGTGTCGTCAGGAGGTAGTCCAGTTCAGCCAGGACGAAGGGGGAAAGGAGCCGAGGGGCACTCGATCGCCGAAGGGCATCCGCCGCTGCTCGGTGGTGGGTTTGCGACGCGTCGATCGCCGACAGCAGGCCGCTTGTGTCGAGGATGATCACTGCTCGCCGAAGCCGGCAAGGAGTTCGTCAACGCGCTCGGCGAGGGTCGACCGCCCGCTCTCGAACAAGGGCAAGGTCGGCTCGACGATCTGGTATGGCGCCGTCACGGTCTCGATCCCTTCGCGGATCAAGTTGGCTTCGCTCCGGCCGAGTGCCTTGGCCGCCCGCGCGAGTGCCTGTTTCTGGCCCCCGGTGAGGTAGACAGTCGTCTTATCCATGCCACCTACGATTCCATACGTTCGCTAGGGTAGGCCGTTATCGTGACCCCTCCGGAGTTGTCAACCCGCGGATGAGCCCTTGCCGAAGTTGCGGACCCCATGTTGACGACCATCTGGCCAGGCCGGAGGACGTGTCTGGCGACCGGCGAACTGCCAAGAAATCTGGCGAAGGGAGCCAGCCTCGGGATCAGACGCCCAGCGCGACGAGCAGGCTGCTGATCAGCATGACGAGTGTCACCGGGACCCAGATCTTCCGTTCGCCGGCGCTCCGGCTGAGCGCGTTGAGCGCCACCGCGACCGCCGAAAACACGACCGCCGCCCAGGCCAGCCATGGTGCGGCTTCCTTGAGGCCCGGCAGCACGATCCCGGCCACCGACAGCACACCCATGGCAATGAGCCCGATCACCACGGCCTGGACGACGGCGGCCACCCGCATTGGCATTGGAAAGCGACCGGGGAAGGCCCCGCCCATGGCATAAGCGCCCCATGGCGCGCCCAGCGCCAGGGCAAGTTGGAACACGATCACACCGCCAGCCACAACGGCGAACACAATACCGGCGATTCCCGTGGCGTCCATCCATCCGCCATGATACCGATCGCGACGCGTGGGCCGCCGGCTTCTGACGCGAGAGACGGGGCTGGCGAGCACGCATGAGGCGCCCGTCGGCACGTGCGGCGACGGGTCGAATGGCCCTCCGGAATCGGCAACGCGGCGAGGAGATCACATGCCGGAGCGATCCTGGCCCGCCGGTTTCTCCTGCGGCCGGGCGTCGGCCAACGTCGGTTCGACGCCCATGTCGATGATCACCTTGCCGCGCGGGTGGCCTTGCTCGACGTACCGGAGCGCATTGACGATCTCCGACAGCGGGAACCGACGATCGATCGCGGGTTTGAGCTTGCCAGCGGCGATCAACTCCTTGAGTGCCACCACGTCGGCAGGGTGGAAGGGTTTCCACCAGAGCATGAGGCCCAGGGACTTGCTCGTGGCCTTGAGCAGCAGCATCTCGAGCAGGAGCGCGAAGAACGCCCGGGTCGTCGGGGCGCCCAACGTCACGTAGACCCCGTTGGGGCGGAGCGCCCTGCGATAGACGAAGAGTGAGCGATGAGCTTCTGCTGCGAGAATCCAGTCGTACCGCTCGCCGGTCTTCGTGAAGTCCACCGAGGAGTAGTCGATCACGTGGTCCGCGCCGAGCGACCTGACGAAGTCCATCTTGCCCGTGCTGCAGACGCCGGTTACCTCTGCGCCGCGGGACTTCGCGATCTGGACGGCGAAGGGTCCCACGTTGCCCGACGCACCCTCGATGAGGACCTTGTCACCGGCCCGGATCGTTCGGCCGGTGCGCTGGCGCAGGCCCTGGAGGGCGAGCACCGCCGAGTGCGGGAGCGTGGCCGCCCGCTCGAAGCTCATGCCGGCCGGGATCCAGTCCAGGGCACGTTCGGGCGCGCTAGCGTATTCCCCGAAAGCGCCCTGCCCCGAATTGAACAGGTCTCCGAACACGCGGTCACCTGGCCGGAACCTCGCCACGCCGGGCCCAACGGCCTCGACGACGCCGGCTGCGTCGATCCCGATCCGGTGGACCCGGGGCGCGCGCAATCCCATGAACAGGCGCACAAACCCGGGCCGCGGGCCAAGCCTGTCGAGGTCGGCGCGGTTGACCGAGGCCGCGTGGACCCGGACCAGCACCTGGTCGTTGACGGGGACCGGTCGTTCGATGTCGTCGATCCGGACGACATCGACGGTGCCATAGCGATCCTGGACGGCGGCCTTCATGGGGTCCTCCTGGTCGGTGGGTGACAACACTACCCGCCCAGGATCGGGGCGGGTTCAGCGGCCGCGGGTGGTGTCCGACTCGCCGGTCGTCGTCATGCGCTCACGAAGGTGCCGACGTAGGCCGCGAGGTGCCTGCCGGTGAGGGTGGACCGGCCGGCGACGAGGTCGGCGGGAGTGCCCTCGAAGACCAGCCGGCCGCCGTCGTGGCCGGCGCCGGGGCCGAGGTCGATGATCCAGTCGGCGTGC
>CAYRTS010000083.1:0-12955 GCA_964427285.1 uncultured Anaerolineaceae bacterium
CGCGACGCCTGGTCGACGAAGAGCGCGCTGAACTCCCGCTTGAAATCGACCCGGGGATACGCGGCAAGCAATCCGGGGATGATCGCCGGTCGTATGTCGGCGAAGCGGTGGCCGGTAACGTCGGTGCCGGTCGAGTCCCAGAGCAGCACGACTTCGGACGCGGGATCGGGCGGCAGGGTCTCGAGATTGTGCAGCGCGATCACGTCGTAGATCGCTCGGGCGCGCGCCTCCGGTTCCCCGGCCTCGCCCACGAGCCGCTCCGCCGCGATCGCGCCGTCGATCTCGAAGCAGCCGCCGAGGTCGTAGGCCGGAACCAGGCCAATGTCGTGGAGGATCGCGGACACGTAGAGGATCTCGGGATCGAACTGGAGCCGGTCGTGCCGTGCCAGCTCGACGGCCCAGGCATAGCTCCGGACCGAGTGGTTCACAAGGAAGGGTGCCGCGACGTCCGCGATGAGCTCGCGGGCTCGCCGCGCGAGCGCGGAATCCGGAACGGGCATGCCGAGCCGGGTGAGTGCCTCGTCCATGATCTGGTGGACTTGAACGTGCGAGCGTTGAATCCAGCCAGGCGGAATATTGTGGTTCCGGTGGAACACGTTGTCAGGATCGATACGGCGTTTCACTTCGACAAGCCGCTCCCAGTTCGGCCCGTAGGCGGCGCGGACGGCGTCGACGCCCTGATCGTCGCCAAGGTAGTTGAGCCAGCGTCGCTCGATCAGGTGTTCGCTGAGGGCGCCGTGGGTCTCGCGCGTCCATGTCACATTCGCCTTGGTGTCCGCCGGATCGACCCAGACGGATGGGAGCAGCAGATTGAAGCCCGCCTGGCGGTGCGGCACGGCGGTGTCCGTGACGCCGACGCGGGTAACAGCGCCATGGAAGTGCTCGAACAGGATCGCGTTCATCGGTGAAGGGGTTGACGCAAACCGCTCGACGGCGAGGTCGATGAGTTCGTCGGTCAGCCCGCGCGTGAAGCTCGACAGCCAGTAGTTGAGCGCTCCGGTCGGGAAGCCGTCGTCGAGGATGGTGTTCATGGCCGGATACGGCATTGGTCCAACCTGGACCAGGAGCGGCGAGCCCCAGGACTTGAAGGGGGCCAGGTCGGCCTCGGCCTGATCCGGGTCGCCGGCATGGCAGATCACGAGCGCCGACAGTTTCGTGCCCGAGCCGTCGGGTGCGTGCACCAGCCCCGCGAAGATCGTCAGATCGTCCGTGATGTCCGCGACGGCGTCACGATAGAAGCGGAGCAGTGCCGGGGCTGCCTCGATCGGGTGCGCGATCAGCCCGCCTGTGACCATATCGAGCGGGTGCAGCCGATACGTGAACGTGGTCGCGATCCCGAAGTTCCCGCCGCCGCCGCGCAGCGCCCAGAACAGACCCGGGTCTGATGCTGACGTGACCTCGGCAACGTCGCCGTTCGCGTTCACGAGCTCGACCGCGAGCACGTTGTCCGCTGCCAGGCCGAACTTCGCCATCAGCCAGCCGAGCCCGCCGCCCAGCGTAAGCCCGGCGATTCCCGTCGTGGAGACGGCGCCTCCCGTGACTGCCAGCCCGTGCTGCGCGGTCGCGGCATTGAGCTCGGCCCACGTCACGCCCCCCTCTGCGCGTGCCGTGCGGGCATCCGGGTCCACATGAACACCCTTCATCTCGGCAAGGTCGATCATCACGGCGCCGTCCGCGACCGCGAGCCCAGCCACATTGTGACCGCCGCCCCGGACGCAGATCTCAAGCCCGCCTCGACGGGCGAAGCGCACTCCTGCAGCCGCGTCGGCCGCTGTCCGGCAGCGCACGATCAGCGCCGGTCGGCGGTCCACGAGCCCGTTGTGCACTCGCCGGGCATCGTCGTAACCCTCATCTCCCGCCTGCAGCAACCGTCCGGTGACGGCTGCACCAAGGGCGTCAATGTCTGCCGGGTTCAGGGTCGGAGCCGTGCTCATCGTGATCCCTCCTGCGGTCCCTCGGTACGCGTGCCCCACGTCTCGGGACGTGTAGTCTAGGGCGCTCGTCCAGGTTCCTCGACCCAAGAACGGTGTGCGACCCATCGGCGAACCAGGGTCGTCGATATCAGCGCCATACGAGCGGTGTAAGGCTAGTCGCCGGCGCACCTGAGGGCCTTCGTGTGAGGTGAGCTCCGGACCATCCGACGCGCTTGTCGACGAACAGTTCTGGATCGTCGTGGCGGGTCTCGCCCCCCCCTTCTCTCCGAGGCTGGCGCGGGGGGTCTGGCGTGAGCCCGGAGACATGGTGCTGATACCCTCAGCGTATCGGAGCTTCAGCCAGCGCAGAGAAGGAGGCCCAAGATGCCGAAAGATCTGACGGTTGTCCTGGTGAATCGACCTGGGACCTTGGCGGATGCCGCACAGGCGCTCGGCCGGGCGGGGATCAACATCGATGGTGTATGCGGCTCTCCATCGGGGAGTGAGGGCATCATGCACCTCTTGGTGGAGGACGCATCTGGTGCGCGTGACGCACTCACCGCAGCCGGGCTCGAGGTGCGCGACGAGCGCGATGTCGTCGTTACCTCGGTCGAGGACCGACCTGGTACCGGCGGTGAGTTGCTCAGGCGCGTGGCCGATGCAGGCGCGAACGTCGACCTCCTGTACCTGACGATGGACGGTCGGTTGGTGCTCAGCGGCGGTGACGTCTCGGCCATTCAGCGCGCTCTCGGCTGAGCGAGGTCGGGTCCAGCGTCGAAAGGAGGTTGAGCGCGTCCTGTCCGCTGTCCGGCGATGCCTCGATCATCTGGATTAGAGCGGTGTAGGCCACTCCAACAAGCTCGAGCCGGAGGGCCGTTAGCGCGCTCCTGATGGCGATGACGCCGGGGTCCCGACGAAGGAGCCTGCGATCCCTGGCCAGGCGGGTGCGCGAGCCGGGCCAGTTAGCGGCGACCGAGACGACCTGACAACGCGCGAGCGCGAGGTACTCGCCCTCGTTGATGAAGGCAGATCCAACAGCGAGATCGGCGAGATCCTCTACATCAGCAAGAAGACGGTCTCGGTTCATGTCGCGAACATCAAGGCCAAGCTCGGCGCATCGAGTCGGATCGAGATCGCGATCTACGCGACGGAGTCGGGGTTGGTGGAGAGTCCGGCGCAGACCACGGTGTGATCGGCTCGGCCGCAAGACCGTTACCCTGCGGTATCCTGCGGCGGCGGGGAGTAGCGTAGCCTGGCAACGCGCGTGCTTTGGGAGCACGAGATCGTGGGTTCAAATCCCGCCTCCCCGACCAATCACCGCCGCCCGCGCCCGGGTTGTTTCGGACCCTTGTGAGCCGCTTTCGGCAAGTCGTGCTAGGGTGGATCCTCGCCATACTGTATGGCGAAGCGTCGCGTGGTCACTCCATTCTCGAACGGACCGTGCGCTGTGCAAATCCCAGTTCGGGGATATAGGAGGTCAATGTGGCCACCGGTACCATCAAGAAGGTCGTTTCGGACCGCGGCTTTGGCTTTATCGCCGCCGAGGACACGAAGGAATACTTCTTCCATCGCGACGGACTCGACTCCTCGCTCAACTTCGATCGACTGATCGGCGGCGAGCGCGTCGAGTTTGACGTCGAGGCCAGCCCCAAGGGCCCGCGCGCCACCAAGGTGCGCGCCGCCTGACGGCTCCCGGTAGACGGCTCGCCGTCTGACCGTAACTGCGTGGCTCGTCTTCGGACGGGCCACGTTTCGTTTTCGGCCGCCTCGCTCACCCCGCGCTGCGTCCCCCCTGCGCTGCGGCCCACCGTCAGCCCTCGTCCCGGCACCGGCCCGGCAGGCGGGCGCTCCTGCCTTACCGCCCCCACAACGCTGCGACGACCGAGGCGATCGACACGACCGCGAACGCCGCGATCGTGAGCCCGGACGCGACGTTGATCCGCCGCACCCAGGCGATCGTGACCCTGGCACGCACGGCGGCCACGACCGTCGTCAGGACGATCCACCAGGCAGTGGATCCCAGGAGCACGCCAAGCGTGATCGTCGCGCTCCCGGCGGCGTCGTCTCCGGCTACGCCCAGCCCCGCGAACAGTGCCCCGAACGACAGGATCGTCATCGGGTTGGTCAGGGTCAGGCCAAGGATGGATAGATAGGCCCCGACGAGGCCGCCCCGACGGACGGTCACCTGCGACGGATCGCGCGGCGCCGCCCGGGCCGTGGTCCAGGCCAGCCAGAGCAGGAACACCCCGCCGAACAACCCGAGCAGCGGCCGAGCATCGACGAGAACCTGGCTGATCGCCCCGAGGCCAAAGGCCGCGATCGCGCCGTAGGTTGCATCGGCGGTCGCCACGCCCAGCCCGGACGCAAGCCCCACGGCCCGCCCCTCCGCGAGCGTGCGGCGGATGACCAGCAGGCTGATCGGCCCCACTGCGGCCGCGATCGTGAAGCCAAGAACGAAGCCGCGCAGCGCGAGTGCCAGGTCCAGCGGGTTGCTCCCTTCGAGACGCCAGTCACGTACCCTTCCATGATGCATTCGCCAGCGGCCGCCGGCCGACCGATCAAGGTCGGAATCCAGCTCCCCGAAGTCGAGCGCGAGGTGCGCTGGCCGGAACTGCTCGACATGGTCCGCACCATCGAGGACCTGGGCTTCGATTCCATCTGGCTGGGCGAGCACCTCCTCTATCGCTGGCCGGATCGGGACCCGCGCGGTCCCTGGGAGGCGTGGACGACGATGGGCGCCATTGCCGCCTCCACCACGAGGGTCGAGTTTGGCCCGCTGGTCGCCTGCACCAACTTCCACAACCCGGCGCTGCTCGCGAAGCAGGCGGCCACGATCGACGAGATCTCGGGCGGTCGCTTTATCCTGGGGCTTGGCGCCGGCTGGAACGAGACCGAATTCCGCGCCTTCGGCTTCCCCTTCGATCATCGGATCGACCGGTTTGAGGAGGCGTTCACGATCATCCGGACGCTCCTCCGCGACGGCGCCATCGACTTTGACGGTCGCTGGTACCAGGCCCGCGACTGCGAGCTGCTCCCGCGCCCGCGACCTGGTGGCCCACCACTGATGATCGGGTCGAACGGCCCGCGAATGCTCCGCGCCAGCGCACCCCATGTCCAGTCGTGGAACACCTGGTTCTCCGACACCGGCAACGACCCGGCCGGCGTGGCCAGCCTCCGGGCGCGCGTGGACGCGGCCTGCCTTGAAGTCGGGCGTGATCCCGCTGAAATCGAGCGGACCGTGGCCGTGTTCGTCCGGCTTCCGGACGGCGCCGGTCGGGTCCAGGGGGAATACACCCAGGATGAGGCCACGCCGCTGGAGGGCAGCCCCGTCCAGATGGCGGAGGCCCTGCGCGCCTACGCGCGAGAAGGCATCGGGCACGTCCAGCTCGTGGTTGATCCGATCACGGTGGCCTCGATCCGTGCCCTCGCCGCCGTCCTCGGGGAACTCGATCGAAGGTAGGCATCAGGGCGCCCTCCCGGCGCGCGAGACACGGATCGAAATCGCCGCTGTGCGGTGCTAGCATCCCGTCCGCCATGCGAGCCAGCTCATGACCCGTCCGCCCGACCCGACACCTCGATCGCGCCCCGTGCCACGTCGCGGCAGCGAGGAGGTGTCCGCGCTCGACAAGCGGATCATCGAGCACCTCCAGACGGACGGGCGGCGGCCGTTCACCCAGATCGCAGCCGAACTCGGGGTCTCCGAGGCCGCGGTCCGCGCGCGAACCAATCGACTCATCGAGCGCGGGATCCTCCAGGTCGTCGGCGTCACCGATCCCCTCAAGCTCGGCTTCCACCAGATGGCGATGATCGGCATCCGCTGCGAGAGCGACAAGCTGATCGCGGTGTCCGAGGCCCTCGCCGCGATGCCGGAGGTGGACTACGTGGTCATCACCGCAGGGACGTACGACCTCCTCATCGAGACCGTATGCGAGGACAACGAGGCGCTGCTGGTCTTCCTGGCCGAGCGCCTTCGCGCGATCGAAGGGGTGCGCGAAACCGAAACGTTCGTGTATCTGCGCCTGGTCAAGCAGACCTATCAGTACGGGACGCGCTGAATGAGTCGCGTTGACCGGGACGACGCGCAGCCCGCGAGGAAACCGTTGCCCGGGTGCACCGCCACGACGGCCCGGACGTACCAACAGCCGAGCAGCAGCGGCTAAGATGGACCGATCCACGGTGCCCCGCCGCCGTCCTCACCCCGCGGAGCGAGCACGAGATTGTCGGTCACCCCGCTCCTGATCCTGATCATTGCCGCGGTGGTCGCGAATCTTGCGCTGATGGCCTACATCGTCATCCCGCCGCTCTTCGGCCGGACGACGCGAATGACGCGCGGGACCGAGGCGAGCGGCGTCGGCGACCGACCCGCGGTCGAGGCGGCTGTCGTCAGCGGGCTGGTTGGGATCGCCGGCGGCGAGGGCCTGCCAAACCCGACCTACGATCGAATCGTTCGAATCGTGGCCTGGGTCTTCCTGCTGACCGCGACCGCCATCGTCGCGGCGACAGGCCTCTGGGCGGACAACCGGCCGGCCATCCTGGTCCTGCTCGTACTCGGTGGCCTGTTCGTGGTGGTCGTCCATGACGTCCTGCCCCCGACCATGCTTGGACCCGCCAAGTTCGTGGTCGAAGGGTCCGTGGCGATCACCCTGGCCACGCTGCTGGTGGCCTTCACCGGCGGCAGCTCGAGTCCGTTCTTCTTCGTCTTCCCGTTGATCGTGGGTGGGGCCGCGCTCGTGGTCCCGCCACGGATCACGGCCGCCCTGGCCGCCACGGCGACGATCGGCTACCTGTTGGCGGTCGCCACCGGATCCCCGGCGGGGACGCCGGCTCCGGCCAGCGCGGCCACGGTCGCGGTCAACCTGACGGCTCTGGTTCTGCTCGCCTACTCGGCCACGGTCATCGCCGACGAGGGGCGACGCACCCGCGACGCCGCGATCCGGTTGTCCACCGTGGACCCGCTCACCGGGCTGTTCAACCGGAGCTTCTTCTTCGCGGCGGTCGGCCGGGAGATCGCTCGCTGCGCGCGGTCCGGTCGAGGCTTCTGCCTGCTCATGATGGACCTCGACGACCTCAAGCCGATCAACGATTGGCTGGGCCACTTCCAGGGCGACCGGGTGCTGCGCGGCGTTGGCGACGTGATTGCCGACGGTGTCCGCAAGATCGACACCGCAGCGCGCTACGGCGGCGACGAGTTCGTCGTCCTGCTGCCCGAAACGGATCCGACCGGCGCCTTCGTCCTGGCCGAAAAGATTCGCCTGGGGGTCAATGCGCTGACCATCGCCCTGCCCGACGGCGGGCATCCATCGGTCTCCATCGGGATCGTCACCTATCCCGGCGACGGCAAGACGGTCGATGAACTGATGATCAGCGCGGATAACGCGATGTATGCCTCCAAGCGCGCCGGCAAGGATCGTGTGACGGGCGTCTCGATCCCGCTGAGCGGCGGCGGCCAGAGCGGCGCCAGTCTGCGGCGGCGTGGAGGTGGCAAGCGGCCGGCGGAGGCGACCGCGGACGAGTCCGGTGTAGCATCGCCTGGATGACTCAGCGAGATCCCCGATCGGAGCGGCCCATCCACGGCTTCTCGACGCGCGCCATCCGCGCGGCGTCGCGCGTCCCAAAGCTCGATCAGCGCCCGACTAACGTCCCGATTTACCAGACAACCACGTTCTCCTCCGGCGATGCGGAGGAGCTGGGCCGTGTGGCGGCCAACCCGCGCAACGGCTACGCCTACAGCCGAATCTCCAACCCGACGACGTCAGCCCTCGGCGCCGCCTTTGCCGAGCTGGCCGGCGCAGAGGCCGGGGTGGCCCTGGCTTCCGGGATGGGCGCGATCCATGCTGCCCTCGCCTCGCTCCTGCGAGCCGGCGACCGGGTCGTGGCTCCCGTGAGTTGCTATGGCTCCACGCGAATGCAGCTGGTTCGCACGTTCGGGGGCTTCGGGGTCCGGGTCGACCTGGTTGACACGACCAACCCGCAGGCCGTTGCCGAAGCCCTGGCGGTTGCTCCGACCCGGGTGCTGTACACCGAGACGATCGCCAACCCGACGACCCACATCGCGGACCACGCGGCACTCTCGGAGCTGGCCCACCGTCACGGGGCGCGCTACGTCGTCGACAACACCTTTGCGTCGCCGTATGTCTGTCGACCTCTCGAGCTCGGGGCCGACCTCGTGGTTGAGTCTGCCACGAAGTACCTTGGCGGGCACAGCGACTTGATCGCGGGGGTCGTGGCCGGCCCGCTGGACCTCATCGCGGACGTGGAGCGGGTCCAGATCGAAACGGGCGCGACCCTCGGCCCATTCGAGGCGTTCCTGGTCCTGCGCGGGATCATGACCCTGGCCGTGCGTGCTGAGCGTCACGCCCGGACGGCGGCCGCCCTGGCCGCGTGGCTGGAGCGCCAGGATGGCGTGCGCACGGTCCTTTACCCGGGCCTGTCCAGCCACCCGCAGCACGATGTCGCGATCCGGCAGTTCAGGTCGGGCGTGGCGGGCGGAATGCTGGCGGTCGAAGTCGACGGCGGTCGCGACGCCGGCCGGGCCATCATCAACGCCCTGCAGCTCAGCGAGCTGACGGCGTCGCTTGGCAGCGTCCACACGATGGTGGTCCATCCGCCATCCACCTCGCACCGGCAGGCCAGCGAGTCCGAACTCCTCGAAGCCGGGATCACCCCTGGGCTGCTGCGCGTGTCGGTCGGCCTCGAGGATCTCGAGGACCTCCAGGCGGACTTCAGTGCCGCCCTGGCGGTGGCCGCTTCCGCGCGCGCCCAGGCGCCCATCGCCACTCGCGAGCCCGCCCCGGCCGTCGGCGTCGGCTAGGCGCTCGGGGCACGGGCATCTCGTCCCCGGCCGCGGTTTCGGCGGCCTCGATGCGTTCGGCCGGGTTGGGCGCTCCCGCCCGGATCGGTCGGGGGCTGTGGCGCCTGCTGACCTCGGTCGACTTCGCCGTCGCCCAGATCATCGTCCTGGCGTTGCTCGCGGTGGTCGGGATGACGATCCGCCAGATGCCGGACTTCGCGTTTCGCTCGGCCTCCGATTACGCGGCCGCGCTGGAGGATCTCCACCTCCGCTATGACCCGGTCCTTGGCGTCGGGGTGGTCGACGTCCTGGAACGCCTGAGTGCGTTTGCCATCTTCCGCTCACCGTGGTTCAGCCTGGGGCTCACCGTGCTGGTCATCTCGATCGTGGTGTGCACGCTGGACCGCACCCCGAAGCTGTGGCGCGGCGTCCGCGATGTCCGGGTCGACCAGCCGGAGCCGTTCTTCGATCCGCGCCTGCCGGACCGCGCGGCGATGACCGGCGTCCCCGCGGAGGGAATCCCGGCGGTCCTGCGCCGCAACGGGTTTCGCGTCCGCGAGGCGACGGCTCCGGACGGCACGCGCTTCGCGTACGGCGATCGACACCAGTACACCAAGATGGCGACCCTCTTCACGCACACGGGCCTCGTGCTGTTCCTGCTGGCCGCGGCGGTGACCTCGCGCTTCGGCGACGAGCAGGGGCTGGTGGTCACCGAGGGCAGCTCACTGACCGTGCAGCCGATCGGCACGCCTGGATTGCTGCTGGTCAAGAACCTGGACTTCCAGGCGCCAGGCTTCGAGACCGGCCAGCCGACCGACTTCACCACTGATCTCGCGGTCTACCAGGACGGCCAGGAGATCGCCCGGAAGGTGATCCGGGTCAACGATCCACTGGCCGTGGCCGGATACACGTTCCACCAGAACGGCTTTGGGCCGGCCCCGGACCTGGTCGTGCGCGATGCCGTCGGCCGGACACTGTGGGACGGTTCGGTGCCGCTGACCGACGCCGCCGGCGGTTCGCCGTACGGGATCGTCGGGGTTCCGGGTCGAGACATCGGCCTCCAGTTGCTGCTCGGGAAAGCGCCGGACGGCACCGGCGTGGTCCTGGTCCTGCCCTACCGGGTGGTTGGCACGAACCCGGATGGCACACCCATCCCGGAGAATTTCACCGCCCTGGCCCTCGCGGTGGGGGAGACCGGCGTGGCCCGCGACATCGGGCTCTCGATCGAGGTTCGCGGCGTCGATGAGTACACGCTGCTGATCGCCAAGCGCGACCCGGGCCAGGGGATCGTCTGGACCGCGTTCGGCTTCCTGATCGCCGGGATCACGATCACGTTCTACCTGCCACGCCGGCGCGTCTGGACCCGCACCACGCCCGATGGCCAGCTTGGCATCGTCTGGCGCTCGGACCGGTACATCGATGTCGAGCGCGAGTTCGGTCGTCTGCTTGACGCGCTCGTGGCCCAGCGCCGGACCGCCTGAGGCAGCGACCCCCGCGGTCGAACCGGCGCGGGACGGCCCAGTGGACTCAATTCGCGACGGCTCGATAGAATCGTGCGGTAGGCGCAACCCAGGGACGGCGGGGCCGGCGCTGAACCGCAACCCTGGTCGCTGCTATCGTGAACCGGCCGGTGCCACCCCCGAGTGTGGTCCCATGCCCCAGGGGAGAGTCATGACTGCCAGACAGACCGCCATCTCGGAGATTGCCGCCCACCGCGTCGCCAAGACCCAGGACTATCTCGAGGACGCCGGCGCGGACATCTATGGAACGTACGTGTTCCACGAGGAAGCTCAGCGCCAGTACCTCGCCAAGCCGATCTTCCGCAAGCTGCGCCGGACGATCGATGGCCATGAACCGTTCGACCCCGCGATCGTCGATGCGGTCGCGCACGGGGTGAAGGAGTGGGCGATGGCCCACGGGGCGACCCACTACACGCACTGGTTCGTGCCGATGACCGGCGCCACCGCGGAAAAGCACGACTCGTTCCTGACGCCCACCGGCCTGGGCCAGACGATGGCCGAGTTCTCCGGCGGAAACCTGCTCCAGGGCGAGCCGGACGCCAGCTCATTCCCGTCGGGCGGGATCCGGGCGACATTCGAGGCCCGCGGCTACACCGCCTGGGACGTCACCTCACCGATCTTCCTGCAGGTCGAGCCGAACGGGGTCACCCTCACCATCCCCACGGCGTACGTCTCGTTCACCGGCGAGGCCCTCGACCACAAGATCCCGCTGCTCCGCTCGCAGGAAGCGCTTGGCGAGCAGGCGCTCCGCGTCCTGCGCTGGTTCGGCAACGCGTCCGCAACCCGGGTGTTCACCAACATCGGGCCGGAGCAGGAGTACTTCCTGGTCGACCGACGTCTGGCCGAGCAACGCCCGGATCTCGTGCTCACGGGTCGTACTCTGTTTGGTGCCCCGTCGCCCAAGGGACAGGAGCTCGAGGACCAGTACTTCGGCTCCATCCGCGAGCGGATCCTCGCGTTCATGATGGATCTCGACCGCGAGCTTTGGCGCCTCGGCATCCCGGCGAAGACGCGCCATAACGAGGTGGCGCCGTGCCAGTTCGAGATGGCGCCGGTGTTCGAGACCACCTCGGTCGGGTCAGACCACAACATGATCGTGCTGAGCACCATGCGCCGGCTGGCGCCGCAGCACGGGCTGATGTTCCTCATTCACGAGAAGCCGTTCGCCGGGATCAACGGGTCCGGGAAGCACAACAACTGGTCAATGGCGACCGATGAGGGCGAGAACCTGCTCGACCCCGGGCGCGATCCACACGCGAATGCCCAATTCCTGGCGTTCCTGCTGGCCGTCGTCCGGGCCGTCAACGTCCATGCGGACATCCTCCGGGCGAGCATTGCCGACGCCGGACAGGACCATCGTCTCGGCGCCAACGAAGCGCCACCGGCGATCATGTCGATTTTCCTCGGCTCGCAGCTGGAAGACGTGATCGGCCAGCTGGAGCTGGGTGCCGCCTCGGCGTCGAAGCGCGGCGGGCACGTCGAGCTCGGGGCCACCTCGCTGCCGATCCTGCCGAGGGACGCGACGGATCGCAACCGGACGTCGCCGTTTGCCTTCACCGGCAACAAGTTCGAGTTCCGGGCCGTAGGCTCCTCTGCCCCCATCTATTGGCCGCAGACCGCGCTCAACACGGCGGTGGCGGACTCGCTCGAGCAGCTGGCCGGCGAGCTGGAGCAGCTGAAGCCAGGCGACTTCGAGGGACTGACCACGATCCTGTCGGCGATCGTCAAGGCCAACAAGCAGGTGCTCTTCGAGGGCAACGGGTACTCCCCGGAGTGGCACGCGGAGGCCGCCCGCCGAGGCCTGCCGAACAATCGGACGACCGTCGACGCCCTGCCGGCCCTGACCACGCCCAAGGCCAGGGAGGTCTTCGCCCGGTTTGGCGTTCTATCCGAGCGCGAACTTGCGTCGCGCGTCGATATCAACTGGGAGCGCTACGTCAAGGTCCAGAACATCGAGGCGAGCTGCGCCATCGACATCGCCTCCACGATGATCCTGCCGGCCACCGCCCGCTACCTCGGCCTGCTCGGTGAAGGGTCAGCGTCTCGCGGGATTTCGGCCGTCTGCGAGCGTGTCGCCGGCCTCGCCGATTCGCTGGTTGACGCCATCGAGGCGCTCCGGCACGCCCAGCATGCGGCCCATCAAGCCACGACCGTGCCGGACGAGGCCGCGGCGTTCGCGAATTCCGTCATCCCGGCGCAGGAGGCGCTCCGTGCGGTCGTGGACGAGCTGGAGACGCTGGTCGCCGACGACCTCTGGCCATTGCCCAAATACCGCGAGTTGCTCTTCCAGTACTGAGCCCAACCGCGCTCGACGATCGCCCGTTGGCGCCCGGCTGCCAGGGCGTCGCGACGAGGCCAACGTGAATCCGCCAACGGCCCGGTGCACCCTGACCCCTTCGCGTCGGCCACGGCAGCCCATGGCCCGGTGCACCCTGACCCCTTCGCGTCGGCCACGGCAGCCCATGGCCCGGTGCACCCTGACCCCTTCGCGTCGGCCACCGCAGCGCATGGCCCGGTGGACCCTGACCCCTTCGCGTCGGCCACCGCAGCGCATGGCCCGGTGGACCCTGACCCCTTCGCGTCGTGCCCTTCGGGAGGGCGTCACAAGCGTGGTCGAGCCGCTTTGGCGTCGATTTCGCGTAGATCGTGCACGCTGCTGCCCTCCGGGAGGGCACAGTGCGAAGGGATCCGGGGGGACGCTCCTGACGCTCCCCCGTCAGGCTTGGCCGTCG
>CAYRTS010000084.1:0-2418 GCA_964427285.1 uncultured Anaerolineaceae bacterium
GAGACTGACAGAATCACTTTGCAGTTAGCCCTGACAGATTCACTTGGCATCGAGAGTGAGCCCACTGCAATCGAGTGGGCACGCGTACACTCACGCTGTCCAGCTCGACACGACCGCATCCGACCCACCAGGCAGTCCCAGCAAGCGCGCGAGGCCCCGATGGCTGACGCCGGACACCTCCTCGAAGTCCGCGACCTTCAGACCCGATTCTTTACGCGCGACGGCGTGGTCAACGCGGTCAACGGCGTGAGCTTCCACATCGAACGTGGCGAAGCCCTTGGCCTGGTTGGGGAGTCCGGCTGCGGCAAGAGCGTCAGTGCCCTTTCGATCATGGGTCTGGTTCCGAAGCCCGGGCGCGTCACCGATGGCCAGGTCTGGTATGGCGGGCGAGACCAGTTGAAGTTGTCGGAGACCGAGCGCGAGCGCATCCGCGGCAGCGAGATCGCGATGATCTTCCAGGATCCCATCTCGTACCTGAACCCCGTGATGTCCATCGGCCGCCAGATTGCCGAGCCACTCCGGATCCATCGGGGCCTGAGCGCCAGGGCTGCCCGCGCTCGGGCCATCGAACTGATGGAGCTCGTCGGGATCCCAAGCGCGGCCAGCCGGGTCGATAGTTACCCGCACCAGTTCTCCGGCGGAATGCGCCAGCGCGTAATGATCGCGATGGCCTTGTCGTGCGAGCCAAAGCTCCTCATCGCTGACGAGCCGACCACGGCCCTCGACGTCACGATCCAGGCCCAGATCCTGGAGCTCCTGCAACGCCTGCGATCGGAGCTCGGCATGGCGCTGCTGCTGATCACGCATGACCTGGGCGTCGTGGCCGGGATCGTCGATCGTGTCAATGTCATGTATGCGGGACACATCGTCGAAACCGCGCCGGTCGGGGAGACGTTTCGGAATCCCGCCCATCCATACTCGCTCGGCCTGATGGCCTCCGTCCCGCGCCTGGACCTCCTCCGCGGCGACCGGCTGACTCCGATCCAGGGCCTCCCGCCCGACCTCATCGATCGTCCGCAGGGCTGCCCGTTCCAGCCGCGTTGTCCCTACGCTGCCCAGAAATGCGCGGAGGCCAATCCGGTCCTGGAGCAGGCCGGTGATCAGCACCTCGCCGCGTGCTGGGTGGATGTGCACACGGCGCCGCGCCACGACCCCGGGCTAATGCCGACGGGCCAGCCGACCGACGGGCCGTCGAGTACGGCTGGAACGTTGGTGGCCGGGTCGGTTCGATGACGGCGCCCGCGCCGGGCGTTCCGGCGCCAGCGCCGGGCGTTCCGGCGACCGCGTCGGACGATCCCGCGACCGGGCCCACCCAGGCCAAACCGGCTGGGGAAGACCTCGTGCGGGTGGAGCACCTCAAGATGTACTTTCCGGTGACGCATGGCGTCGTGCAGCGACGCGTCGGCTGGATTCGGGCGGTGGACGACGTCAGCTTCACGGTCAAGCGAGGCGAGACGCTGGGCCTCGTGGGCGAGTCTGGTTGCGGCAAGAGCACCGCCGGTCGGGCCATCCTCCAGCTCTACAAGCCAACCGAGGGCGCCGTCTATTTCGAAGGCCAGGACCTGACGAAGGCGACCGCCACGGAGCTGCGACGCCGTCGGCGGGACATGCAGATTGTCTTCCAGGATCCGTACGCCAGCCTGAACTCCAGGTTGACGGTCGGGTCGATCATCGCGGAGCCGCTGGAAATCCACCACATCGGCGACGGCCGGGAGCGGCAGCGCCGGGTGAGCGAACTGCTCGAGGTTGTCGGGCTCGACGCCGGGATGGCCAACCGGTTTCCGCACGAGTTCAGTGGGGGCCAGCGCCAGCGGATCGGGATCGCGCGGGCGCTGGCGCTGAACCCGTCGTTCATCGTGTGTGATGAGCCCATCTCCGCGCTCGATGTCAGTATCCAGGCTCAGGTGGTGAACCTGCTCCAGGAACTCCAGGAGCGATACGGTTTGACATACCTCTTCATCGCCCACGATCTATCGGTCGTCCGACACATCTCGGACCGGATCGCCGTGATGTATCTCGGCAAGATCGTGGAGTTGACAACCCGCAGCGCCCTGTACGACACCCCGCTGCATCCGTACACCATGGCCCTGCTGTCTGCTGTGCCGATCCCCGATCCGGACGTTGAGCGCAAGCGTCGGCGGATGATTCTCGTGGGGGACGTGCCCAGTCCGATCAACCCGCCGTCCGGCTGCCGCTTCCACACCCGCTGTCCATTTGCGCAGCAACTGTGCCGCGAACAGGAGCCACCGCTCGCCGAGGCCGGGGCCGGGCACCTGGTCGCCTGCCACTTCTGGGACACGATCCAGGCCGCCGGCGGAGCGCGTGCCCTCCCGGTCCTGGGCGGATCGGACGCGGTGCTCGTGACCTCGCCGTTCGCGAGCGACGCCGGGTCCGCGCCGGCCCGCGAGGATCCCGACA
>CAYRTS010000084.1:2518-12678 GCA_964427285.1 uncultured Anaerolineaceae bacterium
GGCCCGCGAGGATCCCGACAGCTCCGAACCGCCTTAGCGCATCGCCGGGAAGAACCTGAGTCTGGCGCCAACATCCTCCATCGCGACGATCTGGTCGCCCCGCAGCCGCGCATGGATCGAGCGGGTCCGGTGCCGCAGGCGGAGTTCCGTCGTCGGGAGCGGGGTCACGAGGCGGATCGAGCCCGCATCAACGGCGTGCCAGCCTGGCGTTGCCGACCAACCGGGGAGCCGCACGCGGAGGGCAACGCCGCCGGCGGCGGTCACTTCGACCGTCTCCCCAGCCCCATATGGCGATCTGATACGGACGCCGTCGCGCTCCAGATCGAACAGGAATCGAACGTCTGCGCCGACCCCTGTCGTGTCGACCGCGGCGGCGGCGACCTCCGCGAGTGAAGCGATCACGCCGCCGACGATATCGAGATTGAATTTGATCGTCTTCAGCCCGAGCGGGTCGTGGCCATACGGCGCCGCAAAGCCGAACGCGCCTCGGAGACGACGAGCCACGTCGCGCGTTCCGTCGTCGGTCCCGGCTGAGCCGGGGATCCAGGACACGTCGCGCAGCTGCGACGGCAGCAGGTGGGCGCGCACGATCCGCTCGACATCATCGTCGGCCGATGGGTCGCCGTGGCGTCCGAGGATCAGGCCCGTCTCGACGATATCGCCCGATGCGTTGCCTTCGCCCTTGTCCGGGCTTGCTCCCGGCACCGTCGTCTCGAGCGCCCAGCCCAGCTCGTCGCGGATCCGCCAGAGGCCGTTCCCGTAGAACGCCCGGACACGGTCCAGCAGAGCCCGGTCGGCCTGGGCGTCCCCGAGGCTGGCGAGCGATGCGAGCGTCGAGGTGATCGAGTGGGTGTGAGTCCCGAGGACGTCGGACCGCAAGGCTCCGTCGGGCGGAAAGGCATCGGTGACGGCGTCGGCGATGCGTCGGGCGAGGTCGATCGCGGGCTCATGACCGGTCGCCTGCCATACCTTGACCAGCGGACCGATGGCTCGACCGAGGCCCTGGACAAGCGTCAGGGCTTGGCAATCCCGGGGCGAGATCGACACGGACCAGATGTCCGGGGCCTGCCAATGACCACTGATGAAGTCGATCGACCGGATCGCCAGCGCCAGCGCCTCGTCGTCGGCGCGCCACCGGATCAACGCGGCCAGCCCGTGGAACCCCTCCCGAACGTTGTGCTGGCAGAAGTGCGCGAGCGGCCCATCGACGCGCTCGCGGTTCAGGGGCAGCGGCACATCCCCCGAATACGAGAAAAGGAGGGCCGCGCGGTGGCGCCGCACGGCGTCCTCGTCGACCTCGACGCCGGCCAGGCCCTCGGCTGCGAGAAGACCGTTGAGGTGACGGCCCGGGACGTGCGCCTCCGAGTGAACGGGGCTGAAGGCGAGACGGGGCAGCGGCCGGACGACGGCATCAAAGAAGGCGACGCCGCGCGGGTCGTCGGCATTGAAGACTGATTCCATGGCGCGGCAGCCGAGCCGAATGGCCCCGACCAGATCCGTGCTGTTGACGTCGTCGAGGAGGGCCATCATCTCCGCGCCAGGCCCGTGCCGGGCAACTCAGCTCAGGGCGCGAATGCCGGCCGAGTCGACGAGCCAGCGATCAGAGCCGCCCGTCCGAGAAATGGTCACCCTCCAGCCGGCACCGGCGGGCTCCCACCTGACGCGTCGAACCAGGGGCTGGGCTCCGGACGGGGCGATGATCGCCACAAACAGGGTCGCTGCGGTCACTCGCCGGCGGACCAGGAGATCATGGCGGTCGGCGGCCGGATTGCCCGGCACCGAGGCGACCAGCGTCTCCTCATCTGTCGGCGCGAGCCACAGGTCGACGCGCACCCTGTCCAGCGCCCAGGTCAGTGGCTCGCCAGAGGCAGCGGCCGCGACCCGCCGAATGTCGCGCGCCTCGTCGTACCCGCAGGGTCCGGCGAGGGTTCCCGGCGCCGGCGTGGTCGTGCCAACGAATGTGCCCCGCCCTTGCCAGAGCCAATCGATGGTCGTGGAGCGGGGCGCCTCGACATCGAACACATCGATCGCGTAGGCGTCCGCGAGCCGCAGGGAGCGGCGCATCCGGGCGCTCGCATAGGCTTCGCTCGCCCCATCGGTCCACGCGCAGTCCGTTGCTCGCTGGACCACCGCTGGCCAGCGATCGAGGTCAGGCCACGAAACCTCGGCCGAAGTCGTCGGGCCGCCGCCGCGCGACGACTCCACGCCGAAGGCCCTGGCCGTCGTCGGCGGTTGCGACCGCGAATCGAGCAGGACCGTGCTGTGGCTCGCCGTTTGGCGGTACCAGGTGTCGTTGAGGGCGATTCCGTAGCCCGGGGTTCCCGGGTCAAGCGCCAGGCGCCGGCCGCGCGCGAACAGCTGCACCCCGAGCTGATCGCCGTGGCCGTGCGCGTCGCCATCCCCCCCGGCCTTCAGGATGACTTGGATCCCGCTGGCCGCGTCGGCCCCGCCCGCGCGCAAAACTGCGAACCCGGTCGCCTCCAGGAGTTGGCTGGATCGAGGTGGTGGAGCCAAGTCTTGCGGCACAACAGGTGCCCCATCGAGCAGCGCCTCAAGGGTCCGGCGCGGGCCGGACCGCCGGTTCAGGTCGACCACCGACGCGAACGCCCGATCACCAAACCAGCCGTACGCCATCTCGTAGAACCCATCCGCGGTTGGGATGCCGTGACCAACCTCGCCAGTGAGGCTGATGTGGTACCAGCAATCGTTCATGGCTGGGAGGGAGCCATCGGGAAAGGCCAGATCCAGTGGCGCCCGAAACATGGCCTGGACGATCGACTCATGCTCGAACGCCCGCCCGGCCGCCCGAAGGCCGCGGATCGTCCACGACAGGGCGCCCAGGACGTAGAAGTGGTAGCTCAACGAGCCTTCCCACCACAACCCATCGGACCCGACGCCGCGGGTCAGCTGATCCCGCACACCGAATTCGCCGTGCAGCAGCTCCTCGACCGCTGCCTCGTCCCCGAGGATCCAGGCGAGGGTCAGGTTGGCCGAGTTGTCCCAGCTGGCCACGTTCTGGATCTGCCGATAGCGGACCTCTCGAAGATGGTCAAAGGCCGGCTGCAGCAGTCCAGCGCGAATGCTCGCCATGTCCGCCTCGTCCAGCGACCCTCCGATCAGCGCGGCCGCCCAGGCCAGTCGAATGATGAACACCGATTCGTCGAGCGCGCTCCAGCAGGCGATGCCCCGGTACGCCCCCGGGTAGGCGACCGGTGCCGGCGGCAGCGTCCGATAGCGTTCCGCGTACCCGACGAGGATCCGGCGGACCAGTGCTAGATCCGGGTGTGGCGCAACCGCCGCATCCGTCGCCGCTGCCGGAGCCGTCGCGTCCGCGGCAACCCGTATCGTCCACCGAACCGCGGCTCTAAGTGCAGCATCGGACAGCGTGTCGTTGGCCGACCAGCCCCAGGCGCTGTCGAACGGTTCACCAGCGAACACGCGGCCATCGGTTGGGCACGCATGATGGCGCCCGTCGCGAGGATTGAAGACGAGCTGGACGGCATGATCGGGGCAGAAGAAGTCGTGGTAGTAGCCGGCCTGCCGCGTCGGGAGCTCGGGCAGCAAGCGCTGGTAGCCCTCGACTCGATCGTTGAGCGCTGCGCGCGCATCCACAAACGCCGGGTCAGTGCCGCGCGCGCGCAGGGCCGCGAGCCACTCGGCGCTGGGGAACCCGGGCGCGAATCGGGCACTGGAGCCAGTGGTGTGCTTCACGCTCGGTAGGCCTCGATCGTCAGTCGGGCGATGTCGTCCCAATCCAATCCAGACGCCGATCGCCACGCGGCCCGCTCAGCCGCCGCAAGGTCTCGGCCGCGAATGGCGCGCATCGCCTCGGTCAGTGCCCCGGGCGCATTGGCCGGAAACAGGATCCCGGCCGCGGGGTCCATCTGCGTGGGCAGACAGCCCATGGCCGGGACGATCGCCGGGCGTGGCCACGACAGCGCCTGGGCCAGGGAGCCGGATGTGGTCGAGGCCCGAAACGGCAGGACGATCACATCGGACGCCTGGAGGACCTTCACGAATGCCACGCCAGGCGCGTAATCGTAGGTGCGGAGGATGATCCGGGGATGCCCGCCGGCCCCGGCTCGCAGCGTCGCCTCGTAGTCCGGTCGACAGCCGCCGGCAAGGTAGAGCCAGGACTCGGGCGAATCAATCTCGACGAACGAGGCGATCAGGCGCTCGAGACCCTTGTACGGCAGCAGGTTGCCGATGAACCCGTACACAAAGTCGGACCCGCCGATCCCAACGTCCGCGCGAGCCTCCGCCCGGGTAACGGACGCCGGCAGGACGCCGACGAAGTTGCCGTGGGGGATCACGAAGACGGGCGCCGCGGGCTCGAACTCTCGGCGCACGGCCTCGGCCGCCTGATCACAGTGGGCGATGATGGCGCTGGCGACCTGGCACAGGGCCACGCGGAACTCCCGGTCGATCCAGGTGTAGGTCCGATCGTGCGGCATGATGTTGTGGGCGGTCCAGACAACCCCGAACCCGAGCGCCCGCGCGAGCTTCAGCCGCCGGACCATGCCGTGCATCTGGCTCCGCGTCGTGGCCTCGTCCGGCCCGCGGTACTCATGGCTTGGCCAGTGCAGGTGCAGCGCATCGAGCTGGCCAACCCGCTCGTGCAGAAACGCCTCATCGATGACCGTTTCGTACGTCACGTCTACTCCGGCGCGCCCGAGCGCATCCGCCAGCAGGTTGCCGTACGGATTCGTCTGGTCGTTCGGCTCGCGCGGGCCACCGTAGAAGAAGCCGATTCGCGACGGCGGGGGCTTCACGGTCGGACGTTTTGGCCATTCGAGGCCGATACGGCGACCGCGTCGAGCACGCGTTGGGCGGCCAGACCATCGTGGGCCGAAATCGGGAACGGTCGCCCGGCCATGCGGGCCGCCGCGAAGTCATCGAGCAGGGCCACATGGGTGCTCTGTCCGGGCACGGAAACCTGCGACTCCGCGAGGTCGCCATCACCTTCGCGTGCCACCACCAGCAGGTTGCCACGGGAGAACTTATCGTGGAGGGGCCACGACACGATCGTGCCGTCCGTGCCGCCGATCTCGATGACGGAGCTGCGCGACTCCGCGGTATCGAAGGTGCTCCAGTGCGAGGTGACGATCGCCTGGATCCCGCCGTCCAGCCGGAGAAGCGCACTGGCCGTGTCCTCCACGCGGTGCGACGCCGCAAGCGTGGCCACGAACGCCGCTACTTCTTGAACCTCGCCGCACAAGAACCGCAACAGGTCCACCACGTGGACTCCCATGTCGGTGAAGGACCCTCCGCCGCCCCTGGCTGGATCCTGTCGCCACGCACCGGGCGTGTCCGGCAGCCGGCTCGAGAAGTTGATGCGAACGGCGGTGACCTGACCGATCCGGCCGGCCAAGAGCATTCGTCGGATCTCCTGGTGCCGAGCGTTGTAGCGCTGGTAGAAGCAGGTCGCCAAGCGGACCCCGGCCACCTCAGACGCCCGGATCATCTCCTCGGCTTCTGCAGCCGTGCGTGCCAGCGGCTTCTCGCACAGGATGTCCCGCCCGGCCGCCGCGGCCGCCAGCGTGTTTGGCAGGTGGGCATCGTTCGGGCTGGCGACATAGACCGCCTCGACGTCCGGATCGGCCACCAGTTCGTCGACTCGGTCGTACGCGCGGAGCGCGCCGTGACGCTCGGCGAACGCCTCGGCGGCACCTCGATCCCGGCGCATGACCGCGACCAGTTCCGCCCCGGCGGCCGCCTGCATCGCCGGCGCCATGATCCGGTCCGCGATATCGCCGGCACCCACGATTCCCCAGCGGATGGGTCGAGTCGTCACCCTCGGTCAGCCCCGCTCCCCCGAACCGGGCACAAACGGGTGGCGCCCCAGGAACGCCTCATCGATCTCCACGCCGAGGCCCGGAACGTCCGACGGCGGGGGAGCGAAGCCCCCGTCGACCAGGTCCAGCGGAAACTGGAGGACCTCGCGGATGGTGGGTAGTGCCACTGGAAGCGTCTCCAGGATGATCGCGTCCTTGTGCGCGAACGACAGGTGGAGACCCGCGGCGTAGGCAGGCCCGAACGACCCACCCATGTGCAGCGCAGTGCGGACGAAGTTCGCCGATGCGAGCTGCATGACCTGCCACGTCGTCGTGATCCCGCCACAGAACGAAACGTCCGGCTGGACGATGTCGAGCGCACCGGCATTGATGAACTGCTGGAATTCGTGCAGTCCGGCCAACATCTCGCCGCCGGCGATCGGCGTGCTGGTCCGCTGGCGCAGCGCGGCGTAGCCCGGGATGTCTTCGTACGGCAGTGGTTCCTCGGCGAACAGCAACCCGATCGGTTCGAGCGCCTGGAGGACACGGACGGCCTCATTCAGGTTCATCGGCCGGGGCCAGGCCTGCGAGCCCATATGGTTGTGGATGATGAAATCGACCTTCGTGCCAAAGGCGTCGCGCAACTTGGTGAAGCGCGCAGCGGCATCCAACGCGAACTCTGCGGTCACCGGTCGGTGGATGTAGACGCCCTCCACGGTGTCGTAGTCGAACTGCTCATTGCTGAACTGACCCAGCTTGACCGCTCGAAACCCCTGATCCACCCAGCGGCGCACGGCCGTGACCGCCTCGTCGAGATCGTCCGGACTGCCGCCGATTGAGGCGTAGACCGGCATCCGCTCGTGCATCACCCCGCCCAGCAGCGTGTGGACCGGGGCGCCCAGCGCCTTGCCCTTGATGTCCCAGAGCGCGATATCGATCCCGCTGATGACGCTCACCGCGGCACCGCTGCGACCCCACCACTTGCTGCTCTCATACATCCGGTTCCACAACGGGGTGGTCTGCAGCGGATCCTTGCCGATCAGGTGGGGGATGTAGTAGTCGACGAGCGTGGTCACGGCCTCAGGGGCGAAGTAGCCAATGATGATCTCGCCGAGACCGGTAATCCCGGCGTCCGTCTCGATCCTGACCAGGGCACTGCTCTTGTAGCTGCCGGTGTCGGCCCACTGGTCGTCGATCGCCGCCCAGTTCGACGACAGCAGGTGGGTCGTCACGCCGGTGATCTTCATCGAGCGGCTCCTTCGCACTGACCATCGCCTCAACCGCACGGCGGTCGCGCCGTTTTGGGACAATCCCCGAGACCACAGCAAGCATAGAGTCCCGTCCTGCTGGAGCGACGACCATGCCGGAAGCGCCGATCATCCACTCGCGTCGCGTCCTCCGCCAGATGGACCACTTCATCATGGCGCTCAAGGTTGACGCGGCGATGGAACGTCCCTGCTTTTTCCTCAGCCTCTACTGGATCGGGTACTCGGTTGACGCGGAACCCGGTCACGTGGCCTACCTGTGGGCATCATCCGATCGCGGACAACCCGAATCCGAGGTCGCCTTGACGGACAACCAGATGCTGTTCCAAGCCCTCGGCCCGCGCCTCCGGCCGGGCCAGTTTCCGTTGTCGGACCCGGACCGATCCGCCGATGTCGCGGCCTTCCGGCGTTCGACGGGCGTGGACCGAGCGATCGAGTTCAGCATCGACGCCCCCGGCATGGTCGTGGTGGCGCGCTGGGCCGCGCTCGACAGCCCGGTCTTTGCCTCCGGCCCGACGTCCGGCGGAGGCGCCAGGATCACGACCTTGCTCGTCGAGTCGCGTGAGCCATCAGCGACGGTCAACGGCCGTGCCCAGGCTGGCGCACCATTCCCGAACCCGATCTGGCGACCATGGTTCGGCGACGAGCGGGGATCATGCATCATCGGCCTCGGTGAGACGATCTACGAGCCGATCCTGGAGGGTGCGTCATGACCTCGGCAGCGCTTCCACGTTACCGCTTCGACGAATCGCACCGGCGCATGGCGGCCGGCGCGCAGTACCTCCCGGGCGGTGCGTCAAGTGATTACCGGATCGGGCCGACCGCGCTCGTTCTCGATCATGCTGACGGGGCGCTCCTGTTCGATGTCGACGGCAACCGCCTGATCGACTACTACTGCGGTGCGGGCCCGATCATCCTGGGGCACAATCCGCCGGCGGTCGTCGAGGCGGTCACGCGTCAACTGTCTCGTGGCGTCCAGTTGGGTGGCGAGACGGACGACGAGTACGCTGCGGCGAAGCTCGTCACGGAGCTGGTGCCGTGCGCCGAGATGGCCCGCTTTGCCAACACCGGGGGCGAGGCCGTGCAGCTCGCCCTGCGGATCGCCCGGGGCGCGACCGGCCGCGACGTCATCGTCAAGTTCGAGGGCCACTATCACGGCTGGCACGACAGCGTCTTCGTCGGCCTGCCGGCGCGCCCCAACCTCGAACCGCTGGCCACGGGGGATCAGCGAGCCCGGACGATGTCGGCCGGCCAGGATCCGGCGGCGCTGGAGCACACCGAGGTCCTGCCGTGGAACGATCTGCCCGTGGTGGAGGCGCGCCTGGCACGGGGTGACGTGGCCGCGGTCATCACGGAGCCCTTCTGGCGCGGCTACGTCGCGCCTGATCCGGGGTATCTGGCCGGCCTCAAGGAGGTCTGCGCTCGCCACGGAACCATCCTGATCTTCGACGAGATCGTGTCGGGCTTCCGGGTCAGCCCGGGCGGCGGACAGCAACTCGCGGGTGTCACCCCCGATCTGGCCACGTTTGCCAAGGCCATGGCCAATGGGTTCCCGATCTCCTGCGTGGCCGGGCGCCGCGAGCTGATGAGCCTCCTCGGTGGAGGACCGGTGGTGCATCCCGGGACCTACAACGGCAACGCTCTCGTCATGAGCGCGGCGGTGGCGACGATGGGCCAGTTGTTCGAAGGATCGCCGTACGAGGCGATCGAGCGCGCGGGTGGCCGCCTCATGGCAGGGTTCGGCTGGTTGCTCGATTCGAAGGGGATTCGCGGGCTTGTCCAGGGCGTGCCGGCTTCATTCCACGTCTTGCTCGGGGTGGACCGGCCCGTGGCGCGCATCGCCGACACGCAAGCGATCGATGCGGAACGAACCGAGATCCTGACTATGGCCCTGCTCGAACGCGGGGTTCGCGCCATCACCGGCGGCCACTGGTACGTTTCGGCCGCGCACACGGACGCCCTCGTCGACGAGACACTCAATGTCTTCGAGGACGCGCTCGCCACGATCTGATCCGGAGACCGGAGCTGGGAGGCCGTCTATGCGTCGCGATCTGCCGATTCGCGGACTTGTGACAAGCGAATCGGTCGATGCCGAGGATCGGGCGCGGCTGATCCGGGCCGCCCGCGGTCTCGGCGTGGAGTTGATCGACCACCCGGCGTCGGACAACGCCCAGATGGCGGCGGCTCTCGATGCGGCTCCGGAGGCTGAGGTCATGCTCGCGGACTTCCTGCCCGATGCCAGCGCCGGGGCGGCGACGACCGGCTCCAGCCACGCGTTCGCGCCGGTTGCCGCGTCCGACAACGTGTCAGCTGACGTTCGTGTCGCGGCGGGCCAGCTAGTCCGGAATCTGCGCTGGATCCAGCTCGCTGCTGTGGGCGTGAACCAGGAGGTCGGCAGCGTTGTCTGGCGCGACGCGCCGCATGTCCAAGTGACCACCGCGAGTGGTCTGCCAAGCCTCGCCATGGCGCAATACATCGTGGCGGCGATCCTCAATCACGCGCATGGGTTCGGGCGCCTTGGCCACTATCGGGAAGTCCGCGACTGGTCCGTACGGCGCGAGTTTCAGACGGAGGTCCTGCTTGGACGGACCCTCGGGCTGCTCGGGTACGGCGGAACCGGGCAGCGGACCGCACACATCGCCCGTGCGCTCGGGATGCGCGTCATCGCCATCCGGCGTTCCGCCGCCGATCAGTCGCCGGCGCGGTATCGGTTGCCCGCGATCGAGGCCATTGATCACGATCGCCAGCCGGCCGAAGTCTGGGGGGTCGACGCGCTCGATCAGCTCCTCCAGGCTTCGGATTACCTGGCGTGCACGCTACCGTTGACCCGCGAGACCCGCGGCATCATCGGCGCGCGCGAGCTGGCGCTGCTCCGGCCGGGCGCCTTCGTCATCAACGTCTCTCGCGGTCCGATCTTCGATGAGATCGCCCTGATCGAAGCCCTCCAGGGCGGGCGGCTTGCAGGTGCCGCGCTGGACGTCTTCGCCACCGAGCCGCTGCCCGCCGATAGCGCGCTCTGGGAGATGTCCAATGTGCTGCTCAGCCCGCATGCGTCCGGAACGCACGATCACGTGAGCGAGTACACCGCGGACCTGTTCCTCGCCAATCTGGAGCGCTACGT
>CAYRTS010000085.1:0-12533 GCA_964427285.1 uncultured Anaerolineaceae bacterium
GCCGTTCGCCGATCGCGTCGGTAAACGCCCAGATGGACCCCGGGACGGCTTCGGCCACCAGGGCCCTGACATCGTCGATCGTGATCGGGGCGCCGGCCCCATGGAGGGCGAGTTTGTCGAGCTCGAGCGACGCCATCCGCGTCTGATGTCGTCGCTCCACGTCGTTGAGTTCCACGAACCCCCCAATCCGTTCGGCGAGTGCCTTCGCGGCGCCTGATGCCAGCGTCGCGCCACGCGCCCTGGCCTCGGCCTCGATCCAGCCCGCGAGCGCGCCACCCTTGGGCGACGCGTACTGGCGGATCGTGCCTCCGGCCTCGGTGACCGCTTTGGCGAGACGCATCACCGACGGGCCCTTGGCGCCCGACTTGGTGGCGTCGAGAATGACCAGCCCGTTGCCGGGCGCGACCAGGCTCAGGGTCGCCACGAACAACGCGCGATTCTCGGCCGCCTGGACGAGCGGTCCCGGGTTGGTCACCACGGCCAGGGCGCCACCGCCGAACATCACCGGCGTCGCCACCCGTTCATTGAGCAGGCCAATCAGTTCGGCCGCGCGGTTGCGTTCGCCACGGACGTCCCAGCGCTCCGGTGGCGCCCCGGTGTCGAGGGCGAGCTTCGCCGCGAACGCCTCGATCGCGCGCGCGGCCGCCAGCTCATCGTCGCCCCAGAAGTAGGCGAGTGGCGCGGTGGTCACGATCGGCTCCTGGGCGGAGCAGCCGGCTCCCTGCCGGCAGCGCGCCATCGGGATTCAGCGGCGCCCCTGGCGTGGAGGAGCACGCCCGCGACGCGAATCATGAGACCTGATCCGGCGACGGCCGCGCTCATCATCGCCCTGCACGCGGCTGTGGCGCGAGTGTCCAACGGGCCTGCCACGAGACCGGTCGCGCGCGCCCGGGCGAACCCGGCCCAGCCTGATCCTGGTGGACGATCCGACAAGAACGGCGGGGAGGCGACTGCCGAGCGGCCGAAGCGGGTCATCAAGCCGATGGTACCCGACGGTTGAGGCCGGACCGGACCTGGCCCAGTCGCCCGGAGCCGGCGACGAGCGCCGGACTGCCATTGCCCCCTCCGTCGCCGGCGCCTCACGCTCGGGGAGGATGGCCGTGACCGGGATCGCACAGCGAAACCGGATCGCCGACGGGGACCCCTCCGGGCGTGGCGTGGACCTCGGGCGCGGGCGCTCGGTTCCGACCGTGATGCCGCCGGCGTCAAAGCCGATCACGACGGTCCCGTCGAGGTCCGTCCGCAGGACCCGGGCCCCGACACCCGCCAGCCGCTCCAGGGTGACGCTGGTCGGGTGCCCGTATGGGTTGCCGGCCCCGGCCGACGCCACGGCGATCCTCGGTCGGACGGCCTCCACGAACGCCTCGGTGGTGGCGGTCCGGCTCCCGTGATGGGCGACCTTGAGCAGGGCGACTTCCGGCAGGCCGTCGGCCAGCAGCTCCGGGTCGACCTCCTCCTCGACATCGCCCATCAGCAGGAAGCGAGCCGTTCCGACCTGTCCGAGCAGCACCACTGAGACGTTGTTGACCGCGGTCCCGTCGTTTGGCGCGTCGGCCCCAACCCGGCCACGAATGGGCCACAGCACCCGCATCGTGATCTCGTCCACGGTCAGTCGATCACCGGCGGCAAGACCGGTGCGGACGGGGGTCCCTGGACCAGATAGCTGCGCAAGCCACGCCGTGTAGCCGGGTCCGGGACCGCGCATCCCTGGCTCCATCACTCGATCTACCCGGTAGCGCTCAAGGAGCATCGGCAACCCGGCAACGTGATCCTCGTGCGGGTGCGACAGGATGACCGTATCGATCCGCCGGTCCCACGGCGGGATCCGTCGATCGAGCGCAACCAGGAGTCGATCCGGATCCGGTCCGCCATCGACCAGCAGGCGGCCACCGCGCGACCCTTCGACGAGGACCGCATCACCCTGCCCGACATCGAGGATCGTGATCCGCGCCGAGCCGCTGGGCCGGGACGCCACGACACCCCCGGATACGGCGACGACTACAACCAGGGCCATCGAGGCACCACGCCGGGCCGCGCTACCGGGTGGGCTGGTCTGCGCGCCCGCCGGGCGTCGCCCGGTGGGCGGACCCGCGGGCGGCGGCGAGGAGGGCAATTGGACCGGCCGCCTTCGCATTCTGTGCCACCGGGTCAACGCCGCCAGCACTGCGACCGACAGGCCCGCGACTCCCGCAGCGAGTGGTGGCTCGAGCGTGACGCTGGCAAACGGCAGGCTGCTCGCCGCATTGACGATCCCGACAAGCACCCGGAGGATGACCCAGCCCGGTGCCGCAAGGACGGCCCCGATAACCGACGGAACACCCGCGTGCACGGCCAGGCCACCCGCGAGGGCAACCAGCCCGGCGGCCATGGCCGGTGCGACGAGCGGAACGATCGCCAGGTTGACCAGCGGGGCCAGAATCGCGAGTCGCCCGAACGATACGAGGACAATCGGGAGCGTCGCGGCCTGGGCAGCGAGGGACACCCCAAGGCTCTCCGTCAGCCAGCGCGGCAACCGCCCGCGCCCGAGCCGATCGAGCCACGACGACAGGGGTGTTGCCCAGGCGATCAGGCCGGCGGTCGCGAGCGACGACAACTGGAACCCGGCGTCCCCGATCAGGTCGGGATCGGCCAGCAGAAGGAGTGTCGCGGCCCAGGCTAGCGCGGCCGTCGCGTGTCCGGCGCGGCCGCTTTCACGCGCCAGCAGGACGACCCCCGCCATGGCCGCCGCGCGAACGACCGACGCGGACGCCCCGGCAAACGCGACGTAGGCCACGATCGACACGATCATGACCAGCGATCGACGCCGCCGACCGAGCCTCCCGGCGACGGCGGCCACGGCCGCGGCCACGATCGCGATGTTCCAGCCCGAGATCGCGACGACATGACTGACGCCCGCAGTCGTGAAGGAGGCCGCGAGGTCCCGATCAACCCGATCACGCAGGCCGATCAGGATTCCCGCCGCGAGCCCGGCCTCGGGTTCGGGCAGCACGGCGGCCAGTCCGTCGGCGGCGCCTCGACGAAGATCCTCGAGCCGACGCCCCAGGTCACTCGATGCACTCTCGATCGCGAAGGTCCGGGCCTTGAGCGTGCCGACGGCGCCGATGCGCTCCAGGTACGCCCCGTATGGTGAGTCCGGCCGCGGCCGAATCGGCCCATCGACGACAACCCGATCGCCCGGGACGACCGGCGGGTAGCGCGGCAGGGTCGCGGCGACGGTGTACCTGGGCATGCTGCCTGGTGGTGTCGTGAGGGTGGCCGACTGCTGGCCGTCCCGCGGCGAACCGGTTGATTCGACCACGAGCATCCACGGGCCGCTCCCTGCCGGCGGGGACTGCAGCGCCGGGGGACCGGTGGGGATCACAGCCAGACGCAGTGCGATCAGTCCGGCGCCGATCACGACGGGCCACGCTCGACCGACCGGCGCCCTCGGACGCACTTCGCCGAGCACGAGCAGGACCGCCATCGCCATCGCGATCGCGGCCAGGAGTTGGTTCGCGCTCACCCAATCAGCGGCCAGCGCGGCGGTGATGGCCCCGACGGCCAATCTGACGGTGCGACCCACTTCAGCGAACCGTCACGAGATCCCGGAGCTTCTCGAAGGTCTTCTCGCCGACCAGCTTTCGAGTTCGGAGGTCCCCGACGTCCCGAAACGGCGCCTCCTCGCGTGAGGTCATGATCTTCCCAGCGGTGACCGGTCCGATCCCGGGCAGCGCTTCGAGTTCCGCCGCCGTCGCCCGGTTCAGGTCAAGCGGTCCTCCCGCGTTGGTGCCCGACACGCCTGCCACCACCGGCCCAGCGGGGCCAGGCGTCGGGCCGGCGACGACGACGTCGTCGCGGGACGGGACCCGAACCTGGTCACCGTCGTGCAGCACTGCAGCCAGGTTGAGGTCGCGGCTCGCCCGCTCGAGGTCGACCCGCGCCCCGTATCCCCCGGCTGCCTCCACCAGATCCCCGACCCTTGCCGCGGCCGGCAGCCTGAAGACGCCCGGCCGCTCGACGGCACCCACGATTTCCACGACCAATCCTGGCTCGCCGGCCTCCGCGCTCGCTCCGCCGCCCGGATCTGCGCCGCCTGGCATCTCGTCAGTCATGCCCGCCGACCCGATCGGGGACCCGCCTTCGAGCACCACGACACCGTCCCCGGCGGTACCGAACGCCAGCAGGAACGCCAGGACGGCCAGGGCCGTAGCGGCCCCGACGATCACCAGCGCGGACCGCGGTATGACGAGTGCCGAGGAGGCGGGGGTCGGAGCCACAGTGGCAACCGGGGCCGCGGCGGCCCGGTCGGGCGAGTCTTCGAGGACGCGCCACGGCGTCGCGGTCGGGTCCATGTCTTGACCTCCGCGGCGGGAGGCAGGGATGCGACGCCGCGAATTTCGCGACGTCTCGCCGTGTAGGGGGCACTTCCGACGCGGCGAGACGTCAATGGACACTCTAGCGAGCAGCGCTTAGCTGCGACTTATCTCGGCCACGAGCGGCGGGACCCGGGCAGTCCGAACGGGTCGCGCAGCTGGATCGCGTCGCTTCTCCATGACATCGGCAACGGGGCCTTCACGATCCCGCCCCAGACTCCGTGCGGGAGCCAGGCGGAGCCCCCGGAGATCCCCCTCGGACGAAGTCCCGAGCATCAGCCGCTGATCTCGTCGTCGAGGCGCCGCCAAACCTCGGCCTGGTCTCCACAATGGGCACGGATCCGCTGATCTGCTGGCTGACCGGCCGAGCTCTAAACCAGAAGCGCCGCCCCCGTGGGGCGGCGCTTCTGTGCACGAATTGCTGTGATGGATCTGACCAGTTACGGCCCCTGGATCGTGGCGACCCGGGTGATCTTCGACTGGGCAACCCCACCGTACGTGATAGTGATTTCAACAGTCACGCTGGTGCCCGTCGGGTAGCCCGCCGGAACGCGGATCTTGCCCCCGGCCACGTACGACTTGCCGGCCTGCCGCAGCTGGATCGTCACGTCCCCGCCGCTGAACTTCGCCACCGCCGAAGCGCTGAACGCGGTCCCCCGAACGGGGTGGACCACCCTGGCGAAGACCTTGATCGTCCCGCACGGATGCCCGGGCGTGACCGAGGCGCGGAACAGGGCCACCTTGGCCGGCGTGGCGGTCGGGGTTGGCGTGGCGGTCGGGGTTGGTGTAGCGGTCGGCGTGGGGGTCGGAGTTGGCGTAGCGGTCGGGACCGGGGTCGCAGTCGGCGACGGCGCTGCGCAGGCAGCCCCCTGCCCCTGGTTGCCCTTGCCGGGCGGCGGCGTCGCGTTAACGAGGCCGGTACCGAGCAGGCTCGCAATCAGGAGCGCGGTGCTTCCCAGTGTCAGGGTGCGTACGTTCACAGAATGTCCTCCGGATGGCGTACGGGCGCTGCCGCGTGCTTGAAGGTGACCACGCACCCTTGATCGGGCACTGGTTCACGATGTCACCCGGAAGAACGGATGCAGCGGCACCGCGTTAGGTGTGAATCCGGGCTCCTGGCCGCACGATCGTCCGGGGTCGGAGCGGCAAGGGTCCCGTGCGACCCATCGGGTAAAGTCCCTGGATGACCGCCGATGACCAGGCCCGATTCGATGCGCTCACGCCGCACGCCCGCCGCAATCGAGGATCGTGGAACGACGACTCCGACTCGTATCAGGCAGAGCACGGACCCACGCTGGCGGCGAGCGGCGGGATGGCCTGGGGCGCCTGGCAGATCCCGGAATCGGAGCTCCAGGTGCTCGGCGACGTCCGTGGCAAGGACGTCCTGGAATTCGGCTGTGGGGCCGCGCAGTGGTCCATTGCCCTGGCGAAGGTCGGCGCCCGGCCGGTGGGGCTCGACCTGTCCGATCGCCAGCTGGAGCACGCCCGAACCCTGATGGGCCACGCTGGCATTGACTTCCCCCTCGTCCACGCCAGTGCCGAGGCTGTCCCGCTGCCGGATGCGATCTTCGACATCGTGTTCTGCGACCACGGGGCCATGACCTTCGCCGATCCGTACCTGACGGTCCCCGAGGTCGCCCGGCTGCTACGTCCGGGAGGGCTATTCGCGTTCAGCCACGGGTCGCCGATTCTGTCCATCGCCTGGGCGCTCGACGCGGACCGCGCGGGCGAGCGGCTGGTCAGCGATTACTTCGGGATGCACCGGTTCGACGACGGTGATTCGATCGAGTTCAACCTGCCGTATGGTGAGTGGATCCGGCTCTTCCGAGCGAACAGCTTCAGCGTGGAGGACCTGATCGAGCCGAGGCCCGCCCCCGATGCGACCAGCACCTATCGCGACACGTTCGAGCGAGATTGGTCACGGCGCTGGCCAGCTGAATCGATCTGGCGGCTTCGTCGAATCTGAGTCACGCTCCCGCCGCCGACAGTAGTGCGACAGGGCCGGTGATCAGCGCGCCAGGCGCTCCCACTCGACCCAGCGCGTGCCGTCCCACCAGCGATGCCACAGTGCGCCATCCCGGCCAGGTGCCCAGACGTCGATCCGATCGGCGCTCCAGGAGGAGGCCGCGGGGTGTCCGGTCAGTTCGCCGCCAAGCGACTCCCAGTCGTGCCAGTACTTGCCGTCCCAGTAGCGGTTCCACAGCGCCCCGTCGGGAAAGATCGCAAAGACCTGGAGTTGATCGACCGCCCAGGCCGTTGCCGCCGGCAGCGAGACCAGCGTCCCACCAAGCGACTCAGGGGCGTCCCAGGCGCCGTCCCGGGATGCGCGGTGGAGGAGTGAGCCATCGAGTTCAACGCGGAAGAGGTCGATCCGACCCTCACCCCACGATACGGCTGACCACCCGTCGTCCATGACAACCTCCTTTCGGGATGCAGCCTACTCCGCTGGCGCGAGGGCGCGACCGAGGTCATCGGCGGTGGGGGAATCAAGCTGCCGGGCGACCGACGCGGCGCCTCGGCTGACGGCAGCCAGCGCGCGGGCCAGTTGCCGGCGCAGCTGCGTGGTTCGTGCTGGCCGGTCCGCCGCAAGCGACGCCGCCAGCCAGTAGTGCCGTGCCTCGCGTGTTCGCTCGCGGGCAATGTCAAGGGCAAGCATCGCGTAGAGGTGATTCATGGTTGGGTCTCCCTGGAGGACAGGACTGCGTAGCGTCGGATGAACGCAATCAGCGGGTGTGGTCGTGTGGATAGGTGTCTCGCGTGTCCACGCCCCAAATCTGGGCGGCCGCGCCCAGGAGGGAGAGACCGACGACAAGCACGAGCAGGAGCATCGTGAATTCCATGGCCCAGGCTCCTTCCAACATAACCGGATTGGTTGGTCTAACGGGTTACAGAATACCCCCTTGTTGATAACCTGTCAATTGTTCTATTGTGGTTAGCACGATGTTGCCAGAGTCGCATTCCGGGATCGGTCGTGGCCATGCCCATGGCGTCGACCTTGAGGCCACCTTCGACTTCCTGAACACCGTCGAAACAGATCGCGGCGTCCCCATTGAGCGACTCTCCACTCTGGAGGACGCGCTGTTCTGGTTCGTGGAGCGCCGGGTGATTCACGGTGAGGGCGCCGATCGAGCGCGAACACGGGCGTCCATCGAGCCAGCCTTGGCCACGCGCGATCTCGATCATGTCCGCGCGGTCCGTGACGCCATGCGCGAGGTTGCTGAGGCTACCGTCGAGCGGCGAGCCCCGCGCGCATCGGCACTGATTACGGTGAACAAGGCGCTGCACGCACGCCAGGTCATCGAGTTGGTGCCGGGTTCCGACGGCGTCGCGGTCGATCACCGGCACGTCGGCGATCCGATCGATGACGCCCTCGCGCGGCTGACCGATCCACTCGTATCCGAGCTTACGGCCGGTCATCCGGAGCGGATCAGGATCTGTGCCGGTGAGACATGCAAGTGGATCTTCTACGACGCATCGCGGACCAGCCGACGCCGATGGTGCGAGATGTCGACCTGCGGCAATCGGGCGAAGGCCGCCCGCCACCGCGCCCGAGCGAGAAGCGCACAGCCGCCTGGGGCATAGAACCCAGCCGGCCCCGGGTCCCGACCTAGCCGCGCTCGAGGAGCGGTCGAACCTCCGTTGCGAACCGGGTCATCGATTCTTCGTCATGCGGCGCGGGAAAGCCGGCAATCAAGTGCCGATAGCCGATGTCGAGCAGGGGAGCGATCTGCTCGGCCACATCCTCGGGCGTCCCGATCGGCTGGACCTTCCAGCGATCGGCCCGACCGTTCCGCTCGAACATGGCAGCGTGGAACCGATCGGCCTCCTCACGTGAATCGCGGATCACAACCGTCCCGATCCCTGTCGTCCGCTCGATCTCGGCCGGGTCGCGGCCTACCGTTTCGCAGTGCTGGAGCAGGACCGCCTCCTTGCGCTTGACCTGCTCGACGCCGCCGCCGACGTTGTTGGCATCGCCGTAGCGCGCGACCAACTTGAGCGTGACCTTCTCGCCGCCACCGCCGATCAGGATGGGAAGCCGCTGCTGGATGGGCGGTGGGTCGTTTCGAACGGCCTGCGCCGAGTACCGCGGGCCTGTGGCGCTGGGGCGATCGCCATGAAGCATCCCGCGGATGACGGGCAGCGCCTCGCCAAGCCAGCGGAGTCGCTCCGGTGCCCCGCTTCCGAACTGGAGCCCGTACGCGGCGTGCTCGGCCTCGAACCAGGCGGCGCCGATGCCGAGGATCGCCCGACCATTCGAGATGTGGTCGAGCGTGGTGGCCATCTTCGCGGTCAGGGCCGGCTCCCGGAACGTGTTGGCTCCAACCATCAATCCGATCCGGATCTGCGTCGTCGCCTGGGCCCAGGCGGCCAGCGAGAGCCACGCCTCGAGGATCGGGCCGTCCGCGCTGCCGACGATGGGGTACAGGTGATCCCAGGTCCACAGCGTGTCATAGCCCAGGCGATCGGCTCGCTTCCCCGCCTCGAGCAGATCCGGCCAGTTGGTGTATTGGTTCCAGCACAGCGCGCCTAGCTTGACCTTGCTCACGTGGCCTCCTGACATAGACGGGCTCGGTCAATAACCATAGCAGGTCATACCATTGACCAGTGGTGGTACAATTGTCGGGAAGTAAGACAGGAGGCACGTTGTGGTACGCGATTGGGTCGCGCTCGACCGAAGAGGTTCCGCGAAAGTCGGCCCGAAGGGCCAGATCGTCATCCCCAAGGCGATGCGCGACCGCGCCGGGATGAAGCCGGGTGGAACGGTCTTTCTGCAACAGGCCGACGACGGCTCGATGAGCCTGCAGCATGGCTGGAACGATCTGTCCGAGGTGCCGGACTTCTTCGCCCGCTTCCCGGTGCAACCGGGCATGGAAGGCAAGACCGCCTTGGACATCCTGCACGAGCTCGATGCCGAGGACGAAGCGCTGTATGAAAGGAAATATGGTTCGTGGAGCCTAGGTACGTCATCGATGCCCAGCCGCTTGTTGCCTACATCAAGCGCGAGCCCAACTGGGAACGAGTCGCGACGACGATCGGCGAAGCGACGGCCGGCCGGGTCACGCTGAACCTGACCAGTGTCAACGCGGGGGAGGTCGTACTTGGGGCGGAGCGGGCATTCGGCTCGCTGGCGGGGCACCGCGCGCTGGACTCCCTGCAATTGTGGACCGCTGTTGTTGCCGTTGACCTCGAGTTGGCAGCGCGGGCCGCGTGGTTCAAGCTGCGTGGCGGGATTTCGTATGCGGACTGCTTCGCGGCGGCGCTGGCCCATCGGGAGGGCATCCCCCTGATCACCGGGGACCCGGAGTTTCGGCGAGTCGAGGATGTGATCGAGATCGCCTGGCTTGACTCATTCGCCTGAGTGGCCCGGCGGGCGATCAGGTGTCGCGCAGGACGATGTTGACCAGCCGGCCGCCACCGGCAAGGACGACGCGTTCGGGCGTGCGACCCTCGAGGATGGCCACGATCCGCGCGCGCCCCATGACCGCGGCTTCGATCTCCGCGTTGGAGGCGTCCGATGCGACCGTGACGCGATCACGCAATTTGCCGTTGACCTGGATC
Source organism: uncultured Anaerolineaceae bacterium (assembly GCA_964427285.1). Taxonomy (GTDB): domain Bacteria; phylum Chloroflexota; class Limnocylindria; order Limnocylindrales; family CSP1-4; genus SPCO01. The sequence goes on from CAYRTS010000085.1 coordinate 9,912, forward strand.
GGGATTTCGCGGATTGACTCCACGACCGCGGCGGGGTCCACCTGCGGCCAAGGCTGCGAATGGATCGAGGCCCACGGTTCGCCCATCGCGGCCAGCCGGCGGCTCCAAAGCTCCTCGGTGATATGCGGCGCAGCGGGGGCCAGCATCAGCAGCAGCATGCGGGTCGCCTCATCCCATTCGAGGCTGCCAGCGACCTCAGTCCCGCGGTAGCGGAACAACGCGTTGGCCAGCTCCATCAGCTTGGCGATCATCGTGTTGAACCGGAACGCCTCGTAATCCGAGGAGACGTCACGAAGCGTCCGATGGGCTGCGGCCCGAATGGCGCTTCGTCCCGCTGCCGCTGTCTCGCCGGCCGGCAATGAGCCTGCATCCGGGTCGCCGGGCTCGCGCCCATGCGCATCCAGGATCAGCGTCCAGACACGGTTCAGGAATCGATGGACGCCGCCGATCCCGGTTGGACTCCACGGCCCGCCCTGGTCCCAGGGTCCCATGAACATCAGGAACAGCCGAACCGTATCCGCGCCGTAGCGTTTCACCAGCTCGTCCGGGTCCTGGACATTGCCGCGGGACTTGCTCATCCGCTCGCCGTCCGCGCCCAGGATCTGGCCCTGGTTGAACAGTCGCCTGAACGGCTCGCGATCGCGGATGAGCCCACAGTCCGCCATCGCCTTGGTGAAGAAGCGGCTGTAGAGCAGGTGCATCACGGCGTGTTCCGCGCCGCCGGTGTATTGATCGACCGGTGTCCAGGCGTCGGTCATGGCGCGGTCGACCGGGCCGCCGTCATGGTCAGGCGACAGGTAGCGATACCAGTACCACGAGGAGTCGACGAACGTATCCATCGTGTCCGTCTCGCGCCTGGCTGGCTGGCCGCAGGTCGGGCAATCAACCCGCAGGAACGCCTCGTCCCTGGTCAGCGGGTTGTCCCCGCTGCCGGCGTAGTCGACCGTTTCCGGCAGCCGAACCGGTAGCTGATCGTCCGGGACGGGCACGATTCCGTCCCGCTCGCAGTAGATGACCGGGATGGGCGTGCCCCAGTAGCGCTGCCGGCTGATCAGCCAGTCGCGCAATCGATAGGTCACCTTTGGTTCGGCGCGGCCCTGGTGGGCCAGTGCGGCCACGATCGCCGCCCCGCCCTCATCGGCGAGCAGACCATCGAATCGGCCACTGTTGACGAGGCGTTCATCTTCCGCGTGGGCGACGTATGCGGTCGTCATCGGCTCGCTGGCGTCCGTTCCCGGCGCGGCCACGACCCGCCGGATCTCGAGGTCGAAGTTGGTGGCGAACTCGAAGTCGCGCTCATCGTGGGCGGGAACGGCCATGATCGCGCCGGTGCCGTAGCCCGCCAGGACGTAATCCGCGATGAAGATCGGGATCTCCGCCCCGTTGATCGGGTTGAACGCGTGTGATCCGAGCCGGACCCCGGTCTTGGGCCGATCCGTGGAGAGACGCTCGATCTCGGTCTGGCGACGAGCCTGCTCGAGGTAGGCGGCCACCTCCGCCCCTTGCCCGGGCGCGGTCAGGGCGCCCACCAGCGGATGCTCGGGGGCGAGGACCATGAACGTGGCGCCGAACAGCGTGTCCGGCCGGGTCGTGAACACGCGGATGCGGTCGCCGCCGCGCTGATGGTCGTCCGCGGCGACCTCGAAATCGATCTCCGCGCCTTCTGACCGCCCGATCCAGTTGGTCTGCATGACCCTGATCGGCTCCGGCCAGTCAAGCCCGCTGAAGTCGAGCAGCTCGTCCGCATAGCGGGTCGTGCGCAGGAACCACTGGTCCAGGTCGCGCTTCTCGACCGCGGCGCCGCAGCGCCAGCAGCGTCGCTCCGTCCCCTCCACTTGCTCGCGGGCCAGGGTCCCGTCGTTGGGGCACCAATCGACGGCCGACCTGGCCCGGTACGCGAGGCCGGCCTCCAGAAAGCGCAGGAAGAGCCACTGGTTCCAGCGATAGTAGGACGGGTCCGCCGTGACCACCTCGGCGTCCCACGCGAACGTCGCACCCATTGAGCGGAACTGGCGGCGCATGGTCTCAATATTCGACATCGTCCAGGTGAACGGATGACCGCCGTTCTTGATCGCGGCGTTCTCTGCCGGCAATCCAAAGGCATCGAAGCCGATCGGAAAGAACACGTTGTCGCCGTGCATTCGATGAAAGCGCGCCAAGGCGTCGCTCGGGGTCACGATGTACCAGTGACCAATGTGCAGGTCACCGGACGGGTACGGGTACATCGTCAGCAGGTAGTACTTCGGCCGCGAACCGTCCGAAAGGTCCGTGTCGTAGAGGCCGAGCTCCGCCCAGCGCGCCTGCCAGCGTGGCTCGGAGGCCACCGGGTCGTAGCGCTCGATCCGTGTTCGGCTTTCCGCAGTCTCGGTCATCGTGCGTCCTCGGAGACGGATCACCCCCCGCCGCCGAGCGAGGGGTGTCGGGTTCGCGGTCTCGTCGCGGGTGGTGGAGCTACGGGGACTCGAACCCCGGACCCCCTGCATGCCATGCAGGTGCTCTTCCAACTGAGCTATAGCCCCACGGATGGGCGAGTGTAGCAGAGGCTCAACCGTGCTCCCGGAGCTGCGTCTCGATGCCAAGTGAATCTGTCAGGGCTAACTGCAAAGTGATTCTGTCAGTCTC
>CAYRTS010000086.1:0-12436 GCA_964427285.1 uncultured Anaerolineaceae bacterium
TACCCAGAACGCCTCGCACCTGGACGCCGATCCGGCGCAGTTGCTCAACGTGGACGGTGCCGATGAAGCCCGTGCCGATGACGGCCGCGCCGATGTCCGCGATCCTCCTCATCCCCGGGTCACCCTCACTTGCTACCTCGTGAACATCTAGACAGTCTAGCGGATGGATCCGCTGGTCAAGGCCGTCAGCTGGGTCCACCAGCCCAGACCGCGGTGCGGTACACGCCTCGCCTTTGGCCGAACCCCATCCTACTTTGCACTGTCAAGCGCCAAAGTGGTGTCGCGCCAGTGCAACCGTGTGTATCATCGGCCAGTGACTCAGGCGCCAAGCCAGCTCCCGGAGGAGGCCCTCGATGCACTCGTCACTGTGCTCGACGAGATTCGCCTTGGCCGCTCCGCATCGCGCTCGGGACTCGTCGCGCGGACGGGCCTCGGGCGTGCGATCGTCAACCAGCGGGTGGGCGAGCTGATCGAACGCGGGCTCATCATCGAGGGCGATACGGGTCCCAGCACGGGCGGCCGCCCGCCTCGCCAACTCTCGTTCCGGGGGGATGTCGGGCACGTCCTTGTCGCCGATCTCGGAGCGACCAGCATCGACGTAGCGGTCACGACGCTCGATGGTCGAATCCTCGGCCACTACGACGAGCCGGCGCGGATCGAGGCGGGACCCGAGGTCTGCCTCGATCGCGTCGACGCCCTGTTCGATCGGCTGCTGCGGCAGACCCAGGACCTGCCAGGTCGCCGCTGGGGGATCGGGATCGGGGTCCCGGGTCCGGTCGAGTTCCGGACCGGCCGGTCGATCGCACCACCGATCATGCCCGGCTGGGACGCGTACCCGATCCGCGAACGGTTTGGCCAACGCTACGGCGCCCCGGTCTGGGTCGACAATGACGTCAACGTCCTGGCGCTCGGGGAGTGGCGATCCGGCGCTGCCATCGGCCATGACAACGTGGTCGTCATCAAGATCGGGACCGGGATCGGCGCCGGGATCATCGTGGACGGCCGGCTCCATCGGGGGTCCCAGGGCAGTGCTGGCGATGTCGGGCACATCCAGGTCACCGATGATCCGGCCGTCATCTGCCGCTGCGGCAACGTCGGTTGCCTGGAGGCGCTCGCCGGCGGCGAAGCCCTTGGACGCGCCGGAGAGGCGGCGGCACGAGAGGGCCGGAGCGTCAGGTTACTGGCCGCCCTGGATCAGGGCAGCGCGGTGACCGCCGAAGACGTGGCGAGGGCGGCCTCCTACGGCGATCCGGTCGCGGTCGCGCTGCTCCAATTGGCCGGTCGCCGGGTTGGGTCGATGCTCTCTTCGGTGGTCAACTTCTTCAATCCGTCGCTGATCGTGATCGGTGGTGGGGTCTCCAACAGCCCGGACCTGCTGCTGGCCGCGATTCGCGAGACGATCTATCGGCGCTCGCTCCCGCTTGCCACTCGTGACCTGATCATCCAGCGCTCATCGCTCGGCGGCCTCGCCGGCGTCATCGGCGCGTCGTCGATGGTTGTGGATCAGCTCTTCGCTCGCGACGTCATCGGGCGCTGGATCGACGCCGGTGGGCCCTTCGATTCCCTCGACCTGGCGCCGGCTCTCGCCGGATAGCCGGTGATCAGCCGCCGGCGACGACTCGGTCGGTAAAATCGCCTGACGCCGGGTCCTTGAGGATCAGCTTGTGACGTCCGTCTGGCAGGATCTCGCGCTTGACCACGACCAGCCCCTCATAGGTGTCATGGGTCGATGCGATTCGCGCCGTCGGACCACCGCGCCAGTCGAGCTGCACCGGCACCCAGGCGTGCACCTTCGCCGACCGGTAGGCGGCGTCCATGATCGCGTTGACGACGTACCCGTCGTAGAAGGTCTCCTGCGGCGCCCGACCCTCGTCGATGGCGCCGAACATGTCGCTGAACATGTCCACGTAGCCGAGTTCGCTGACCTCGTCGCCGACCGGGAAGAGCCAGCCCGCCGACGTTTCTGCCTTTTCGGCGACGTACCCGCCACCGCCGCCGGCCGTGAACATCTCGAACCCGGTTCGCAGGAAGTGGTTCATCCAGATCGTGCCGTGCGTGCCGGCCACTTCATCGCGCAGGTCCATGCCGCCCCGAAAGGTCCAGCTGACCTCGAACTGGCCGATCGCCCCGGATTCGAAGCGAATCAGGGCGACCGCGTTGTCCTCGTCGGCGATCGGGTGGACCAGCGTATCCGTGTGGCAGAGCACCTCGACCGGGCGGTTGGCCTTGCCCACGAAGTTGCGGATGATCTCGATGCAGTGGCAGCCAAGATCGATGATCGCGCCACCGCCGGTCAGCCGCCCGTCCCAGAACCAGGCGCTGTGCGGACCAGGGTGTGTTTCGCGTGAGCGGACCCAGGTCACGTCGCCGATCGCGCCCGCACGGACGGACGCGATCGCCTTGAGCGTCTTTGGGGTATAGCACAGGTCCTCGAGATAGCCGCCGAAGACCCCGGCCCCCTCGACGATGTCGAGCATCCGCCGCGCCTCTTCGGCCGTGCGCCCAAGCGGCTTGGTGCACAGCACGGCCTTGCCGGCCTTCGCCGCGAGCTCGATCGCTTCCTCGTGCAGGAAGTTGGGCAGGCCGACGACCACGACATCGGTCCCGGAGTGGTTGATTGCGGCGGCGAGGTCGGTGGTCGACTCGGGGATCGCCCAGCGGTCGCGGAAGGCCGCACCTCGCTCCGCGCTGCGCGAATAGACGATTCGGACCCGGTCCCGGCCGCGCTGGCCATGAAGCGTGTTCGTGTAGAAGTCGCCGATCAGCCCGGTGCCGAGCATCGTGATCGAGTGGCCGTCCATCAGTCCTCCTTCGGTCGGTCCCTGGGGGCGCGGAACGCGAGATATCGAGCCGGATTGTGGACGAACAGTCCCTGCCGAATCGGCTCGGTCAGGCCGGCGTTGGTCATGGCGTCGGAGAACCCACCGAGCAGCCAGCCGAGCCCCGGCCCGCCACCATGAACGCGGTAGTAGCGTCGTCGTGCGGCGTCCATGCCCAGCATGAGGCGGTCGCCCAGGCCGTCCTCGATCATCCAGCCCAGGAGCGCGATGGTGCCGTTGGGGCGGTCGCCCCACCGAAATGACTGGTCGTACTCGCCGAATGCGCCGGTCGACAGCAAGTCGCGGTGGTAGCCGCGATCGACCACCTTGTCAACGTGGCTCAGGGCCACATGGGATGGATCGACGCCCAGGTCCGCGAGCGTCCGGACTTGCTCGAGCGCCCCGGTTCCGCCTTCGCAATGGGTCAGGATCGGCACGCCGGTCCGATGGTGGGCCTCGGCCGCGGCCTCGAACACCCGCCGGTCCCGCGGCGAGGGTCCGCCGGTGCTGCCCGCGACCTTCAGCACGCCGGCCCGGTGCCCGGTGCGCCTGACCACAGGTCCCGCGTAATCGTACGCATCGATCCCGTCGGTCACGTCCGCGACGAACAGCTCGGCGAGTTCCGGCACGCTGATCCGGGCGCTCCAGTGCAGCGGCCCGTAGTAGCGGTCGTGGTGCAGGCCGGTCGGTGCGACGATGTGCACGCCGCTCCGCCGCGACAATTCGGCCAGCTTTTCCACGTTCCGTCCGGCATCGCAGGGCATCGCCTCAACGACCGATCGAAGCCCGAGCGCCATGGCTTCGCTCACCTCGATGGTCATCGCGTCGATATCCCCGAGATCGAACTCCGGCTCCATCTGGACCGGCCGCCCGCCGTCGATCACGAGGTGTTCGTGCGCGTAGGTGACCCCGAGTGCGTCGGGCGCGATGTCACCGAGGACGGTGCGAACGATGAGCATCAGGCCGCGGTCTCGGGGGCGTCGGCCAGCGTCACGATGGCCCCGTCGGCCTGCAGCCGGTCGCGCAGCGCCGCGATGCCGATCTCGCGCGGGTCCAGTCTGCTCGCGATCGCGAGCGCCGCGGCCGTCCCGGCGGCCTGGCCCATGGCCATGCACTGGGCCATGCTCCTCACCGATGCGTGGGCGTCATGGGTCGCGCTGAAGCACCGCCCGGCAACCAGCACGTTCGAAGCGTCACGCACCACGAGTGATCGATACGGAATGCCGACCGCTGCGCCGTCCGGCAGGTACTGCCAGACCGTGTCAGTGCCCTGGTGGTGGTCCTCGATCGGGGCGCCACAAAGCCCAATCTGGTCGTGGAACTGGCACGCAGCGAGGACGTCGTCGCGGGTCAGCCGGTAGTCGCCGTAGACCCGCCGCGTCTCGCGGACGCCGATCTGGGTGCCCAGCGCAACCAGCGACGCGTGCTCGTACCCGGGTACGCGGTCGCGCAGGAAGCGCGCGTACTCGAGCGCCTGGCGCCGGCCGGCCATCTCCGCCTCGGTCAGGAACCAGGGATCGGTGGCGTTCACGATCTGCCCATCCGCATCGCGGCGATACGAATCCAGCCGGGTCATAATCGTGGCGATCACCCCATCGACCGGGGTGACGTGGTCGCTGCCCTCCCGCCGCGGCAGGTCGTACGCACCGGATTCGGCGGCTTCGGCCATCAGCTGGTGGAACGCAGCCTTCGGAACCGCGCGCCGTCGTTCGAGGTCCACATTGGCCATCCGGAAGGTGGTCGTGAGGGTCTGCGCCGGGCCCAGTTCGCCGGCGGTCTCGTAGCCGAATCCAGCGAAGGCGCACAGGTCGGCGTCGCCGCTCGCATCGATGAAGATCCGGGCATCCACGCGAGCCAGGCCGGCCCTCGTTGCGATGGCGACGGACGACACGCGGCCGTCGGTCACCGCCACGGCTTGGAGCATGGCGTGAAGCAGGACCCGGGCACCGGACGCGCTCACGAGTCGCTCCCAGGCGACTTTGAGATGCTCCGCAAGATAGGTGACGCCGGTGCCCGCGCCGTAGGTGTTGGGTCGCTCGATCACCGGACCCAGGGTTCGGAGCACGGTCACGATCTCGTCAGCGATGCCACCGACGACCTTGCGCACGCTCGATCCGGGTGTGTAGAAGCCGTAGAAGGTGTCGAGGACCGCCGTGCTCGTTCCACCCAGGAAAGGGAGGCGATCGATCAGCAGCACCGACGCGCCGGATCGGGCCGCGGCGATCGCGGCCGTCGAGCCGGCCGACCCCGCGCCGATCACGCAGACATCGACGGCCGCGATCCGGGGAGCATCGGTGACCACGCTCACCGCGCGTCCGCGGCAGGTTCGGGCGAGACGGACAGCACGGACCAGCCGCCGTCGATCTTGAGCAGCTGCCCGGTGACCACGCGCGACTCGTCCGACAGGAAGTAGACGGCGGCATGGGCCACTTCGTCCGGGTCCATCAGTTCGCCGGCCAATGGTTGCTTGCGCCGCGCGTAGGCTCGAATCGCCGCGTCACCGGCGGCTCGCTTGGCCATCGGCGTCGCGGTGAGCGAGGGGGCAACCGCGTTGACGCGGATCCGCTGCTCGGCGTAGGCCGCGGCCATGGTGGTCATGAGGGCGGTCGTGGCGCCCTTGGCCGCAGCGTAGGCGTGGGTCGCGAAGAATTCGCTCGCCGGGTCGCTCGCCGTGACGCTACCCATCAGGAGGATCGAACCGCGGGTTCCGGAGCTGTTCGGTTCCTGGGCCAGCATCTGGCGGACGACGGCGCGACAGGTCAGCGCCTGGCTGCGCAGATTGAGCTCGAGGGTACGATCCCAGCCCGCGCCGGTCAGCTCGTGGATCGGGCCATCGCCAAACTTCCGGCCGCTTCCACCGGCCACGGCGAACAGTCCATCAATCCGGCCAAACCGGGTCACTGCGGCGCCGACCGCGCGATCGGCGTCGGCTTCATTCGCCAGATCGGCAGCGGCCCAGCCGGAAATGCCGCCCCCGGCGACCAACTCGTGGGCCAGCCCCCGCGCGTGGTCCTCCGAGCGCGACACGATGAAGACGTGAGCCCCCTCGCCCGCGAGGCGCACGGCACTGGCCGCCGCAATCCCGGTCGAACCGGTGACCAGGCAGACTCGATCTTGCAGGCGGTTCACCGGTACAGGATCGCACGGCCATTGACGAGGCGACACGACGCGTCTATCCTCACGCCATCCCGACCGGCACCGCGCTGCGGTAGCGATTCCGCGCGCACCATCCGCCCGGTCCACTCACCCGCAGGTGACCGTTCCCCTCATGCCCACTCCCGGCCCCGACCAGCGCGACCGCTCCCGCAACCGGCGCCCCCGCCGACGTCCACCGATGGGAGGCGGCGGCCGCGCCCCCGTCACCGAATACGAGGAGCAGCTGGAGATCGAGGCCGCCCGCGAGCGGAACGATCTCGATGTGGCCGATCTCCGCGAGATGAGCGTCACCGAACTCCGACAGGTCTCGCGCGAACTCCAGATCGAGACCGCGCAGGGCGAACGCAAGGACGACCTGGTCGATCAGATCCTGCGTGGGCAGACCGAACGGGCCGGTCACGACTACGCCAGCGGGATCCTCGACATCGTCGACGAGGGCTTCGGGTTCATGCGCCGCCACGGCCTGCTGCCCAGCCCCGATGACGTCTATGTCAGTTCCAGCCAGGTTCGCCGGTTCGGGCTGCGCGTCGGCGATCGGGTCACCGGTGCCGTGCGGGCGCCCCACGAGGCCGAGAAGTACTGGGGCATGCTGCGGGTCGATTCAGTCAACGGCGTCGATACGGAGACCGCTCGCCAGCGTCCCGTCTTCGGAGACCTGACCCCGGTCCACCCGGATGTGTTGATCAACCTGGAGACAGACCCGAAGAACCTGAGCCAGCGCCTGATCAACCTGGTCAACCCGATCGGAAAGGGCCAGCGCGCCCTGATCGTCAGCCCGCCCAAGGCCGGCAAGACGATGCTCCTCAAGCAGATCGCCAATGGCGTCAGCACCAACTACCCGGACATCCTGCTGATGGTCGCGCTCATTGGGGAGCGGCCGGAGGAAGTCACGGACATGCGCCGGAGCGTCAAGGGCGAGGTCATCAGCTCCACGTTCGACGAGCCGACCGAGAACCACACACATGTCGCGGAGATGGCGCTCGAGATCGCCAAGCGCCAGGTCGAGACCGGACGGGACGTGATCATCCTGCTCGATTCCATCACGCGCCTGGCCCGGGCCTACAACCTCGCGCTCCCGCCGTCGGGTCGGACGCTGTCCGGCGGCCTCGATCCGATCGCCCTCTATCCGCCCAAGCGTTTCTTCGGAGCCGCCCGCAACATCGAGGAAGGTGGGTCGCTCACGATTGTCGGGACCTGCCTGGTCGACACCGGCTCACGGATGGACGATGTCATCTACGAGGAATTCAAGGGCACCGGCAACTCGGAACTGATCCTCGACCGGAAGTTGGCCGAGAAGCGGATCTTCCCGTCGATCGATGTCCAGCGCTCCGGGACCCGTCGCGAGGAACTGCTGCTCGAGGAAGGCACCCTCAAGATGGTCTGGACGATGCGTCGGATGCTGTCCGCCGTCGGAGCCAACGAGGGGATCGAGATCCTGCTCAACCGGCTGGCGAAGACACAGTCGAACGTCGAATTCCTGGGATCGCTGACGAAGAGCCTCGACACCTGACGAAACGGTGGGTTGCCGGTTCCGCGAACGCCGTGGTACCGTTCCCACCGATGTCGTAAGCCCGTGATAGCGGGCGTCGGCCGCGTAGAAGAGACCCCAGCTCTATACCGCGACCTCGGACGGTCCGCCTGAGACTCCATCACCGGCGACCCCAGCGCCCCAGGATCGTCCAAACGCCAGGAGACCATATTGCTGAACGCATCGGTCGGCGTGCAGCGCGTCATCGGACGCCTGCGCCGCCCATCCGGTTCACGAGTCACGAGCGTTCTGACCCTCGCGGTCAGCCGCCTCGCCGACCTGTACCCGGAGCGCCACCTTCGAGACGCTGTCGCACGATTGCGCCGCGGGTGGCAACCTCGTGTGCGAATCACCCGCGTCGCCGGAAGGGACATCGCCGCCGGCCCGGCCCGCCAGGCCCGGATCTCGCTGATCGCCCGGGTCGGACACGAGCAAACCGTGGCGCTCGTCGCCGCAGCAATCCTGCTGGGTGCCTCCGCCGTCGGCATTTCCGCCGGGAGTCCCCTGGCGGCCATCGGGAACACGTCGGACACCGGTTCTGAGGTGCGCCTCACCGTCGGTGGGGGAGTGGATCGCGCGGGCACGATCACCGAGGCCGAACCGCCGCCCGACTGGCTCGCGATCGAGGGCTTCGAGGCCAACCGGATCGGCTCCTCGGAAGCGACGGGTTCAGTTGCGGGGCTGCGGTCCGTGGATGGGGCGGCGCCGGAAGGAGTCGCCGAGGCCGCTGGAGTCGCCGAGGCCGCTGGAGTCGCCGAGGCCGCCGCCGCGACGGAGGCCGCTGCTGCGCCCGCAGCAGCCCGCGCGTCCGGCCCATACCTTGACGATGGCACCCTGCTCAAGCCGGTCGCGGTCAGGACGACCGTGGCCGATGGCAGCGGCCTGATCGAGACCTACAAGGTCAAGGCCGGCGACACGCTCACCGGGATCGCCTCGAAGTTCGGCGTTTCGATGATGACGCTGTGGTGGGCGAACAGCCTTGCCTCCAAGGACGACCTGCGACAGGGACAGGTCCTGAAGATCCCGCCGGTCAGCGGCCTCATTCTCACCGTCAAGGCGTCCGACACGCTCACGAGCCTGGCCGCCCGGTACAAGATTGACGAGGCCGACATTCTCGCGGCCAATCAGCTGACCGATCCCAATCTTGTGGTCGGGCAGGTCCTGGCAATCCCCGGCGCCATCGGCAAGGGGATCCCCGTTCCAAAGCCACAGCCGCGCGCCGTCTCGCCGGGCGGTGGCGGGGGAGGTTCAGTCCGGCCGCCCGCCAACTACAGCGGTGGTGCGTTCCGTTGGCCGGTGGTCGGCGGCGGCAACTACATCAGCCAGTACTACCGCTACGGGCACTATGGACTGGACATCGCGGCCGACTATGGGTCAGCGGTGCGCTCGACCGCGGAGGGGACGGTCGTCTTCGCGGGCTGGAAGGGCAACGGCGGCGGGTACCAGGTCTGGGTGGCCCACGGCTCGGGTCTCTACACTACGTACAACCACATGTCGGCGGTGTCGGTGGGCAGCGGGCAGGCGGTATCCGCCGGCCAGCAGGTTGGCCGCATCGGGTCCAGTGGCCGGTCGACCGGGCCACACCTCCACTTCGAAGTCTGGGTGGGGCTGCCGCACCAGGGCACCCCGGTCAATCCGCTCAAGTACCTCTGATCGACCCCAGCTGAGCGACTCCCGAAGCCTGCCGCTCGCCCGGCGGTCGTGGGGCGGCGCAACCTCATCCCCGTGCGAGAATGGCCCTGATGTTCCTTGACCGCGTGAAGATCCTGGTCCGCGCCGGCGATGGTGGCGACGGGGCCGCGACCTTCCGCCAGGAGGCGCATGTGCCGCGCGGCGGACCAGATGGCGGGGACGGCGGCCGCGGCGGTTCCATCTTCCTTCGCGTCGACGCCGGCCAGACAACGCTTCGCGACTTCTCCCAGAAGCGCCACTACCGCGCGACACCGGGTGGTCGCGGGACCCGGGCCCGGCGCCATGGTCGGGCGGGGGATGACTCGATCCTCGACGTACCACCCGGGACCGCCGTGTACGGCGACGAAACGGGGGAGCTTGTTGCGGACCTCGTGGCGGTCGGGCAGATCGTGCTCGTCGCGGCCGGCGGTCGTGGGGGCCTCGGCAACACCCATTTCAAGTCGTCCACCCACCAGGCACCGAAACACGCCCAGAAGGGTGAGCCGGGCGTGGAGGCCTGGCTGCGGCTCGAATTGCGCTTGATCGCGGACGTCGGGCTCGTCGGGCTACCCAACGCCGGCAAGTCGACGATCCTGGCCGCGGTGACTGCCGCCCAGCCGAAGATCGCCGACTACCCGTTCACCACCCTCGAGCCAAATCTCGGGGTCATGGACCTCGGCGAGGAGGACGAGCGGCGCCCTACGATCGCGGACGTTCCGGGCCTGATCGAGGGTGCCAGCAGCGGTGCGGGATTGGGTCACGCGTTTCTTCGACACGTCGAGCGGACGCGGGTCCTGGTCCATGTGATCGACGGCGGGGCGCGCGATCCCGAGTGGGACTATGAGGTGATCCGCGGGGAACTGCGCGCCCACGACCCGGCGCTGCTGGCCAAGCCGATGCTGGTCGCGTTCAACAAGACGGACCTGCCGGCAGCCCAGGCGGCCTGGCCGGCGTTTCAGCGGGCCCGCGCCGCGGAGCAGGTGGAAACGGTCGCCCTGTCCGCGGCACACGGCCGAGACGTGGGTCCGTTCCGCGACCGGATCGCGGGGCTCCTGCCGGCCGCCGCCGAGTTCGATGAGCCGCCGGAGCCGGCGGGGGTTGTCGTGCATCGAATCGAGGCGATGAACGATGGGTTCAGCGTCGAGCGGGATCCTGACGGAGTCCTACGCGTCCGCGGCCGCCGGATCGAGCGTTCGGCCGCCCAGACCAACTTCGAGGTCGAGGAATCGGCCGAGCGGTTCCAGCGCGAACTGGCCCGCCAGGGGATTGACCGGGAGCTGCGCCGTGCCGGCGTGGCCGCCGGCGATCCGGTCCGGATCGGATCGGTCGAGCTCGTATGGGAGGCTCAGCCCTGGGAGCGCGTGTGACCGAAATCGCACGGTCAACCGGGGTGTTCGGGGGAACCTTTGACCCGATCCACGTCGCGCACCTGGCGGTTGCCCAGGAAGCGTTCGAGGGACTCGGGCTGGCGCGCGTCCTCTTCGTCCCGGCCGGCCATCCGCCGCACAAGCCCGACCGGGTGGTGACACCGACGGCCGATCGACTCGCCATGGTCCAACTGGCGATCGCTGGCGATGACCGATTCGCGGTCGAACGAATGGAACTGGATCGCGCCGGACCATCATTCACCGTCGACACGCTGGAGGCGCTCCGTGCGGCCGCCCTGGCAAGGGGTGAAGACCCTGACCTGACCCTGATCCTGTCGTCCGACGCGTTTGCGGGCCTCCCGACATGGCGTGATCCCCGACGCATCCTGGAACTCGCCCGCGTCGCCGTTTCGCCGCGCGATGGCTACCCGGAGGCCACGACGGACCAGGCGGTCGAGCACTTCGGGGACCTCGCTGAGCGCGTGATCCTGCTGGATGGACCGCACGTCCGGCTGTCAGCCTCCGACCTGCGCCGCCGCTCCGCACTGGGTCGATCGCTCCGCTACCTCGTGCCGGATGCGGTGGCGGCCTACATCGACGACCATGCCCTGTACCGGAACCCGAAGAGGAACGCCCAATCGTGATCGATCCCGCCGTCCCCGCCGAAACGCTGACCGGCCCCAGTGCAGATGGGCTGCCTAAACGTGCCCGCGCGCCAAAGGCGGTCGAACGGCCGCCGTTGGACCTCGCGCGCCGCATCGTCGAGCTGGCCGAAGACAAGAAGGCCGCCGACATCGTGCTGCTGGACCTCGGCGGACTGACGACGATGGCCGACTATTTCGTCATCTGCTCGGGCGGTTCGGAGCGTCAACTCGAGGCGATCGCGAGCGGCATCATCGCCAGTCTTCGAGACGAACGGATCAAGCCCGTCGGGCGCGAAGGGACATCGGCGTCGCACTGGGTCCTGGTCGACTTCGGGTCGGTGATCGTTCACATCTTCACGCCGCCCGAGCGCGACTATTACAGCCTCGAGAAGCACTGGTCGGAGGCGCGCACGGTCCTGCGCGTGCAATAGGCGTGACCTCCCGGCCAGACCTTTGGCCGTTCGAGTCATGATCTCGTACGGGGGTCGAAGGGTACCGTCGGGTCATGCCGGGGACGACGTGACCCGCCGTACGATCCCGTCATGTCAGCCCTCCGGGACCGTTGCCCCACCTGCAGCCGCCGCCTGATCACGACGCGATTCGATACCACGTTCCGCCTGCCCGACCGCAGCGAGCGGTTGTGCTTCGGGATCCCCGGTGGACTGTGTGAGGACTGCTCGCAGCTGTACATCGACCCGGCCCTGATCGAACTGCTCGATCTCGGGGAGGGCCGCTGCGTCTTCGCCATCGAGAGCGATCTGGTCATCCAGGAACAGGCCTGGTCCGCCGCCGACTAAACGTCCCGGCCCTGACGAGTTGTCAGGCGCCGCGTTTGAACGAAGTTCGCGCGCGGGTCACGCGGTCCATCACCCACAGGCTGAACGCGAGGCGCCGCTGTGCTTCGTCCTGTCCCGCCCCGGGCGCCCCCTTGACCATCGCGTCGAGGTCGACCAGCCCGTCGAGCGCTTCGGTGAGCTCGTCTGACGTCCATGACCTCGATTGAGCGAAGAGTGTCTTGGCCCGAAACTCGTTGGCAATTCCCATGGCCTTTGCGGCCACCGGCAGCCGTTCGCCGCCACGGACCCGGTCACCGAGCTCCAACAACTCCCGCACGCGCCGATGCAAAACGGCGAGGAGGACCGGTTCGGGCGTCCCGTCGAGCAGGCGCTCGAGCTGCGCCAACGCCTCCGGCACCCGCCGTTCGCCGATCGCGTCGGTAAACGCCCAGATGGACCCCGGGACGGCTTCGGC
>CAYRTS010000087.1:0-12152 GCA_964427285.1 uncultured Anaerolineaceae bacterium
GCGAGTCGTAGCGCTTGGTCAGGCTCCGGGTCCGAATGACCGGCTCGCCGGTCATGGCGGCCCGGCTCACCTGCGGCCGTATTTGCGGAAGGTCCACCACAGACCGGCCAGCACGAGGGCGATCAATCCGACACCGACGGCACCCCACAACAGCGAGGTCTCGATCGTGATCCGCATCTCGGCCGAATCGTTGGCCAGATCTGATGACGCCCGGAAGGTCGTCACGTAGTCCCCGGCGATCGCGTCGGTCGACGGAGTGAGGTGCGCTGTGACCTGGACCCCCTCGGCGCTGGCCGGCACATCGACGGTCTCAGGCTCGAACGTAACTGTCCAGCCGGTCGGCGCCGTGGCGGCGAGCGTCACGCCCTCGACCGTGGCGGTGCCATTGTTTGTGAGCAGCAGTGAGAGATCCGTCACCGAACCCGCCGACGCGTTGGCGCTCAGGCGTCCGTCCGGCGTGGAGAGATTGAGTTCGTATCGCCCCGTGACCTCCGCAACGAGGTCGATGGAAGCTGTTCGATCGCCACTTGTGGCGTCCACGCGGATTGGATAGAGGCCGGCTGCCACGCCGAATGGTGCCGATGCGGTCACCGCGACGCCGGTCGTACCGCCGGCCTCAACGAGGGTGGTGGCCGCCTGCGCTTGCGCGGTGAGGTTGGCTTCCACGGTCCAGCCCTCCGGACCGATGGCCACGGCTCCGACCTGCAGGTCGTCGGGCGTGTCATTGCCGAAGGTCAAGTTGAACGTGAAGGTGGCGTCAGCCGAATTCCGAAGCTGGGGGAAGTCCGTGGTCAGGGTCACTTCGCCGGCGGCGGTCGCGGTCACCCGGAGATCAACTGGGAGGCTGGCCGTGGAACCGTCGCTGGTGGCGCGCAGCGTGATTCGCTCCGTACCCGATGGCGCGTCGGCGGGCACCTGAACGTCCAGGGTGACCGTGGTCGGGTCCGTCGGCGCTTCCGTTGTACCGGCCCCGGCCGCGTAGACGCTGTTGACCAGGAACCCGCCGCCACGGATCGTGGCCGTCCAGCCGGTCGGGACCCCATCCACCGTGAGATCCACCCGCCCCGGGCTGATCGTTCCGATGGAGATGTTCAGCCCCACCTTGGCTCCCGGGGCCACCTCGATCGCCGGGAACGGCGTCGTCAGCGTGACGGGGTTGAGCGCGAGCGTGACCGGCGCCGCTGCCAACAGCGCTGCGAGTCCCAGGAACCACCCAGCCATCCCGAACCTCGCCGTCCGCGATCGAGCCATCCGTACCATAGTCACGCTCACCCTCCTCGGTCCACACTGGCGTCCCATCGTTCCGACGGGGCGGATATTGCCCGCAGATCATCGCTGATTCAAGCAAACTACGATGAAGAGACCGCAACCGTTTGACGGGTCCGGCCGACTCGTCCATACTCCCCGAGTAACCAGTCTGACGCATCTGCCCGGTTAGAGCGCCCAATCCGCGTTCCCGGTCACCATGCGAGACGCCACAGAACCTTCGCTCCGATCCGACAAACGGCTCATCGGGGCGAGCCCCGGCCGCGCAGCCGATCGCTCATTGTCGCGATGACGGCGCGCCAGAAAGCTATCGAATCCAGACCATGATGTCACGTTCCACCCACTCGTCCGTAACCGGACGCGCCTCGGCCATGCGCCGACTTCGTCGCCGAGCGTCGGCGACAGGGCAGTTCTACTGCGCCACCAACGGCTGCACAAGCTACCTCGAGCTGGACCCGCTCGGCGGCGTCGCGCGCTGCCCAATCTGTGGGTACACCCGCCGCACGCACTGACCAACGCCGCACGGACCGACTACGCCGTGCCAGACAAGCTGGCACGTACCGCTGCTACCGTTCGCGGGTGCAACTCGCCCCGGACGGCACGCTCATCGTCAGCGCGACGGACCTCGTGGGCTTCCTGGCCTGCGACCATCTGGCCATCCTTGAGCTAGGACGCGTCGTGGGCCTCTGGGAGCGGCCCATCCGCAGGGACGACCCCACCATCGCCCTGATCCAGGAAAAGGGCGACCTGCACGAGGCGCAGTACCTGGCCTCGCTCCGCGCCCAGGGCCTGAACGTGATCGAGATCGCGAAAGAGGCCCTCAGGACCCCGGAGGACCTGCGTCTCGCCCAGGCCACGACCCTGGACGCGATGCGAGCCGGTGCCGACGTCATCTTCCAGGCGACGTTCTTCGACGGCCGGTGGCGGGGCCACGCAGACTTTCTGTTCAGACGTCCGGACCGTCCCAGCCCCCTGCTGGGCGGATGGAGCTACGACATCGCCGATACCAAGCTGGCACGTTCCGTCAAGGGCGGCGCCATTCTCCAGATGTGCGTCTACGCCGGGCTCCTGGAGGGGCTGCAGGGGATCGTCCCGGAATGGCTCCACGTCATCACCGGTGACGGCGTCCGGCATCCGTACCGCGCGGCCGACTTCGCTGCCTACTTCCGGCACGTCCGCGCGCGCTTCGATGCGCGAGTCCTGGCCGGGGTTGTCGTCGACTCCACGGCAACCTATCCAGATCCTGTCGACCATTGCCGGGTGTGCACCTGGTTTCCCATGTGCATGGACCGCCGGCGCGCTGACGATCACCTTTCCATCGTGGCCGGGATTCGACGCTCCGACACGGAGCGCCTCGTCGTCGCCGGGGTGTCCACGCTCGCTGGGCTGGCGGTCCTTGAGCCGCAACGGGCCATCGACGGGATCCCGGCCCGCCAGGTGACGCGGATCCGCGAGCAGGCGCGCCTCCAGCTGGACGGCAGGACGGCCGGCGATCTGCGCTTCGAATTGATCCCGCCCGATGCGGCCGACACCGGCCGAGGACTGGGCGCGCTGCCGCAGCCATCGGCCTGGGACCTGTTCTTCGACATCGAGGCGGATCCGTGGGCGACGGAGGTCGGCCTCGAGTACCTGCTCGGCGTCGTTGAGGAAGTCGACGGCCAACCGCACTACCTCGACATCTGGGCCACCACGCAGGAGGAGGAGAAGGCCGCCTTCGAACGGTTCATCAGGCTCGTGATGGAGCGTCTTGACGCACATCCTGAGATGCACGTGTATCACTACGGCGGCTACGAGTCGGGGGCGATCAAGCGCCTGATGCACCGGCACGGTGTCTGCGTGGATGAGGTGGATCGACTCCTGCGTGGCGATGTGCTGGTCGATCTGCTCAATGTTGTCCGCCAGGGGGTCCGCGCCTCCGTCGAGTCGTACTCCCTCAAGCAGATCGAGAAGTTCTACATGCCGCGGCGCGAGGGCCCGGTCACCGAAGCCGGATTCAGTGTCGTTGCGTTCGAGACGTGGCTCAAGGAGGGCGATCGGGCGATTCTCGACGGAATTGCCGCCTACAATCGTGACGATTGCGTTTCGACCTGGCTCCTTCGGGGCTGGCTGGAGACTCGCCGCCTGGAGGCGGTGGCGCGCTGGCCCGACCTGACGTGGGATCGCCCGGTTGCAGCAGTGTCGGAGCCATCGCCGGCGCTCACGGATTGGCTAATCCAGGTCGGGCACCGTGTCGAGGCGCTGACCGGGGGCCTCGCCCCCGACGATCATTCGAGCGAGGCGGAGGGTCGTCGCCTGCTCGCGGACTTGCTCGACTGGCATCGCCGCGAGGAGAAGTCGCAATGGTGGCGCTGGTTTGAGCTGCGGGACGACCTGACGATCGAGGAGCTGGTGCGCGAGCGGGACGCCCTGGCCGGGCTGACCTTCGACGGCGAGTTCGACGGGGATGGCCTGATGCGTCACCGACGCTACCGGTTTGAGCCACAGGACCATGGGTTCCACGAGGGCCACCAGCCGCTGGACAAGGAGACCGGGCGGGGCGCCGGCACGATCGTGGCCATCGATGACGTCCGCGGGATGGTCGAGTTGAAACGGGCGAGGAGGGCGACCTGGCCGCACCCGCGCGCCCTCATTCCGGCCGCGCCGATCGAGAGCCGGGCGCAGCGGGAAGCCCTGTTGCGCGTCGCCGACGCCGTTGTCGAGGACGGGATTGACGGCGACGGGGCCTATCGGGCGATCCGCGACCTGCTGCTCCGGCTGCCACCGCGGCGGGCGCACGGAGTGGGCGATCGGCTCGTCGAGCCGGACCAATCCGTCGTCACGGGCGCCCGGAGGATTGCCCTTGGGCTCGATCATGGCGTCCTGCCCATCCAGGGCCCACCGGGCACGGGCAAGACCTTTACCGGCGCCCGGATGATCCTTGACCTGGTTCGTGCCGGGAAGACGGTTGCCCTGACGGCCCAGTCGCACAAGACGATCAGCAACCTGCTTGAGGCCGTGTCGAGCGCGGCGGCGGAAGAGGGCGTGGCGTTCCGGGCCATCCAGAAGGCCGGCCAGGAGGACGAGCACGCGGGCGACCTCGATAGCGTCACCCGCATCGGCACCAATGAGGAGGTCGCCGAGGCGCTTGGTGCGGGGACCGTCGAGATGGTCGCCGGGACCGGCTGGCTCCTGGCGCGACCCGAGTTCGACGGCGCGTTCGACGTGCTCTTCGTGGACGAAGCGAGCCAGATGTCGCTGGCGAACGCCGTGGCGATCGGCACGTGTGCCCGGTCCATCGTCCTGATCGGCGACCAGAACCAGTTGCCGATGGTGACCCAGGGGGTCCACCCGGTGGGAGCGGCCGCGTCGTCACTGGAACACCTGGTGGGGTCGGCACTGACCGTGCCCGCGGATCGCGGACTGTTCCTGGCAACCTCGCGGCGGATGCACCCGGACGTCAATGCATTTATCTCTGCGGCGTTCTACGACGATCGGCTCGAGACGCATCCCGACACGCGGCGGCGGCTGGTCGACGGCGATCATCCGATCCTGTCCGGATCCGGCGTCCGCTGGTTGCCGACGCGCCATACCGGAAACGGGCCACGCTCACGGGAAGAGGCAGAGGTCGTGGCGGCTGCGGTCAGGGACCTGCTCGGAATGACCTGGACCGACGGGGACGGCGCGCACCGGCAGATCACGCTCGAGGACGTTATCGTGGTCGCCCCCTACAACGCCCAGGTCGCCGAGATCCAGGCGGCACTCGAACGCTCGATCGGGTCTCGAGGCAACGTGGGGACGGTGGACAAGTTCCAGGGCCGCGAGGGCGTGGTCGCGATCTATTCCATGGCCAGTTCGAGTCGAGAGGACGCCCCACGCGACATGACCTTCCTGTATTCCCGCAACCGACTGAATGTGGCGATCTCGCGGGCGAAGAGCCTGGCGTTGCTCATTGCGTCGCCGACGCTCCTCGACGCGGGCTGCCGGACACCCGAGCAGATGCACCTCGTCGATGCCATGTGCCGCTTCGTGGAAATGGCGACGCCGCGTGACTGAGGCCGTGGCGTGACTGAGGCCGTGGCGTGACTGAGGCCATGGCGGTCGACGTCGCCCCGAGCCAGCTCGCCTGGCTGCGGCGGCGGACCGTCCTTTCGCTGATGGCCGGGGTGGCCCTGGGGAGCACTGGGCACATCGCGGCCGTCACCGTCGCGACGATTGTGGCCAAGGACCTCGCCGGATCCACGATCTGGGGTGGCGCCCCGGGCGCTTCGGTCGTCCTTGGGGCGGCGATTGGGGCGACGTTTCTGTCGCGGCTCATGGCGAACCGCGGACGGCGGACGGGCCTGACCATTGGCTATCTCGTCGGGGTGGCGGGCGCCGGGGTCGCCACGCTCGCGGTCATCAGCCGATCGTTGCCACTGCTCCTGGTCGGGACGGTCATGATCGGCTTCGGCAACAGCTCCAACCAGTTGTCGCGCTACGCGGCGGCGGACCTCTTTCCGGTCGCTCGTCGCGCCTCGGCCATCGGGCTTGTCGTGTGGGGCGCGACCTTCGGCGCCGTGCTGGGACCAAACCTGGTCGGCTGGGCCGGGGAGTTGAGCGAGGGGATTGGGCTCCCGGCGCTCGCCGGGGCGTACCTCATCCCGGTCTTCTTCGTCGGTGCGGCGGCGTTGCTGTCATTCACGCTGCTCCGCCCGGATCCGTACCAGCTGGCGGATCGGACCGAGGACCTCCCGGTCGGCGTTGATGCCGGCCAGACATCGCTGGAGCGGATCCTGCGGCGTCCGCACGTCCCGGCGGCGATCGCGGCACTGGTCGCCGGCCAGGTCGTCATGACCCTCGTGATGACCATGACGCCTCTGCACATGACGGACCATGGCCACGATCTGGCGGCCGTCGGGCTGGTGATCAGCGGACATACCTTCGGGATGTTCGCCCTGTCACCGATTTCGGGCCGCCTGACGGACCGCTTCGGGAGTACCGTGATCGTGCTGGCCGGTCTCGCGGTCAGCGCTTCGGCCGCCATCCTTTCCGCCGTGGCGCCCCCGGACGGCGGCCCGGTCCTGTTCTTCTCGCTGTTCCTCATCGGATACGGCTGGAACCTTGGGTACGTGGCCGGCTCCGCGCTGCTCACGCACGGCCTGGATCTGGCCGAACGAACCCGGCTGCAGGGCACCACGGATGCCCTGATCTGGAGTTCCGCGGCCGCGGCCTCTCTTGGATCGGGCGTTGTGGTGGCAGTCGCCGGGTTCACGGCGCTCGGAATCATCGGGGCGGCCATCGTGATCGTGCCCGCCTGGCTGGTCTTCACGCGCCGCACCCGCGGGACCGCCCCGGGCGGTTGACCCCGCGGCTGACCCCTCAGGCGCCGATGTGGATCGGCAGCGCCCGCGGAATCAGCTCCGGGATTCGGTCCAGGAGGCTCCACAGACTGGTGATGAACGGCGCCGTGGCGCGGACCCCGGGCCGCTCGACCGCCACGATCCGCCGTCGGATCGGCGGAGCGCCGGCCAGCTCGATCTCGCGCAGCACACCGGCCTCCAGCACATCCGCCACCGCGGTTCCGGGTAGCAGCGCCACGCCGAGCCCACGCTCGACCATCCGCTTGGCTGCCTCGATGTTGTCGACCTCGGTGACCCCACGCGGAACCACGCCGGCCACCCGGAAGAGGGCGTTGGTCACGTCGTAATAGCTCGACGTCCGGTCAAACAGGATGAGCTGCGTACGGCGGATCTCCGACACATCGATCCGCCCGGCGATGGCGAATGGATGATCCGGCGGCGCGACGAGGACGAGCTCATCCTCGTACAGGGGACGGCTGCGCACACGGGCGTCGCGCAGCTCCCGGACGATCCCGAGTTCCACCTCGCCGCGAACCACCTGGTCGACGATCTCCTCGGAGTGCCCGGTCCGCACCAGGAGCCGAATCTCGGGATGTCGCTCGGTAAATCGGACCAGGATCTCCGGCAAGACGTACGCGCTGACCGCAGGCGCCACCGCAAGTGCCAGTTCGCCAGTCACGCCATGCTCGAGCTCACGCACGATGGACTTGCCGCTCTGAATCGCCTCGATCGCCCGGTCGGCGTGGGGGAGGAAGGCGCGCCCGGCAGGGGTCAGCACCATCCCCGCGTGGGATCGCCGGAACAGCGAGGTGGCCAGCTCCGCCTCGAGCGCCTGGAGCCGTGCGGTCAGGGCCGGCTGGCTGAGCGAGAGCGCATAGGCAGCTCGGCGCATGTTCCCCTGCCGCGCGATCTCGATAAACGCTTCGATCTGGCCATAGAGCATGAGGCGCACCGCGTCGATAGATATCGTGGATATTACTGAACCGAACATTCGATTGGACGGATGATAGCCGGCATCGTAGGCTCCTGCTTCCGCCGCCACGCAAACGAAGGGAGCGCCCCAGATGTCAACCGCCGCCGATGCCCGAGACACCTTTGACCTGTCTCTCGGCACCCTGGAGCCGTCACACCTCTGGGTCCTTGGCCTCGCCCGCGATGATGACGGCTCGATCCTTGGCCTCCGCCGACTCCCGGATAGCTCCTGGTCCGAATGCCAGTGCCCGGACGACTGCCAGCGCGATCACGGCAACGAATGACCATCAACCGCTGGACCCCGAGGCCACGATGACCACGTTCGATGACCAGGTAGCGGCGGCCCGCGAATGGTTCGCACGCGCCCGGTTCGATGGCATCGTCCGCCTGTATACGCCGCGTGAGGTCGCCGATCAGCAGGGCACGATCGAGACCGACTACGCCGTGGCGCGAACGGCCGCCGAGGGGTTCTACACGCGGCTGCGCGAATTGTTCGCAGAGCGACGGCAGATCACCACCTTTGGCCCCTACTCGCCCGGTCAGGCGGTTGTCCAGAAGCGGATGGGGATCGAGGCCATCTACCTGGGCGGCTGGGCAACGTCGGCCAAGGGCTCTCGTGCCGAGGACCCCGGCCCGGACCTCGCGAGCTACCCGCTCAGCCAGGTTCCGGACGAGGCTGCCGGCCTGGTGCGCGCGCTCCTCGCCGCTGACCGGAACCAGCATTTCGCGCGCTCGCGGATGACCATGGAGCAGCGCCATGCCACCCCGGAAGTCGACTTCCGTCCGTTCATCATCGCCGATGCCGACACGGGGCACGGCGGCGACGCCCACGTGCGAAACCTGGTTCGCCGCTTCGTGGAGGCGGGGGTCCCCGGCTACCACATCGAGGATCAGAAGCCCGGGGCCAAGAAGTGCGGCCATCAGGCGGGCAAGGTGCTGGTCGCCCAGGACGAGCAGAACAAGCGGCTCAATGCCGCGCGCTTCCAGCTCGACATCATGGGGGTCGCGGGGATCATCGTGGCCCGGACCGACGCAGAGTCGGCCACCTTCATCGACAGCCGCAGCGACGAGCGCGACCAGCCGTTCATCCTGGGCGCGACAAACGTCGCGTTGCCGAGTTATCGGGTGGGCTTCCTGGCGATCCAGCGAACCTTGCATGATCTAGGCCTGGACCAGGTCCGCGGCCACCTGTTGTCGGCGGTTCCCGAGGCCGAGGATCGCAAGGCCCGCGAGTGGCTCGCCCGGGTTGGGCTGCTGGCCCTTGTGGAGCAGACTGCGCAGGTCGCGCTCGGCGCAGATGGCGGCGCGACGTTCGACGGCCAGCTCGACGGCCAGCTCGACGGCATCGAGGCCCGCTACGCCGAGACCTGGCAGGTCGAAGCCGGCCTCACGACCTATGGCGACGCGATCGCCCGAACGCTCGAACGCCGGATTGGCGAAGGCGAGTCGTTCGACGTGACGATCGATGCGTGGCGCGCGTTCGCGCGACGCGCGTCCTTCTCGGAGATTCGCGACAGGTCGGATGCCCTGGGCATCCGGATCACGTGGGATCCCGAGCTGCCCAGGACGCCGGACGGCTATTACCAGGTCCAGGGCGGGATCGATTACGCCATCGCCAAGTCGCTCGCGGCAGCCCCGTTCGCGGACCTTCTGTGGATGGAGACGAAGACCGCGAATCTCGATGACGCCCGTCAGTTCGCGAGCGCCATCCATGCCGAGTATCCGGACAAAATGCTCGCGTACAACCTGTCGCCGTCGTTCAACTGGGACACGACCGGGCTGACCGACGATGAGATGCGCAGCTTCCCGGACGAGCTGGGCGGGCTCGGGTTTGTATTCAATTTCATCACCTACGGCGGCCACCAGATCGATGGGCTCGCCGCCGAGGAGTTCGCGACCGCGTTGCGCGACGACGGGATGCTCGCCCTGGCCCGCCTCCAGCGCAAGTTCCGCCTACTCGAATCGCCGTACAGGACGCCGCAGACGCTCGTGGGCGGAGACCGCCAGGATGCAGCCTTGATGGCCGTCTCCGGGCGAACGGCCGCGACGAAGGCGATGGGCAAGGGGTCAACCCAGCACCAGCACCTCGTCCAGACCGAGGTGCCAACGGCGACCCTGGAAGCGTGGCTGGCGGATTGGGGCGCCCACTGGCATCGACCCGGACGGATCCGGGTCGAACTGCGGCCGCATACGGCCGGTTCGGACCTCCTGGGCCTCCGCGTGCTCGATGAGGCCGGCGAAACGCTGGCCAGCGTGATCTTCGCCTCGATCGGCGATCGGCGCGGCCGGAGCATCCTGTCCATCCGTGACCAGACCACGGCCCCATCCGTCCGACGCCGGCGACTCATGACCCTGATCCAGCTATTCCTGATGCATCGCTATCGGGCCGATTCGCTCCACTACGTCACGCCGAGCGAGGACAACGAGCGCCAGACCCAGCGGATGCTGGAGCTCGGCCTGTTCTCCGTGGTCAGGACAGAGATCGGTCAGATCATCGTCGCGGACGTCGCCCGCGACCGGGTCAACGCCCTGGTCCGGCCGGACGGAGAACAGCTCCGCGAGCTGATCCGAAAGCCCGTGCCGCAACTGGTTTAACTCGGCGGCAGGAACTCGCGCCGCAGCCATGTTGCCAGCACCCGCGCGCAATCCTCGACCTGATCGAGCGGGACATGCTCGTCTGCGCTGTGGGCGACGTCCACGTGGCCCGGCCCAAAGATGACGCACGGTGTCCCGCCCACGTTCACGAACAGCCGCATGTCGGCGCCGTACGGCTCCCCCAACAGAGCGGGCCGGCGCCCGGTCACCGCCTCGATCATCTCAGCCAGGCCGACCGGCAACGGGTGATCCGATGGAACCCGCGCCGAGCCGAACCGCCCGCCGTTGATCTCGATCGTCGCCGGATGATCGCGCAGAAATGCGTCACCGGCGCAGGCGGCGGCGATGCACGCCCGCAGCTCCGCCTCGGCGTCTGCCTCGGACTGGCCAAGCCGGACCCCGTACCGACCGTCGGCGACGACACGATCGAGCACTGTGGACGCCCACTCCCCGCCGGCCACCATCCCGATGATCGTGGGATACGGCAGGCCGAGTGCCGTCATGAGCGGATCGGTCTCGGCGTCATTGCGGCGCGTCTCGTCGGCCTCGAGCGCGCGAGCCAGCACCCATAGCTTGTCGAGCGCAGACACGCCGTTTCGCCGGCGTGATGCATGGGCGGCCCGACCCGGAACGGTCAACCGGAACGTGATCGCACCGGCATGAGCCACCACGACGTCCATGTTCGACGGCTCCGTGATGATCGCGAAGTCACCCACGACCCCCGCCCGAATCGCCGCCAGCGTCCCCTGTCCACCGTCTTCTTCCGATGGGACGAATGCCACGATCAATTCGCCGTCCAGGCGCCCGAGATCGCCGGCGTCCCGAAGCGCGCGGATGGCACCGATAATTGATGCGACACCGCCCTTCATGTCGCAGGCGCCGCGGCCATACATCGAACCGGCGCGGATCTCCGCGCCCCACGGATCGGTCGTCCACGTCCCGGGATCCCCCGGCGGGACAACATCGAGGTGCCCGGACAGGACGATCCGGCGTCGGCCCTGCCGACCAATCCGCCCGATCACGACCGGCAGCGAGGCTCGCGGCATCTCCTCGCCAGGCCAGGCCGGATCGCGCCGGATCAGGGTAGGTTCCGGCCGAATGGTCTCGACCGCCAGGCCAAGGTCGCTGAGGGCGGCCTCTGCCCAGGTGGCGGCGACTTCCTCGGAGCCGGTGATGCTGGGAATACGGATCAGCGCCTGCAGATCCTCCACCAGTCGCCCGCGATTGATCTTGATCCCGGCAGCCGCCGGGCGGGCCTCAGCCACGAAACAGGGGCCGGGTCATGCACGTCGGGCCGCCCGAGCCGTTGATCCCGATCTCGGTCGCGGGGTAGGTGTGGACCTCACAGCCGGCCGCCGTCAAGGCCGCGGCGGTCCGCGGATTCCCCTCGGCCACGATGACCACGCCCGGCCGGACCGCCAGGACGTTGCAGCCGAGCGTCGGGAACTCCGCATCGGGAACCTCGACGAGCCGGATGCGAAGGTCTTGGAGCAGCTCCCACAGCCCCATCGGCAGCAGCGGCAGATACACGACAGCCAGGTCGTCGGCCACCGGCGAGATGACGGACAGCAGGTGAATGAGTTCTGCCGGACCCCGCCAGTACGGGACGTCGATGATCCGGGTGTCGCCCCCAACCAGCGCGGCCAGTTGGCGGGCGCCACTGTCGTTGGTTCGCAAGGTGCGCCCGATGCACAGCAGATCCGGCCGCAGCCAGAACGTATCGCCGCCTTCGACCGTGCCGGGCGCCTCGATCCGTCCGGCGGTCGGGATCCCGGCGGCAAGCGTCCAGGCCTCAAGCGTGGCCGGTTCGGTGGAGCGGTTTGACTTGCCCGGCCGGAGGGGAATCGCGCCTTGATCGGACACCAGGAGCGGATCGAACGTGTAGACGAGATCAGGGCTGGGCGATTCGATATCGAGCACATGGACCCGCGGGCCAAGCGAGGCCAGCGTGTCAACGAAGGCGGCGTGTTCGCGCCGCGCGACCTCGAGGTCGACCGGGTG
>CAYRTS010000088.1:0-11873 GCA_964427285.1 uncultured Anaerolineaceae bacterium
TCGAACGGCGTCGTCGTCGGGCGCTTGGCACGAACCGCCGACCCGGCCGGTACCGCCGACGAAACCGGCAACGGCCGGGTCAACCTGGCGCGTGCCCTCGGTGACACCTCGACCGAATCGGTGCAGCCGGCGGGCTCGGCGCCGGTGGGCGATGGAGGGCCGTTCGTCGGGCCGTATGTAGCTGCCAACAAGAACCTAACGATCACGTTTGCTGGAACTGGCGGTGGCTCGATCGCGTTTTCCAGCGTCACCGGTTTACCTGCACCGACCACGAATCCTTGCATTGCTACATGCATGAACTCCCTCAACAACAACGCGACTGGCACTCTTACGGTCACCGCGAACGCGAATTCGACCTTCGTCGGGTGGTCCGGCGTGTTCGGCAGTGGCGGCACCACGACATGCGCTGCTAGCACTAGCCCTTGCACCTTCAGCCTGTCGAATGACGCACAAGCCCTGACGGCCACGTTTCGCGCCAACACGACCACGTCGATCACGAATGCGGCCAGCCTCAGCGCGACTCCGTCGGCGCTTGGTGCCGCCTACGCCGTCAACGTCAGTGTGACCCGTACCGGCACCAGCACGACGAATGTCGCAGGGACGGTCACCGTCTCCGATGGCCTCGATAGTTGCATCGCGACCTTGACCGCCGCCCAGCCGACGGCAAGCGGCACCTGCAACCTGTCATCGACGACGGCCGGGGCCAAGACCCTGACGGCAACATACGCGGGCAATGTGAACTACAACGGCAGTGTCAGCGCGGGCGTCGCGCATACGGTCAACACGGCCAACACAACCACGACGATCACGAGCGATCTGCCCGATCCGTCGGTCGTCGGCGAGGGCTACATGGTGGCCGTGACGGTGACTCGTTCTGGTGTGAGCGCGACGCTTCCGACCGGGACCGTGCTGATCAGCGACGGGTCTGCCACCTGCACGACCGACGCTCTTGCCGGCCCGGTCACGGGACGCACTGCCAGCTGCGCCCTGACCTCGACAACGGCCGGCACCAAGACCCTGACCGCGACGTACGCCGGGGACACCAACTACAACGGCAGTGTCAGCGCGGGCGTCGCGCATACGGTCAACACGGCCAACACAACCACGACGATCACGAGCGATCTGCCCGATCCGTCGGTCGTCGGCCAGCTGGTGACCATCGCCCACGGCGTCACCGTCAACGCCCCAGGCGCCGGAACGCCCACCGGCAATGTCACGATCACCGACTCGGCCAGCCTGCAGACCTGCACGGCCACTGTCGCGGCGGGCTTGTGCTCAATCGCGTTCACGGCAACTGGAATCCACAACCTCACCGCCACATACGCCGGCGATACGAACTTCAACGGAAGCGCAAGCACGCCCGTCACGGTCCATGTCGTCAACAAGGCTGGCACCACCACGACGATCTCTAGCCACACTCCCGACCCGTCGGCGGTGGGCGAGTCGGTCAGCGTGAGTTACTCCGTCGCGGTGAATGCGCCGGGCGCCGGCACGCCGACCGGCACGGTCACGATTACCGATGCAGACAGCGCCGCGACATGCGCCGCAACCGTCGCGACCGGATCCTGCTCCCTGACCCTGACGGGGCCAGGTACCCACCACCTGACGGCGACCTACGCAGGCGACACGAACTTCCTTGGCAGTACCAGTGCCGTGGCTCCACACGAGGTCAGCAAGGCCGCCACGACGACGACGATCACGAACTCGGTCAATCCGTCCGTGTTCGGGCAGTCCATCACCCTGACGGCGACGATCACGGTCAACGCTCCCGGGTCTGGATCACCGACCGGCACCGTTGAGTTCTTCGTCGACAGTGTTTCCGTTGGCAGCTTCCCGGTCAGCGGAGCCTTCACGGCCACGTACGTGACGGCGAGCCTGTCCGTTGGCGATCACGACATCGATGCCACATATAGCGGCGATGCGGAGCTCCTGACGAGCGACGCGACGACGTTCGTCCAAAGGGTCGACAAGGCGGATACCTCGACGGTGGTCGTCAGCGATGACGACACGTCGACCTACGGCGACACCGTTCTCTTCACGGCCACGGTGACGTCGGACGCGCCAGGCTCCGGGACGCCAACTGGCATGGTCCAGTTCTTCGATGGCATCGTCAGTCTTGGCAATGGGGCGCTGATCGCTGGCCAGGCCTCGCTATCGATTTCGACACTGAGCGCCGGCAGCCACACGATCTCCGCCAAGTACCTCGGCGACGGGTCATTCAACGTCAGCATCAGCGGCGACATCACGCAGTCCGTCACCAAGAAGACCCTGACCGTCACGGCTGATCCGCGGACCAAGGTCTACGGCGAGGCCAACCCGGCCCTGACCTTCGGCTACGACGGCTTCGAGAACGGCGATGACGCCGGCGACCTCACGACCGAGCCGACCTGCTCGACCCTGGCCGACGAGACAAGCTCGGTCGGCGACTACGCCATCGACTGCGCCGGCGGCGACGACGAGAACTACGCCTTCAGCTACGTCGCGGGCAACCTCGAGATCACCAAGAAGACCCTCGTCGTGACCCCCGACGCCAAGACCCGGATCTACGGCCAGGCCGCCCCGGTCTACACCTTCGCGGTCACCGGCTTCGAGAACCTCGAGACCGCGGCCACGGCGGCCGGCTACGTGGCGCCCAGCTGCACCTCGGCCTACACCGTCACGAGCCCGGTCAGCGCCTCGCCGCTGACGATCACCTGTTCCGGCGGGAGCGCCGACAACTACAGCTTCAATACGACCGCCACGGCCGAGCTCACGATCACCAAGAAGACCCTCGTCGTGACCCCCGACGCCAAGACCCGGATCTACGGCCAGGCCGCCCCGGTCTACACCTTCGCGGTCACCGGCTTCGAGAACCTCGAGACCGCGGCCACGGCGGCCGGCTACGTGGCGCCCAGCTGCACCTCGGCCTACACCGTCACGAGCCCGGTCAGCGCCTCGCCGCTGACGATCACCTGTTCCGGCGGGAGCGCCGACAACTACAGCTTCAATACGACCGCCACGGCCGAGCTCACGATCACCAGGGCGACCCTCGTCGTCACGGCCGATAACAGGTTCAAGATCCTCGGTGCGCCTAATCCTGCTCTTACGTCGATCATCAGCGGCTTCAAGAACGGCGAGACTCTGGCCACCAGCGGCGTCACCGGCAGCCCAAGCTTGACGACGACCGCCATCACAGCGAGTCCGGTCGGGTCGTATCCAATCGCCGCTACGCTAGCCACGCTCACCTCGAGCAACTACAGCTTCACGTTCGTCAACGGGACGCTGAAGGTCCTTTACTCACTTGCGAGCTGCCTCGGATCCCCAGGTCACCAGGTTCTGCAGCCGGTCAACAACGACGGCTCGAGTGTCTTCAAGAAGGGCAGCACGGTGCCGGTCAAGTTCCGCGTCTGTGATGCCGACGGCAACTCGATTGGCACGGCCGGAGTGGTGACCAGCCTCCAACTCACCGGAAAGTTCATAGGGCTCGATGAGGCGCTGGTCATCGAAGATGTCGTGAGCACGACGCCTGACACCGCCTTCCGCTGGAGCTCGACCGACCAGCAGTGGATCTTCAACCTCAACACGAAGAACCTCACGGCGAACTACACCTACCGCTACACCATCACCCTCAATGACGGCTCGACGATCACGTTCGAATTCGGGCTGAAGTAGCTGACGCACCGAGAACCGCGACGTCCCACCTGCATCCGTGGGTGGGACGTTGGGATTTCCGGTCCGAATCAGGCGGATGCAAGCGCGCCGTCGAGTCCACGTCGCAACAGCGCGGGCAAATCCCACCATAGTGCATGACAGTGTTCGCGACCGGTTTGGATCAGCGACCGGTTTTTGGTCAGGGTGGATGGGCTCCTACGGCGCCGCACGTGCTCGCCGTGGCACTGGGCCGGGCGTCGACCTTTGCGCCAGACGCTCGTTACGGCGGTCGAGGAAGGTCAGGTGGCGGGCTCGAGCGCCAGGCGCCGGACACCGGCAGCGGGCAGCGGATGCGGGAGAATCGGTCCGAGCCTGGCGCGTCACGCCAGAGACTGACCTGTCGGGCGTTGCCGTTGGCCGTAACGAGCGCCCGGCGCGAATCGGCCGTATCTGGCGCAATTCGGCCCGGCCCAGGTTCCAGACCGGCCTCCAACAGACCGGCCGCTTGCCAACGCTCACGCACCCAACAGTGCCGCCGGCACGACCCCGATCCCGTCCCGGCGACGGTAGGCTTCTGGCCCGGTCGTGATGACGATCGCGTCGAGCAGGTCCTCGCCCAGGCGCTCGCGCAGTCACCGCACATGGCGCACGTGTTCATCGGTCACTGTGCGGGCCAGCTTCACTTCGATCGCGACCACTCGCTGATCCGCAGGTTCGACGATCAGATCCACCTCGTGGTCTCCATCGCGCGTCCGAACGTGCGAGACGCGCGCCTCGGCTGCCTGCGCGTAGGTCCGGACGTCATGCGCGACCTGAGACTCGAAGAGGGCGCCAAACAGGGTGGCGTCTCGCGGGGCCAGCGAACCGGCCGGAGTTCCTTCGAGCAGGGTGTCGATGGTCGCCCCACGCAGACGAGCCGCCGGGGCAGGATCGGCGAGCTGGTGCTTCGGCGACAGCGCAAGCCGGGCCAGGTCGTTGCGGGCGGGCGTCCAGGCGGGGATGGGCTCGATCACCCAGAGGCGTCGCAGCTGCGACCATCTGGCGGTCTTCGCCTCAAGGAGCGAAGGCTGCCGCCATCAAGTCGATCTCCGTGGCGGAAATCCGGATCGCCTGGGCAGCTTGGCGCCATCCCCCGACGGCACGCCTGACCTCCTCGACGATGGCGTCGGCCCGCCCCGGCGGGAGGCGATAGAACGGCGCCGTCTCGAGCGCGAGATCGAGATCGGGCGTCCGGACGGTCTCGTCGATGGCCAGCGTGTGCTCGGGGCTGCCAGGGCTGGGATTGACGTCGAACGCCGGGGCGAGGCGCCATCCGCCCAGGGACCGAAGGAAGCCATGGTTCCGGAGGTGGTCATCACGATTCGCGGCGAGAACGTTGAAGACGAGGCGTCGGAACAGTTGGTCGAGGTCCACCTCGATCGCGTCCGCCTGCACGTGGTCGGCGACCGCCAGCGCGATGTCGAGGTAGCTGGCGGGCTCGCCGTCGCGCTTGCCGGCGAGGGTCATCGCGGAGGCGTAGGCGCGCCGGCCGTGGACCTCCCGGTCGAAACGGCGAGTCGTGAAGGTTCGGTATTCGCTCCCGAGGTCGAGGAGTCGATGGTCCGCGACGGTAACGCCGGCCCTCGCGGCGAGGGTCGCGAGGACGGACTCCCAGGCTCCGACGTCGTGGCGGTCGGCTCGTGAGGGAAACTTGGCGATCCAGACGGTGCCGTCCTCCTCGACCACGTTCGACTTCGGGCGCGCGCCGCCGAGCGAGCTGCCCGGCGCGAAGAGGAGTTCAAGCCAGTCCACCGACTCGTGGCCTGCCTGCCCGCTGGGGCGCTCGAACTCGTTCGCCGCGTGCTGGAGCGTACGGAGCCGGGTCATCGGCGGGACGTCG
Organism: uncultured Anaerolineaceae bacterium; assembly: GCA_964427285.1. GTDB lineage: Bacteria > Chloroflexota > Limnocylindria > Limnocylindrales > CSP1-4 > SPCO01. Next base: position 5,510 of record CAYRTS010000088.1, read on the forward strand.
AGCGGCCCGTCATCGATGAAGTGGCCGTCGTCCGGGCGCGCGAGCCGTAGGGCGCTCATCCGAACCGCGTCGCTGACGCCGAGGAGGAAGTCCCAATCGTCGAGGGTCCGGGTCGGACGGCCCTCGCGCCGAGCCAGATGCGCCTCTCGCCGCTCCATCAGGGCTCGGCCCCAGCGATCCGGTGCGGCATCGCTGAAGATCGCGGGCAGCGTCCCGTCGCGGATGTACTGGTCGCCCGCATGGAGGCGGAGGTACGGGTCGATGGGGAAGGCGTCCGGCGCCGCCAGGTATTCGCTGGCGTAGGCGAAGGAGACGGCGCTTCGCCGTCCGGATCCAGCCCGACGCAGGGTGCCGACCAGGCGGCGCGGCCCAAGCTCGACGGCATCGAGGTGGACGAACACCTCGGTCGGATGGTCAGGCACGAGGGCCAGGTTTCCGTGGCTGGCGCAGGGAGAGATCCTGGAGGCGCTGGCCGAGCGTGTCATTGCCTGCCATCAGGTCCAGGTCTTCTTCCAGGCTGAGCACCGAGAGCGCTCTGACGAGGATGGCGAGGCTGACCGAAAGGTCGCCACGTTCCAGGTGGTAGATCGTCGTCCGCGAGGCATCGACCCTTGCGGCCATCTCTGTCACCGTCATGCGACGCCGCAGGCGCGCGAGTCGGAGGCGCTCTCCAAGCGCCTGGGCGCGTCGCTCGGCGCCGGGGAAGATGGGTCGGGCTACCTTGCTCATGTTCCATAATCTAGGTGACATAGATGCTTATGTCAAGTATATTGGACAGTGCCGCTTGTACGCGCGGTTGGGGCAGGTCGACGTGGCAGGCGCTTGATTGACACTAGGTCACCGTAAAGTACAGTACCGCTCATGAGTACTGATACACGTGTGATTAATCGACGCCGGGCACGCATTACAAGCCAGGGCCAGATCACCGTCCCGAAAGCCGTCCGCGATGCGCTCGGCCTCAGGCCCGGCGACGACATCGAGTTCGTCTCTCGGGGGACTGAGTTGCTGATCGAAGGCAGACCGCGACGGAGCGCGCTCGAATTCGCCGGGATCGCCTCCGGCGCGGCTGGACGGATTCCGGCCACCGCCGACGAGCTGGACGTGTTGATCGAGGACGGCATGGCGGAGGCGGCGGTCCGGCGGGCAGGCTCGCCGGGTCGGGGTGCTAGGCGCTCCGGGTGAGCTCTCCCCGGGGGCGGCCGCCGCGTCAACGGCCGGAGGTGGCGTATGCGGACACCAACGTGTTCATCGCCCTGCTGGTGGGGCCCAGCCATCCGCTGCATGAGCCGGCGCTGTCCATCTTCCGCCGGGTCGCGGAGGGTGCAATCAGTCTCATCGTGACGCCGGTCATCGTCGCCGAACTGGTCTACGTCGGGCGGTCCCTGTTTCGGTGGACCCGCGGTGTGGCGGCCGATCGGCTCGGGGCGCTGCTGACGGCCGACGGGCTCGTCCTTGCGGAGGCGGCGACGGTCCAGCGTGCGCTTCGGCTGTACGGGGAGCGGCCCAGACTGGATTTCGCAGACGCGTACCTGGCTGCGGCTGCGCTGGAGGTGGGCGAGGCGGTCGTGGCCTCGCTCGATACGGGGCTGGATACCGTGGAAGGGCTTCGGCGGATCTCGGCCTGAGGGCTCGGCGGCGCTGCTGCGGCCATGCCGTGCCACCAGCGGATATCGAGCGGCGTCAAGCGGCTCCGCGGCCACCCCCGATGGGTACGTCCATGTGGCCGTTTGATCGCTGGGCGAAACCACAGCCGCAGTGATTCGCTGACGATCAGGAGACGTCAATCCCCTTCGCGGCCAGGCCGTGGCGGACGGCGCTGACGAGATCACGCGCAGCGACGATGGCGTTCTCGAGGGCGTCCTGATCGACAACCTCCACCCATTCGCCGTGGACCGAGGTGTTCCGGCGCACGTTCAGGTCGATCAGCCGCGATCCGGGTGGAACCTTCGGCGTCTTGGCCGAGCGCAGGGCGGCGAGGACGGACTCGATCCGTGTCGCCTGCTCCGCTTCGCCAACCCGGCGTCTGATGCCAGTGGTAGCCAGTTCGTAGGCATCGACCACATGAAACATGGCGGTGACTACGCCGTCGAAATGGTTGTCGAACTCGCCGGGGTCCGTGCCGGGTGTCCGGGCCGCCTTGGCGGCACCGTTGATGCGCCGGTCTGCCCGGGCCAGGAAGTCGCGGGCGGCGGCGAGCTGGGCTCTCGTCGGGGCGGCCATCAAAGGTTGCCCATGATGCGGACGCCGGCAAGTGCGGAAGCGACGTGCTGGTCCTGTCGCCCCCTCGCGCGCTCGAACTGCTCCGGGGAGAGGACAAAGGGGTCGATGACACGGTTCAGCCGCGTCCCGACAGCCGTCAGCCGCTCGATCATGCTCGCCCGATCCTTCACGTCGCCGACGATCAACAGATCGAGATCGCTATTCCGCGAACCGCCGCCGGGTTTGGCCAGCGAGCCATAGGCATAGACCCCGTAGACGCGTTGACCGTGCAGGGCGTCCGCGAGAGGGAGGTCGACAAGCGCGGTTGCGTAGGCCATCGGATAGTGCGCGCTGCCAATGTCGGGCTCGAACTCGTCGCGCCCTGCCCTGCGCGTGCGCCGCGCCAGGCCGCGCTTTTCCAGGGTCGCGAGAGCCGATACGGCTGGCGTGTAAGCGACCTCAGCCGCGCGCGCGATGTCTGCAGCAGCCAGCGGCGTATCCGCATGGAGCATCAGGACGCTGTTGACGCGTGCGACGGTGCGTGGGAACACGATTGCACCATAGATTACGTGGTGGTGACATAGAAAGTATGGTAGCCGGTCGAGCCAAAGTCAAATGAGCAGCGGTCGCGCGCAGGTCCGACCCGCCCGACCGGCGCCCAGCGCCGGCCGGGAGATAGGAGCCGCGGTGGCGTTTATGGGCCCGGATTCCAGGCTGGTTGGCGTACGGGACACGCTGAGGTCGTCCTCAACAGCCGGGCTGGAACGTTCGACCGATTCTGCCCAGGACCCGCCAAGGATGCCAGCGCCCTTGGAGAAGCCGACGGCCGAAGCGGGTGATCGGTCGCCTATGCCAACCCGGTTGGAATCGCGCGTTCACGTCCGCCGATTGCCTCGGGCAGCGCGGCCCCAGCGGGCAGTTGGGTTGATCAGGGCGCCTTCGGGTCGACGTGGCGGCAACGTGCCCGCAGCGGGCAGATCCCGCACTCCGGCCGCTGGGCGTGGCAGATCACCCGTCCGTGCTGGATCAGGTTGATGTGCGCTTCATACATCTGCTCCGGTTCGAGCATGCCCAAGAAGAGGTCGTGGGCGTCGTCCGCGCTCACCTTCGGGCCAATCAGGCCCACCCGGTGGGCGACGCGCTCCACGTGTCGGTCGACCGCCATCAGCGGCTGCCCGAACGAGAACGCGAGCAAGACCGAAGCCGTCTTCTTGCCGATGCCATCGATCGCGGTCAGCCACGCCCGCGCATCGAGGGGGGCCATCTCGCCCAGGAATTCGAGGTCGTAATCGCCGCGCGCCTCGCGGATGTAGCGCAACGTGGCCCGGATCCGCGGCGCCTTCTGGTTGGCCAGACCGCCCGGCCGGATCGTGTCCACCAGCTCGAGGAGTGGCGCGTGCTCCACGGCCGCCCAATCGGGCGCTGCGCCGTCCGGCAGGCCGACTCCGCCCCAGCCGGCGCCCGGGTTGTGCGCGTGGACCGCGCCGCCCGACGGATACCGATGACGGAGCGCCTCAAAGGCGACCTCGGCATTCGAATCGGCGCTGTTCTGGGTCAGGATCGTCAGGATCAGCTCACTGGTCGGGTCGAGCCGACGACCCCACGTCGGGCGGCCGTAGCGCTCGGCCAAGCTCTCCAGAACGTACGGCACCAGGCCGGGCCGGTAGCGCTCGAGCCGCTTGGCCCAGGTTCGCCCCGGGTCCGAGAATCGACGTTTGCGCGGCGTTGGGCGTGGCTTCAGGGAGCGGCGCGCACGCGCGGCCAGTGTCACCAGATCGTTTCGACGTCGTAGCGCGAAATGGCGGGATCAGCCGTCAGGATCGGCAGCCCCTCGATCTGGGCCTGGGCGACGAGCATCCGGTCAAATGGGTCCCGATGGATGTCGGGCAAGGTGCCGGCGCGAAGCGCGTGCGAAAGCTCGACTGGAAGTGACGCAAAGCTATTTGCGGCGAGCCGACTACGGATGTAGATGTCAGGTGCGTCCGGCAAGGTCAACCGGCCTCGGCCTGCTTTGTAGGCGATCTCGTACGAACTGGCCACGCTCAACAACACCTCGTTCTGGCCATCAGCAAGGATTCCGCGGCACGGGTCGGACAGCTTCGGCATATCCAGGACCCACCAGATGAACACATGCGCGTCCAGCAGCACCCTCACTTGAGGAGATCGCGCATCGGATCCTCTGGGTGCATGTAGTCGAGATCGAACTCTGGTAGCGGGTCGTCGAAATTCGCGTGAATGATGACCTTGCCCTTGTCCATTCCCGGCAGGCGGCGCTTGGGGCGCTCCGTGATCGCGGACAGTCGCGCGATCGGCTTGCCGGCCTTGGCGATGGTGATCTCCTCACCGGCCTGGACCCGCTCGAGGAGACGCGACAGGTGGGTCTTGGCTTCGTGGATATTGACCTGACTGCTCACCGCTTCAACATGGACTAAGTCATGGACTTAGTCAAGTCAGCGTTGCTCGTTCCATTCCTGATACTGCTTGGTGGCGTCGGAACGACTAGCTACTAGCGACCTGTGTCAGCCGCGATCCTGTGCCCGGCAGTCGGCACTGGGCGATCGAACACGTCGCTGGACTGAGCAATGGCCGTCCTCACCCGTTCGGAGGCGACTCCCAGGCACGGATCCGGTCGGATGGCGCGTCGAGGCGTTGCTCGACGCGCCCATGTGGACCAACAGGCACAACCGGGCGCGTCACCAGATCGAGGCGAGCCGCGCCAGTCGCTCGCCGCAGCGTTCCACGGGTGCCGAGCCGGCCGCCATCGCTGCTTCGATCGATTGGGGGCGCTCGCTGACGGGTACGGCGATCGCGCCGACGGCCGCCAGGGCTTCGATTCCTTCGGGCTCGACGCCGCCCCCGACCGCGATACACGGGACGCCCGCGGCGGCCGCTCTGCTGGCGACCCCGAGCGCGGTCTTGCCGAATGCGGTCGATGCGTCGATGCCACCTTCGCCTGTGATGACGAGGTCAGCCTCGGCCAGCCGGGCGTCGAAATCGGTCGCCTCCATGAGGAGCTCGATCCCCGGCCGAAGGGCGAACGAGCGGAATCGCCCGGCGATCGCGAGCAGGGCGAATCCGACGCCCCCGGCGGCACCGGCGCCCGGGATTTCGCGGACCGGAGTCCCGCCCGCTGCCGGTTCGAGGGTGTCGGCGTAGATCGTGAGCCGGCGATCCAGCTCCGAGACGTCTGCCGCCGAGGCGCCCTTCTGCGGGCCATACACCGCGGCTGCGCCCGCCGGGCCGAGCAGCGGGTTCGAGACGTCGCAGGCCACGGCGAGATCAACACTGGACAGGCGGGGATCGAGGCCGGTCAGATCGGCGCCGGCCGTGTCGCGATCGGCATCGGCACCCAGACCACGCAGCAGACCGGCACCGCCATCGGTCGTGGCACTGCCGCCGATGCCGAGCACGATCGAGGTCACCCGGGCGTCGAGCGCGGCCCGGATCAGCTCGCCGGTACCGACCGATGTGGCTGCGATAGGGTCGCGCTCGCCGGGCGCCACTCGTGAGAGTCCGGAGGCTTCCGCCATCTCGAGGACCGCCCGAGCGCCGTCAGCGGATCGGAGCCAGCGCGCGCGAATTGGCCGCCCCAGCGGGTCGCGAACGGTCGCTGTCTGCCAGTGCCATCCGCCGGCCGCCGCGATCGCCTCGAGCGTGCCTTCGCCGCCGTCGGCCAGCGGACACAGGTGGACCGTGTCCGTCGGGCGGGCCCGTTGCCAACCGTCCGCCAGCGCCTGCGCCACCTGGAGTGACGTCAACGACCCCTTGAACGAATCGGGCGCGAAGAGGACGGTCCGGATGACGGCGCCGATATGAATCACAGTACTAGGATCCGGACTTGCTGGTCGATAACGCGTGATGGACGCCGAATACGACGCCCGCAAGAGCCCAGCGCACGGTCAAATCGGGGTGTATTCGAGCCGTTCTGCCCGTCCATCCTCCCGCTATAGGAATCTGGCTACTATCGCGCGCCGGAAGTCGGATGGCAGGTGCGGGAACGGGGACGGCACGCGTGCCAGGCATCCTACTTCGATCCCCGGCGATGGGCAGCAACTCGGACAACAGGTCCGCTCGCGCCCGCCGTGCCCGCGGTGCCCGCAGTGCCCGCCGTGCCCGCCGTGCCCGCGCCCGCCGCGCCAGCAGTGCCCGCCGCGCCCGCCGCGCC
>CAYRTS010000089.1:0-11827 GCA_964427285.1 uncultured Anaerolineaceae bacterium
CACCGCTGGGTGATCGCCGCGGCCCCCTCCTTCGCAAGACACTCCATGTCGACCGCGATCACGCCGGCTGCCACAAGAGCTAGCACGTCATCGTAGACCTGGAGGGCCTCGTCCCAGCTCTTGCCGACAGCCCGCGGACCGCCGAACCACGTGTTCCGGACCGGGAGGTAGCCAACGTGCCCGACGCACGGGAAGCGCTGTCGGCTCAGGACCGCGAATCGATCGACCACCATCCCCGAGGCGAAGATCACGTCGACCGACAGGTTGCGCGTCAGCTCGCCGGCGACTCGGAGCGCCTCGGCGTCGCTCGTGTACGCCTCGATCAAGGGAAGACCGGCGCCGACCAACGTGTCGGGAGCTCCCCTTCTGACCTGCTCCATCACGTACTTGAGTTGCTCGAGGGTCCTGGCAAAGGTCACGATCAGGTCGACCCCGGCGTCTTGACACGCCCTGGCAGTCCACTCATCGAAGGCCGTCGTGAGGACAAGCTTCCGCTTGCCCTTGGCGTCCAGCAGATCTCGTACGGTCGGCCGCGTTCCCATGTCGCTCCCCGATGGGCGTCGATCGATCCGGAGCTCTCGGTCGGGCTCGAAGACGTGGCAGTAGTATAGATGTCTCAGCGGCGCGTCAGCGCGAAAGGGAGGTCGAGGATGCACGGATGGGCAGACGCCGGGTCGCTCGACGACGTCCTGGCCGATGAGCGGATCCTCACAGATCCCTACCCTGCGTATCGCCGGCTGAGCGCGGAGGATCCTGTCCACTGGGCGGAGCCCTGGCAGACTTGGGTCGTGACCTCGTACGCCGACGTCTCCGCCGTGCTGCGCGACGGTGCCACGTGGTCGACCTCGCGTGGAGCGCAGGGGCGCATGGGCTGGTCGCTCGATCACCTTGAGCCGGCGCAGCGCGACGAACTTCGGGGGATCGTCGACCACTATGCTGTGGGACTGCTCACGTCAGACCCGCCCGACCATACCCGGATCAAGAACGTCGTCAAGCACCAATTCGCCCCGAGTTCGATCGCGGCGCGGCGCCATGGTATGCGGGCGATGGCGGATCGCCTGCTCGATGGGCTGGGCGAGGCCCCGGAGTTCGATCTCGTCGCCGCATTCGCCCACCCCCTGCCCGCGCTCGTGATCCATGAGGTGATGGGGTTCCCGGAGTCCGACATGGCCCAGATCACGCGCTGGGCCCAGGACATCGGCGCGGTCATCGATTCGAATCGGGTCGAATTCGACGTGGCCATGCGGGGGCAGCGGAGTCTGACTGAAGCGCGAGCCTACATCTCGGGTCTGATCGCGGACCGGCGAACATCTCCGGAGGACGACATCCTCTCGGTCTTTGCAGCGTCCGACGCCATGTCCGAGGCGGAGATGATCAATACATGCACGACGTTCCTGGTCGGCGGGCACGAGACGACGACCGCGCTCATCAGTACCGGCTTCCTGTGGTTGTTGCGTGAGCCGACGCAACTGCAAGCCCTATTGGCCGATCGCTCTCTGATCGTCTCCGCGGTCGAGGAATTCCTGCGGATCGAGTCGCCGAATCAACGCGTCGTCCGCTTCGCCCGCACGCCCACCTCGATCGGTGACCGGGCGATCAGCCCACAGGAGCCGGTCTTCGTGACCATCGGTTCGGCCAACCGCGATCCGTCGGTGTTCGACCGGCCGGACGAGCTCGACATCTGGCGACAGCCAAACCGACATCTGGCCTTCGCAGCCGGCGTGCATAGCTGCATCGGTGCCCCGCTTGCCCGTTTGGAAGCCGTCGTCGCATTCGAAGCCCTGCTTGATCGCCTCGCTGGGGCTGAGCTGGTCGACGAAGACGTGGTCTGGCAGCCGATCCATGGCTTTCGGTCGCTGGAGCGATTGCCCGTCCGGGTCACCTGGCGGGCGACTGACTCGAGGCCCGTCGATGCGACTTAACGTTGCGACATGGGGGGACCCGCATGCCGCTCGGACGGCGGTGCTCCTCCATGGGGTTACGTCGAACCTGGGCAGTTGGGCGCGAGTGGGGCCCGCGTTGGCCGATGCTGGATTCCACGTGCACGCCGCCGACCTTCGCGGTCACGGCGACAGCCCGAAACCGGCCCGCGGGTATTGGTTCAGCGAGATGGTTTCGGACTTGCCAGAGAGCGTACCGACCTCACCCGACCTCCTCATCGGCCACTCGCTCGGTGGTGCGCTGGCGGTCGTCGCGATGGAGGCGGGCCTCATTCGCCCGGCATCATTGGTGCTCGAAGACCCGGCGCTCGTCATGCAGGACCCGCTCTTTCCGAGCCAGAGCCTGGCTGACGACGAACGCGATCTGCCACTCGATCCGGTCGAACTCCTGCGACTGCACCCGACATGGGAGCCGGTCGACGCCGAAGCGAAGGCCGCGTCGGTCGCCGCCGTGGACTGGGATCACATGCGCCAGGCCTACGTCGGCAACGTCCCGTGGGACCTTCGTCCTGAGGTCCTCGACCTGGCGGGACGGCTTCCGGTTCGCCTGATCCTGGCCGACGGCAGCCAGTTCGTCTCGAGAGCGGACGCGTTCGCGTTCGAGGCGGCCCTGGGTCCTGGGTCCGTCGTCACCGTGCCAGGCGCGGGCCACAGCGTCCACCGGGACGATCTGACCACCTACATGTCGATCGTGTTCCAGTTGGTCGATCCGGCATGACCGAGTTCATCTTCATGCTCACGTATGCTGACGAGACCGTCCCGGATGCGCTCGCGGTCTACGACCGCGTACGAGCGACGCAGGTCCGGTATGTTGGGTTCAAGGACATCGGCGCTTCACCCGCCACCCTCAGGCGCCTGACTGATCGGATCCATGAAGACGGGCGATCGGTCGTCCTGGAAGTCGTCAGCGAGACAGCCGACGACGAACTCCGATCGATCGACATCGGACTGGGGCTGGGCGTGGACCTCCTGATGGGTGGGACACATCCGGAGCTGGTCCTTCCTCGCCTCCCGCGCAACGGCGTGCGATACCTGCCCTTCTGTGGCGCGACGAGTGGCCACCCGACCGTCCTGTCCGGAACTCCGGATCAGATCGGCGAGCACGCGGGCAACCTGACCGCCACGCGAGATGTCCACGGCGTGGACTTGCTCGCCTACCGGCACGCGGGCGATGTGCCGGCGGTGATCGACGCGGTGGTGCGTCGGTCGCACGGCCCCGTGGTCGTAGCAGGGAGCATCGATCGCGACGACCGGATCGCGACGGTCGTCGCATCCGGGTCGTGGGGCTTCACTATCGGGTCGGCGATCTTCGACTGCGCTTTCGTGCCGGGGGCCGATCACGTCGAGCAGGTCGAACATGTGCTGCGGGTTGCCGCTGAGGCGGACGAACGGGTCGGACCCCGCACTAGTCCATCATGGTAGGATCCTGTAGACATCTAGACGTCTAGGAGTGAGATGGCTGAGTTTGATGTTCGACGGATCCCGGTTCGACCGCTGGATACGGAGGCATTCAAGCAGTACGGCAGTGTGATGGAGCCGGGGCGAGTCGATGACCCGACCCTCAACCGCGCGCCCGGGCAGATGGCGTACATGTGGGTCCAGCAGGCGCTCCAGTACCCCAAGCCTCCCTACTTCGCGACCTGTCGGTACTACTACCGCGGCACACGCGTCGAGTACCTGCAGCAACACCCGGAGAGCACGGTCCTCCTCGTCCCACTCGACGGCCACCCGAGCGTCATCATGCTGGCCCCGGACCTGGATGGTCAGCCGGACATCGCCGGCGTCGAGGCCATCCTGCTCGACGGGCGACGAGGCATCGTGGTCAATCCCGGGACGTGGATCCGGTATGCCTATCCGATCCTGGAGACGGCCGACTACGCCTACGTGAGTGCGCGGATGGACCCGGAGGATGACATCCGGCGGGTCTATCTCGATCGGGATCACGGCATCGTGCTGGAGTGGTACTTCGGCGCCCCGACCGCCCAGGGGGTGACCCTCTCGGAGTCCGGAGCGGTCCTTCGACTGCCGGGCAAGGAAGGCATCGAACTCGACCTGGGCGTCGGCGGGACGATCGTCAAGGCGCCCGGGTCATAGCCGTGCGAGCGCGCCTGCCCACGTTGGGATTCGGGAATGGCGGCCAGTCGAGATGATCGGCCGAAGTCCCAAGGGCCGTTGGCGGGCCTCTTGATGCGATCGATCGATCAGGAGCTCTCGGCGCCGTCGTTCCTAGTCGACCCTTACCCCGTTCTCCGCCGCCTGCAGTCAGAGGAGCCGGTCCATTGGTGTGAGCCATGGAACGCATGGCTGCTCAGCCGGTACGAGGATGTCGATCGAATCCTCCGGGATGACGGAAAGACGGTCTCGACGTCACGATCGAACGACGGGCGGATGGGTCGGGCCTTCGATCATTTCTCGCCATCCGAGCGCAAGCAGCTTCAGCCTGTCATCGATCACTACGCGGTAGGCCTGCTCTCGTCCGACCCGCCGGATCACACGCGCTTGCGCGGCCTCATCGGGCGGGCGTTCACGCCACAGGTGATCGCGGGTCTGGCGCCGTTCATCCGGGAGGTGGCTGACGAATCGCTTGACAGGCTCGACGGCGCCTCGGAGCTGGACCTGATCGAGGACTTCGCCTACCCGTTGCCGGCGCGCGTCCTCCATCGGCTCATCGGATTTCCCGATGACGACCTTGACCGGGTCCGGGACTGGGCGGACTTGATCACGTCGGTCATCGGGTCCAATCGAGTCCAGCTCGATGTCGCCTTGCGTGGCCAACAGGGGTTGATCGAGGCGCGGGCCTACATCCGATCGCTGGTCGAGCAACGACGGCACAGTCCTCACGACGATATCATCTCGAGATTGGGCTTGGCCCAGGAGCAGCTCTCGGAAGCCGAGCTCGTCAACACGCTCACGACGTTCCTCGTCGGCGGACACGAGACCACGACGGCCCTCATCTCGAGCGGCCTGCTCGCGCTGCTGGACCAGCCCGGTGAGATGGCGAGGCTCCGGGCCGACCCGACGCTGATGGAGGATGCCGTCGAGGAGTTCATGCGCTACGAGAGTCCCGTGCAGCGCGTGATCCGGTTTGCCAAGCGAGATATCGTCGTGGGCGACCGGGAGATCCGCAAGGATCAGCCGATGTTCCTGATGATCGGCGCTGCGAACCGGGATCCCGAGCGTTTCGAGGACCCTGAGCGGCTGGATATCGGTCGTCGCCCGAACCGACACCTTGGTTTCGTGATGGGGCTCCATCACTGCACGGGTGCCCCCCTCGCCCGCCTGCAGGCCGCCATCGCGATCCCAGCGATCCTCGATCGATACGACACCATCCGATCGGCGACCGACACGCCCGAGTGGTACCCCAATCACACAGCGCGGCGCCTGTTGCGCATGCCGCTGATCGTCACCACGGGCGCGGCCCGGTCCACTGGGCAGGACCAGCAGACCGGATCACCCCAACGAGGCGGCGCACATGACATCGGTCTCGTCGCGGACTTCGACGTCGGAACGATGCGTCTTGTCGACATCGCCGGTGCATCGATCCTTGTCGCGAATGTCGACGGCCGGATCCATGCGCTCCAAGGGACGTGCAGCCATGAGGACTATCCACTCGACGACGGCGAGCTGGAGGACCAAACCGTCACCTGCGGACTCCATTACTCGCGGTTCGACCTGCGCGATGGGTCTGTGATCGATCCGCCGGCCGAGAGCCCGCTGGTGACACACCAGGTGACCATCCGCGATGGACGGGTGTTCGTTCGGCTCAGCCCCGCTATGGTCAAGTCGTGAGCCCGACTGCCCGACCCGAGACATGACCGACCACGAGTGCCTGGTGCTGGCGCTCGATATCGGCACGTCCGGTGTCAAGGCCGCCGTCGTGGATTCATCAGGGCGGGTATCGCTGGTCGCCGAGCGCCGCCAGGTCACGCTCTCGAATGGACCGGGTTGGCGTGAACACGTCCCGGCGAGGACGCTCCGCGCTGCGCTAGCCTCACTGCGGGAAGCGGCGGCGGGCGACGACCGCGCCGACAGGATCTGTTCGATCTCGGTCACCGGGTCGAGCGGATCGTTCCTGATGCTCGATCCGGCTGACCGACCGACCACGAACATCATCACCTGGCAGGATCGGCGCACCGCCGGTGCCGAACCGATCCCGGGATTCGACCTGCGACGGTATCGCGAGATCACCGGGACGACCATGGACCCGTCGGTGGCTCTCAGCCGACTGCTCTGGCTGCGCGAGCATCGGCCCGAGGTCACTGGTCCAGGCGCACGCCTGGCAACACCGCAGGGTCTCGTCATGATGGCGCTCGGGGCGCTTGGGATTTCGATCGAACCATCGGTGGCTGCCCTCGTGGGCTTGCTGGACCTCGAATCCCGCGACTGGAGCGCTGAGCTGCTCGAGCGCTTCGATCTGGAGTCCCGGATCCTGCCCCCGGTCATCCCGAGCGGCAGCGTCATTGGGCAGCTCGGGCGGCGGGCGGCCGCGCGTCTTGGACTGCGCCCCGGCATCGATCTCGTGCTTGCCGCGACTGACGGTGTGTGCGCCCAGCTCGGCGCCGGCGTGGTCGAGGAGGGTCAGGTCTATGGCTACCTGGGGTCCGCGCTGGCCGTGTCCGGGCCGATTCGGCGGCCGCTCCGAGATCCCGACGGTCACCTGACGACCGCGCCGGGCTTCGGCCCAGGGTGGTGGCGGCTCGTCGGACTCGGGATGGCCGGGGCTAGTGCGATCGATTGGTTCGCTCGAGCGAGCGGGCGGCCGATCCTGCGCGACCTGGAGCTTGCGCTGGAGTCGACTCGCCCAGGCTCGGCTGGCGTCCTGTTCCTTCCCTCCCTGGCCGGGGCCGCAGCCCCATCGTGGGACGCAAATGCTCGCGGCGCGTTCATGGGCCTGACCTTTTCGACCCGCCGCCAAGACTTGGTTCGAGCGGTGCTGGAGGGTGTCGCTCTCGAGTTGCGGGCGATGTTCGAAGCCATCCGTTTCGCCGGGATCGAAGCCAGCGGACTACGGCTGACCGGAGGCGGTACCAGGTCGCCGGGCTGGTGTCGGATCGTCGCCAGCGCCATCCATGGCGAGGTGAGCCGGGTCACCGAGCCGCACCCAGGCCTGAGAGGGGCGGCCTTCTACGCGGTCGCCGCACATGGCGCGAACGTCAGGGTGGAGAGCATCGCCGAGGTGAACCCGCCAGAGACCCGCGTCATCGACCGCGATCCCGGTGCGGGACGCGTCTATGATGAGCTGGCCGAGACGTACCTGGAGGCCCGGGGTGCGATGAGCCGATCGTCCGTCGATCTGCGTCTGGCTCGCATCGCTGCCGAGGAGAACACGGCCCAATGACGACCAAGCTTGCAGATGGGCTTGCGTCTGCAGCACTCGTTGCACCGCGTGTCCCGCAGCACCGCCGGATCGCGGCCGAGCTGACCCGTCGGATCGCGGCGGGCGAGTTCCCGGCGGGCGCCTTCCTGCCGAGCGAGGCGTTGCTGGCCGAGGAGTTCGACGTCAGTCGGATGACTGTCAGACACGCCCTCAGCGGGCTAGCGTCCAGGGGACTGATCGAGCGGCGCCACGGGCTGGGCACCCGGGTCACCGAGACTCGCCTGGAGCGCCATCAGGCGGACCAGCCCATCGGACTGGCCGAGGAACTGATGAGCCGCGGGATCCGGCCGGGCAGCCGGGTCCTCAAACTCGAGGAGATCCGCGCGCCGGAGATCGTCCGCGATGACCTCAGGCTTGGACCGCGCGCGATCGTGGTGCGCCTCGTTCGACTCCGGTTTGCGGACGATCGCCTGATCGGCCTTCAGGAGTCGATGATCCCGGCGCGCTTTTGCCCGGGTCTGAGCACGAGCAATGTCGATGACGCCAGTCTGACCCAGATCCTTCGATCGCGATATGGGCTTAGCCAGGCACGCGCGGACCTCACTATCGACGCTGTCGAGGCTTCGCCGGAGCATGCGGACCTGCTCGAGGTCGCGCCAGGGTCGGCGCTTCTGCGGTCGACGCGGATCACCTACCTGCCTGACGAGCGCCCCCTCGAGCGGACGATCGGCTGGTTTCCAGGCTCACGCTACGGCTTCATCGTGCATCAGGCAGGCGGGTTCGTCCGGGGGTGACCCCGAGCAGGTCATGCCAGCATCGGGCGACGTCGGATGGTCCACTCGATGCCCGGCGGTGCGCAGTGGCTCGCCGCCTCCGGCCGACGGACGGGCTTCCAGGCGGAGATCTACGAGTGGCAGATCGCCGCGCTGCTGGCCACCGCGCAGGTTGACGCGGCGGCCAAGGCGCGCATCGTGGGCGCGCTTGGCGGTGAGCGGCCGGCGATCGACACGCGCAGGGTCACCCGCCTGGAGCAGGAGCTCCGTGCCGTCGCCCTCGACAACGCGTACGGACGGATGACGGACGAAATCTACATCCGACGCAGGTCCGAGCCGACGCAGATCGAAGCGGCTCGACGACCGGAGTCCGCCGCCCACACCGTGGACCCGAAGCGCGCGCTCGGGTATCTCAATGACCTGCGCTCACTGTGGGACGTGGAGCTGCCGGAGTCGCCCGAGCACCAGGACGTCCGCCACGAGTATGAGCGGCGACGGGCGCAGGCCACGGCGGCCGGCTTCGAGCGGCTCGAGGTCTTGGGACCAGTGATCGTGGAGGCGAAGCTATCCGCTGATCCGATCGCCGGCGCCTCGCTGGCGCTGTCGCTGCAGCCCGACAAGGCTGAACTCGTCGGCCAGCAGGCAGACGTCGTCCGCACGCTCCTCGATGGCCATCACTCGCGTCTCGCGCACACGGACACGCCGGAGGCGCGCAAGAAACGGCGCCAGAGAACAGCGACCGGGACAGTAAGGTGCTTGGTCGGGGCGAGAGGAGACAAACCACCCTTAGGCACCTTAATGTCCCGGGTCATTTGCCCTTGGAGATCGAGGTTACGGGGGCGGAGCGGTGGTTATCCAGATCAATTGCGTGACTGATGATCGGGTGCCCGGGGCGGCTGATCATCATTTTGAGGAACGCGGCCGAAGCGTCGATCGCACCCCCCACGGGCGTCACCATGCTCCCTAAAGGCTTGGCCCGTAGCAGTCGTCGCGAATCTCGGGCCGAACTAACCGGTCACAGGCCCGATCCGACTAGAGGTCGTTTCCAGCCACGACTAGCCCTGTGTCGATCACGCTCGCAAACCACCGAGCGAGCTGGACCCGCGAGTTCAGGCCGAGCTTGTTGAGCATGTTCGTGACATGGGTCTCGACGGTTCGTTCGGAGATGAACAGCTTGGTTGCGATCTCACGAGTCGTCATGTCCTGAGCGATCAATCGCACGATCTCCAGCTCTCGCTTCGTGAGCGGTGTCTTCGTTTCGGTCTGGACGGCGCGGGCTCGTGACGGCAGCCTATCCTCGATGGCGAAGGCCGCGGCATCATCGATCGTCATTGCGAGGCCAGCCGCGTACGCAACGGCAAACGACCCCTGCCCCAACCCCTTGAGCGCGAGCGCGTTGGCATGCTCGTATTGCGCCCGGGAACCCTCCTGAAAACCGAGGGCACTGGACTCGCGCACGCGTTCGCCGCACCCGAGGAGCGTCGCAGCGCGCTGATGTGCCCCGCGCTCCGCGGCCATCCACGCCAGCGTTTGGAGCAACGCCTGGAATCCAGCGTGATCGCCGAGGGCATGCTTGAACGCGGCACCCTCGCGGGCCTGAGTCTCGCCGAGTGCCCTGTCGCCCTGATGCCACCGAGCTTGGGACGTGGCCATGAGCACATAGCCGCGAGCCCAGATCTCGCCCCAGTCGCGGCTCATGGCCACGGCCTGATCGCCGAGCTCGATGCTCCGTTCGGGCTGGCCGGCGAAGGGCAGGATATTGCAGAGCGCCGCACTCGCCACCAGCTGAATCTGGCGATCGTGGAGGCCTCGGCCCACTGACAACGCAGACTCGGCTGCCTCGATCGCTTCTTCCAGGTTGCCCGTGACCACGAGCGGGATCGCCAGCCACGCGAGAGACAGGGCAGTGGCCTGCGAGTCATCCAGATGCGCACCGATGCGAACGCTCTCGCGCCCCAGCGATACGCTCTGGTCGAAGTCGCTCTGGCTGCTCGCGATGGCAGCCGCCGCGCGGAGAAAGTGGGCGCGTTGACCAGAGTCGGTCGGTGCTTGCTCCGCCAGTGACGTCAGCACTCGGCGCACGTCACCAAACGGTCCGCGACATGTCCAGTACGGCACCAGGTGGTGGGCCAGATCAGCTCCGCGCATCGCCGCAAGAGGCTCACCGAGACAGAACTCGAGGGCCGCCCACAGATTGTCCCGCTCAGAGTCCATGCGCCTGAACAAGTCAACCTGGCGGTCGTCAAATGCCCCAATCGATCTGGCAAGGTCCGCCATCCAGTCCAGGTGCCGCTCTCGGGTGCGCGCCTCCTCGCCGATGCGCCGCAACTGATGCTTCCCATACTGGCGAATCGTCTCCAGCAGCCAGTATCGAGGGGCGTTCCCACTCGTGAGTTGGCGCCTCACGATCGACTTCTCGACCAGCGCCCCGAGCACTTCGACGAGCCGGTTCGACGGCACTCGCTCGTCGCAGCAGACCGCGGTCGCGGCCTCAGTATCAAAGCCCCCCGCGAAGACCGACAGCCGTGCCCAGAGCAGCTGCTCGACATCGTCGAGCAGGCCGTAGCTCCAGCCGATGGCGGCCTCGAGCGTCTGTTGACGAGGGTCAGCGCCTCGGTTCGCGGTCCCGAGAACTGCCAGCTCAGAGGCCAGCCCCTCGTTGAGCTGGTCCAGGCTCAACGCGCCGAGACGAACGGCCGCGAGCTCGAGCGCCAGAGGGATCCCGTCCAGCCGCCGGCAGAGTTGCAGCACGGCCGCGGCGTTGTCCGCGTTGACCGCAAAGCCGGGAAGGACCGCTACGGCCCGGTCAGTCAACAACGAGACAGCCTCAGCACTCGCAAGCCGCTCGACCGACTCCTCGTCCCCATCGCCCGGTAGCGCCATAGGCGGGACCGGGAACCTGACCTCGCCGTCCACGCCAAGTGCCTGCCGACTCGTGGCCATGAGTCGCAGGTTCGGGCAGGCCCTGAGGAGGGTGCTGGCGAGCACTGCACAGGCGTCCAGCAGGTGTTCGCAGTTGTCCAGCACGAGCAATAGGCGCTTGTCGGCCAAGTGGTCGGTCAGGGTGACTAAAGACCAGCCTGCTGATTGGTCCTGTGCGCCAAGAGCTGCAGAGACCGCCTGACTCACGAGCATCGGATCCTGGATCGACGCCAGTGGCGCGAACCAGACGCCGTCCGGAAACCCACGCTCCAACTCAGCGGCGGCCCTGAGCCCGAGCCTGGTCTTGCCCACGCCCCCGCTGCCCGTCAGCGTCAACAGTCGGGTCGTTGCCAGGAGCCGCTTGACGGCGCGCAGCTCCTGCCGCCGCCCAACAAAGCTGGTCGCCTCGTTCGGCAGATTCGATGGCCGAGCCTTTCGCACTCCAGTCCTCACCTCAGGGGCAGATTACTCCCCCTGAGATTCGCTGGGATCCGGAAGGTTGACGGCGCGCTGAATGCTCACGAATGGGACAAGGGACGATTCGTTCGCCGCCCGAACCGCCTCCAGGTTCACCGCCGAGAACAGCGAGAGCAGCCGGTCCTGATCAGGTAAGAAGGTTGACCGCAGGTAGGTGATGGGCTCGCCTCGGGCGGCAAACCGAGCGCTCGACTCCAGGAGTGCTGCCTGAAGCATCGCCAAGCCACGCGCCGTGATCCCGGGCAGCCGACGTTCCACGACGAACAGGGCTGTCGCATCGTCGTCGAGGATCGGGCTGGAGGCCAGCGGCCGGGCTCGCGGAGTGCCGCGTGGTGACTTGAGGTCCATGAGCTCCACTGTGGGAGTCATGCGAGAAACGCAAATCGTCACTGGCTCTG
>CAYRTS010000090.1:0-11207 GCA_964427285.1 uncultured Anaerolineaceae bacterium
CCCGCGCCGTTCCGCCCCGCGCCGTTCCGCCCCGCGCCGTTCCGCCCCGCGCCGTTCCGCCCCGCGCCGTCGCGCCCCGCGCCGTCGCGCCCCGCGCCGTCGCGCCCCCCGGCGGCGCGTGCTGACCGGACCGGCGCCGCCTTGCCGCCCCACCCGAAGATGATCAGATCCGCCTCCTGTTCGACGGCGGCCTCGATGATCCCCTCGGCGGCGTGACGGCCGATCCGTACGACGGGTCGGATCACGGTGCCGTCCGGCGCATAGTCGAGGACGCGCTGGATCAGGCGCCGGGCATGCCGTGCGCGGGTGGCCCCCTCGGACAACGGCATCCCCTCCGGAACCTCGACGATGCCCAGGGCGGCCAGTTCGCCGGCCCGCTCATCGAGCATCGAGGCGCCAAGACGGATCAGCTCCTCGGCGGTCCCCGGGTTGGCGACCGGGATCAGGATTCGGGCCGGCAGCGGCCGATGCGGGGTCATCCCGGGGCCTCGTTCCAGCGGCGGACGAGATATGGCTTGAGCAGCTCGAACTCGCGTGCCTGGCGCTCCACGCGCTCCTCGGCCTGGTCCGTCGTCACCGAGCGGTTCTCGATGATGAAACTCGCCACGCGGCCAAAGTAGATCGGGACGAGGGCCGCGACCAGGGTCTCCAGCGCGGGCCTGGCGTCGCGTGCCGCAATGACCATGTCGTAGATCACCCGTGCCCAGATGTCGTCCGGGAGGTGGAAGGCGGCCACTGCGTCGGCCATTTCGAGCGTGGTTGCCGCCGTCGAGGCCGCGTCACCACCCACCCCAAGGCGGCTCCTGGCAGCATCGCCCAGTCGACCGGCCTCAGCGGCCAATTCCAGGATCGTGTCTGCCGTTGCCGGGGCGAGGATGGCGCGCCACGTGTCCGCGAGGGTCAGCGAGCCGGCATGGAACTCGGACAGCAGCCGCAACGTGTTCACTTCGAGCGGCGACGGGTCCATGATCCGCTCGAAGCCGTAGGCCGGGACGTCGTGACTGCCACGGATCGGCAGCCACTGCTCCGGATACTTGTTGGCGAGTCGCAGGATGGTCCCGACGACCTGGCGAAACATCGGCCCGAGGTCTGATCCGGGGTCCTTGGGATCGTGGATCTTGGCGCCCAGCCGCGTCTGGCAGACGGCGAACCCGCCGGTCATCGCCGATGTCGTCATCCAGATGTCGATCCCGAACCTGCTGACGTCCTCGGTCCAGTCATCGAGCGAGAGATAGTGCCGGACGAGGTCGCCCGAGACGCCGAAGTCGCCGCCCATCGGCTGGCGGATCCGATGGCCGTACAGCGCCCGGGTCAGGGGGTAGGTGACCGTGTTGGTGATCGTGCCGTCGTACTTGTGGCGGGCGTAGAGCGGCGCAACGAAGTCGTAGCCGCCCTTGAGGATGGGCCCGGCGAGGAGTTCGATCCACTCCGGCACGATGGAGCGCAGGTCCGAATCGACGACGACCAGCGCCTGGACCTCCAGCGCCGCCGCGATCTCGAAGATCGTTCGCAGGGCCGCGCCCTTGCCGCCGACGCCATCGATCTCCGGGTAGGTCAGGCTGACTCGCTGGAGCCTGTTGGTGGGTCGTACCAGGAGGATCTGCTCGATGTAGTCGGGCGGCTGGGTTTCGACCACGACCCGACCGGTCCCGTCGGGCGACCCGGCGTCCGAATTGACGAGCACCGGGTGGAGGTCCGGGAAGTACTGGACCAAGCCTGCCTGGGCCGCGCGGACCACATAGCCGATCGTGGCGGCGTTCTTGAAGCTCGGGATGCCGACCATGATGTCGGCCCGGCCAAGGCGCGTGATCTGTTCGCGGATCGCGGGCGTCAGCGCGGTTTGGGGCACGGACTCACCGTACCACCGCACCTCAGGCGTGTCTGGGGGGTGTCCGCACCGTCACGCGGCAGGCGGGGCCATTTGCCGGGCGGCACGCGGCAGGCGGGGCCATTGCCGGGCGGCCATTTGCCGGGCGGCACGCGGCGGGCCATTGCCCGGCGGCCATTGTCGGGCGGCCATTGTCGGGCGGCCATTGTCCGGCGGCCATTGTCAGACGCCCATGGACTGCCGTGCGCCATTGTCCGGCGGCCATTGACTGCCGTGCGCCCATCAGGCGCGCTTTCCGCACATCCGAGCGTGGCCGACCCGCTGAATCGACCGGACCTGCATGAAACGTGGATCGATCGCGCTCAGATGTTTGGAAGATGCGCTTGTGGGACGCGGGCTGGTGTCCGGAGCCGGCGCCCATGGAGCCGGCGCGGCGGCGCGAGGGGCCCCAGCCGCGTCCGCTCAGCGGCGAGGCATCGGTGCCGTGACCCAATCGGGGCTCATGACGCCCGGCCGGTAGCGGGCATTGGCTGCCTTGAAGCTGAGCCCGGAGAACCCGAGGGCGCGCCACGATCCGATCCAGTTGTCGACGGGTGGCCGGACGAACATGCCGCGGCGAACGAGGTCCGATTCCCGTAGCACGGATTCGAGGATCCGGCGACGCTCCAGGAACGGGACCTCCAGCATCGATTCACCATCGAGCCAGAGCAGGTCGATCGCGACGAACGTGACCGCGTCGTCCGGGCCGAACGTGCGCGCCTCCCGGTCCGCGGCCGTCCGCTGCTGGGCTTCTTCGGCCCGATTGCGGCGGACACCAAGGAGGGCACGGCCAGCGAGCTGGCCGGCCGATGGCAGCTCGTCCATCCCGACATACACGCCGCTCCCGTCGCGCGCCGCGAGCTTGGTCAGGAAGCCGTCGATGACGAAGTGCTCCGCCTGGGCTGCATCGACGAGCGCGGCCACGACGTCTGCATGGCCGTCGATCAGGTCGCCGTCCTCGTCCGCGAGGGTCGCGCTGCGGGTGTCGTCCGCGAGGGTCGCGCTGCGGGCCTCGTCCGCGAGGGTCGCGCCAGCCTTGATAGTCGCGCTGCGGGCCTCGTCCGCGAGGGTCGCGCTGCGGGTGTCGATGGCCGCGCCAGCCTTGACAGTCGCGCCCACCTTGATGGTCGCCAGCGCGCGGACCCCCGTCCAGAGCGGCTCGATGACCGGATCAGTGACGCGCGCCGGGTTTCCGTCGCCGAAGATCTGGGGTCGTAGGTCGGCAGGGTTGGATCGAGCGTCGGATCGTCCAGGGGCATGGCGGGGTTGGCCGGTCGCCGTTGTCATCGTGTACGACCTCCTGTCGGTGCGCGGGGCGTGTCCCGTGATGGCCCCGCGCGTCTATCATCGCGCCGTGTCAACTTCTGTGCCCGCCGGCGTCACCACACCGCCCCGGCGCGGTCTGGGAGGCATGACGCCGAGCGGCCGCGCGATCGTGCCCGCAGGGTGGGCGCTGTACGACTTCGCGAATACGATCTTCTCGTTCGCCGTTGTCTCCGGCGCGATCGGGCTCTACCTGGTCAACGATCGGCAATTCGGAGAGCGCGACGGCAATCTCATGTTGTCGCTCGCGGTGGTCATCAGCGTCGGCCTCAATGCGATCGTGTCGCCGATCCTGGGCGCCATCTCCGACCTGGTCGGTCGACGTCTTCCGTTCCTGCTGTTCTTCACGGCGCTGTGCATCGGGACCACGTTCTTCATCGCCGATGTCCCGCCGATCGTCGGGCTGCTGCTGTTCATCGTGGCGAACTTCGCCTATCAGGCGGCACTCATCTACTACGACGCGACGCTCAAGACTGTCAGCCTGCCGGCGTCGCGCGGGACGCTGTCGGGCCTTGGCACCGCGATCGGCTACTGCGGAACGGTGACCGTCGGACTGCTCATCTTCCTGCTCGAGATTCCGGTGGAGGACCGGTTCCGGCTGGCCGCGCTCCTGTTCCTGATCTTTGCGATTCCGATTTTCGCGATCGTACGCGAGCCGGCCGGCGCGTCCCGTGGGCGGCTCACGGCGGCCGAGGTTATCGCCTCGTTCGGCCAGCTGCGCCTCTCGATCGCCCATGCACGGGAGGTCCCGGGCCTGGGGCGGTTCCTGGTCGGTCGCTTCTTCTACTCGGATGCGGTCAATACCGTGATCGTGGTCATGAGCGTGGTCATCGTGAAGGTGCTCGGCGTCTCCGAGACGCTGGCCAACGTGATCCTGCTGAGCCTGACGCTGGTGGCGATCGGGATGAGTTTCGTGTGGGGCTGGCTGTGCGATCGGCAAGGCCCAAAGCGAACCCTCGTCGCGGTGCTGGTGTCGTGGGCGGTGGGCCTGCTGATCGGTGGTGTCGCCCTCGGATTCGGGCCGGACGGATTGGTGCCGTTCCTGATCGCGGGGGCAATCCTGGGCAGCGGCCTCGGTGGCGTCCAGGTCGCCGACCGCGTCCTGATGGTCCGGCTCTCACCGCCGGATCGCCTCGGTGAGTTCTTCGGACTCTACGGGCTGGTCGGCAAGGGCAGCCAGGTGATCGGCCAGCTGCTGTACGGGCTGATCATCTTCGTGCTCCTGGTGCCCCTGGGCGTTGGCGCCTACCAGGTCGCTGTGCTCAGCCTGCTGGTCACGATGTTCATTGGCCTGTGGCTGATCTGGCCGGTCCGCGACGACTGGGCCGGATCGGGTGAGGCTGGTGAGCTCGGCGAGTTGCTCGCGCAGGCAGGGCTTGGACCGGCGGCGCCACCGGAACGGCTGATGCCCGGATCGGGGCCGCTGGAGCCTCGCTAGAGACTCGTGGCCTGAGTGGCTCATGGCCTGAGGGGCTCGAGGGGCTCGAGGTACTCGCCGCCCGAGGTACTCGCCGCCCGAGGCGGGCGCGCCAGGTCAAGGTACTCGCCGCCCGAGATACGACGATCGCCTAGTACGACGTCGTAGCAATCGCGCCGGCCGGGCCGCCGACGCGCTCATCGCAGAAGTCCGGCGCAAGTCGGAGCCGATTCCAGCGGGGCTGGTCTACGGGTCACGCTGCCTCCCGAATCGGTCGGATATCCCAGGGTGGCTGGTCAATCCAACCTGAATCCGGCCGTTCTTGTCCGAAGCTCCAGCCCAGCTGGTGATATCGGCGGGGGCGTGTCGGTTACACCAGCCCGGTTGGAATGCGGTCGGACACCAGCCGCAATGTGGCCCGAGGCTCAGATCCCGGCGTGCAGGCTGGACATTGCGGCGACCGCCGGCCCACGGCCGGGGCGGTCGGCCCACGGCGTGCCACGGCCAGGGTCCGGGCCACGGCCACGGCCAGGGCCACGGCCAGGGCCGCCGGCGCTACCCCGAATTGCCACCTGGGTGCGCCTGTCGCCATGCCCAGGCCGAGCCGACCATCTCGTCGAGGCCCGGCCGAGCCGGCCGCCAGCCGAGGACCTCAGCGGCACGCGCGGAACTCGCGACCAGGACCGGAGGATCGCCCGCCCGCCGCGGTCCCGTCTCGCACGGGATCGGCCGACCGACGACGGACTCCGCCGCAGAAAGGACCTCCCGAACCGAAAACCCGCCGCCGTTGCCCAGGTTGCAGACCAACGGTTCATCCGTCCGCGGGTCACCGTCCACGGTGGCGGCCAGCGCGAGCAGGTGCGCCTCGGCCAGGTCTGCCACATGGATGTAGTCCCGGATGCACGTCCCATCGGGCGTCGGATAGTCGTCGCCAAAGAGGGTCACCGCAGGGCCGCCCTCCGCGGCGCGCAGGACGTTCGGGATCAGGTGGGTCTCAGGCTGGTGGTCCTCGCCGAGCTCCTCGGTCGCTCCGGCCACGTTGAAGTAGCGCAACGACACGCTCCGCAAGCCATAGGCACGGCCGTACCAGGCGAGGGCACTCTCGAACGCCCGCTTCGTCTCGCCGTACGGGTTGATCGGCCGAAGCGGGGCGTCTTCGGGGATCGGCGTCGACTCCGGGTCACCATAGACCGCCGCCGTGGACGAGAACACGATCCGCCCAACACCGGCGGCCCGGGCAGCATCCAGCAACGCCACGCCGCCGGCCACGTTCTCCCTGAAATACTTCGCGGGTTCCCGGATGGACTCGCCGACCAGCGATCGGGCGGCGCAGTGCAGGATCGCCTCGATGCGTTCGGTCTGGAGGAGACGCTCCAGCGCGACCCCGATGGCGTACGTGCCGGTGTGCAATGTGGCGCCCGCCGGCACGGCAGCGCGATGGCCGGTCGTAAGGTCATCGAGAACGACCACATCGTGACCAGCATCGAGGAATGCCTGCGCCGAGACCGAGCCGACGTAGCCAGCGCCACCGGTGATCAGGACACGGGTCATGCGGGAACGATACCCGCTAGCGTCGCCGATCCGGCAACCTGACCGGCAGCGCGGCGTGCGCCAGGACCAGGCCCCTTCACGGTTCGTCCCCCAGCATCGCCTGGGCCAGCAGGAGCAGAGTCGGACGTTCATTGAGGCCTGGGTCGACGATGACCCGCTCCAGGAGATCGTCCAGGATGCGCCCGAGCCGGGGACCCTGCGGCAGGCCGAGTTCGGTCATCAGGTCGCCGCCATCGATCGCGAGGCCGTGCCGGTCGAGGACGACCTCGGCCGCCAGCTCGGCCGCGATCCGGGCCCGCAGCTCATCGAGCAACCCCGCATCAGCGGCCAGCCCGGAACCGAGATTGTCCGCCTCGCGAAGTGCAAGCAGCTCATCCAGCGCGCCGTCACCCAGCGCTCCGATCTTGCCGATGAACCGCCGAACGGCCGCCTCCGACCAGCCGGTTTCGTAGCTGAACATGTGGTGCTCGACCAGGGCGACCACGCGATCGCGAACCGCTCGCGGCGAGCGAAGTCGGTCGAGCAGGCTGGCGGCCGTTTTCGCCCCGATCGTGTCGTGGTGCAGGAAGTGGCCATCGGCAAACGCGGCCGGCTTCCCGATGTCGTGGAGGAGGGCGGCCAGGCGCACCACCGGCCGATCCGCGGGGGCCGCATCAACCGTCCTGAGGGTGTGGTCCCACAGGTCCTCGCCCGGCACCTTGTTCTGCGGGATCCCGCGCTGGCTCGCCAGCTCGGCGGAGACCTGTTCGAGCAGTCCGGTCTCGCTCATCAGTCGAAGGCCGACCGACGGCTCGGGCGCCCCCAGGAGCTTGCTCAGCTCGGCCGCGATTCGCTCACCCGAGATGTGGGCCACCAGGCTCGACTGCGCCGTCAGTGCCGCGAGCGTGTCCGCCTCGACCGCAAACCCGAGGGTCGCGGCGAGGCGCACCGCCCGAACCATCCGCAGGGCGTCTTCGGCGAACCGCACCCCGGGTTCGCCGACGGCGCGGAGGACCCGCGCCTCAATATCGACAAGGCCCCCGAACGGATCGACGAGCGCAGGCGTCTCGCCGGCGCGCGCACCCCATGCCATGGCATTGGCGGTGAAGTCGCGGCGAGCCAGGTCAAGCTCGATCGTGTCGCCAAACTCGATCCGATGCGGGCGCCGGAAATCCGCGTAGTCGTGATCGGATCGAAACGTCGTGATCTCGAACACCTCGTGGTCGCGCCTCACCGCGACTGTCCCGAAGCGGTTCTGGTAGACGGCGCCCGGAAAGATCTCGAGGACGCGCTCCGGCAGGGCGTCCGACGCCAGGTCCCAATCGGCCGCCGGCCGTCCGAGCACCGCGTCGCGCAGCGAGCCACCGACGATGTACGCGGCCTGGCCAGCGTCCCACAGCGCGCCGAGCAACGTCCGGACCGGGCCGGGGATGGCCGCCGCGAGGCTCCTCAGTTGCGTCCCAGGAAGAGGTAGGTCCGCCACGCCTCGTTGCGCTCATCGCCAAGGTACGGCGTGAACAGCGAGTAGATGTCGCTTCGGGGCTCAAACGGCGTCCGGGCGAGACGCAGTCTGGCCTCCTCGAGCGTCTTGCCGCCCTTGCGGTGATTGCACGGCTTGCACGCCGCCACCAGGTTCTCCCAGGAGTGCGTGCCGCCGCGGTAGCGCGGGACGATGTGGTCGAGCGTCAGGTCGTGCGACTGCCGACCGCAGTACTGGCAGGTGTGCCGGTCACGGGCGAACACCTCGCGGCGCGACAGCTTCACCCGCGGCCGGGGCCGTCGAATCATGTGCTGGAGGCGAATCACGGAGGGCGCGCGGTATTCCGTCCGCACCGTCCGGATCACCTGGTGGTCGTACTCGATGACTTCGGCCTTCTCGCCGAACACCAGTCGGAACGCCCGGGGCAGGTTACAGACGTTGAGCGGCTCGTAGTTCTGGTTCAGAACAAGTACGGCACCGTCCATCGTGGGCGGAGAATAGCAAGAACGCCCGAAGGCGCCCGGGCAGTGGCGCGATCTCGACCGAGCGACACCGGCCGGCGGCCCCTCAGCCGAGCGGCGGGGCCGTCAGCGGTGCGAAAGGCGCTCAGCGGAGCGACGGGCCCTCTCAGCCGAGCGGCGGGTCCATCGCGCGCTCGATCCGGGCAATCTCCACCTCGATCCGGGCGAGCAAGTCGATGGCGGCGACGTGGCCCTCGCTGCCGTGGGCCGCCTTGTTGCGCTGACGGCGTGTGTCGCGGTGCAGGGCGAGAAGCTCCCCGCGGGTCCCCGGCAGCGGGGTTGCGGTCGTTTCGTGCTGGGCCATGGGTACCTCCGTGTCGGGCAGAGCGTAGGGGACTCGCCCGGGCGGCGTCAGGTGAGGACGTGGACCTCGTCGCCGAGCCGGACCCGGCCAGGCTGCACGACGTCTGCCAGAACGCCGAAGTCTGCATGCTTGCCGTCGCGCAGGCCGCGGTAGGCGATCAGCGTTCGGAGCGTGTCGAGGTCGCGCGTCCCGGTGTCGGGATGCTGGGTCGTGATCGCGCATCGGGCGTCCGGCAGGGTGACGGCCAAAACCGCTTCCCCGATCGCGATCCGCCGCCCGACCCAGGTGTCCTCCTCGTGTGGAGCGGCGCCGACAAGATCGATCAACATCCGGAACCGACGGCCATCGACGTGATCGACGCCGCTCTGGCGGGCCAGTTCGGCGAGCGACCCGTCGGACACGATGCTCGTCGGGTTGCCCGCCCGGGTCCCGGCCGGCTGATCACATCGGACGAGCCGAATCGTCCGGCCGGCGAAGTCGGACAAGGCCTCCATCCACGGGCCGTGGACGAGATGCCCGACCCCGGTTCGACCATAGATCGGGGTCTCGACCGGGTCGCCGAGGCGGACCTCCTCGTCAACGACCGTGCCGTCCGGGAATTCCAGGCGAAGCCGCTTCCCCTCGTGATCCGCGTGGCTGGCGATCTGCACGAGCTTGCCGACCATGCTGCGCTCGACCAGTCGGTTGGCATCATCGGTCAGGTAGAAGCGGCGATCCTCCACCACCCCGAATTCGGTGATGTCGATCTCTGCGGGGTGCTCCAGTCCGCAGCTACGCACCGGTGCGATCGAGAAGCGGGACACGGATGGCATGACCGGATGCTACCCGACCCGGACGATCGCCGACACCTGTGATCGCCGTGGTAGCTTGATGACGAGAACGTCATCAGGAGGCTTGATCAGATGTCGATGGCCGGTCGGATGGTGCGCGAGGCGCGTGGTCGAGCACGCCTGACCCAGCGCGATCTCGCCGCGAAGTCCGGCATTCCACAGGAGACGATCGCCCGGATCGAGCGCGGTCGCGCTGACCCGCGGGTCAAGACGTTGGACCGTCTGCTCATTGCCTGTGAGTTCGGGCTCGAGGTCATGCCGCGCCTCGGAATCGGCGTCGATCGCACGCAGATCCAGGAGCGCCTGAACGTGGCCATGGACGAGCGTTTGCGCGTGGCCATGGCTGACGACCAACACTTCGTGGAGTGGCGCCAGCTCCGGCGAGTGGCCGAATGAGTGAGCTGCAGAGGTTTCAGCCCGACGTCATCCTGCACTCCCTCATCGCCCACGAGGTCCGATTCATCATCGTGGGCGGCGTCGCGGCACAGGCACACGGCTCTCCATCGCTGACCGCCGACCTCGATATCTGCTACGCCCGAGACGGAGCGAACCTGGCTCAATTGGCGGCGACGCTGCGGGAACTCGTCGCGGTCCGACGGGGCCTGCCGTCCGACGCTCCCAGGATGCCGCCGCTCGATGCCAGGACGCTTCGCGCAGGCGGGCTCTTCACACTGACGACGAGCGCCGGCGACTTCGACCTGCTGGCGACTCCAGACCCTGATCTCGACTACGAACGTCTGAAGTCGACCGCGGTGCCGACGCACGTGGCCGGCCAACCGGTTCTCGTGGCCTCCCTCGACGCCCTCATCAGCATGAAACGCGCCGCGGGACGCCCCAAGGATCGCATCGAGCTGGAGATCCTCGGGGCGCTGCGCGAGGAGATCGACCGACGCGGTTAACTCGACCTGCCGAGCCGGCATGACTGTCCGTTGCCAACGATCGCGTCAGCGCCCGACCGATGAGGCCGGACCCTCCGACGATTGCGACCCGCGTCACCGCGACATTCCAGGAAGCTGCGTCCCCATGGCCTTGTCCTCGTGCTACCCTTGCATAGCAAGTTATGTCAGATCAACCTGCTACTGGCAAGGGGCAAGTTATGGGCGACGACGCGTCGAGGGTCGGCGGGGGAGAAGGCCCCGCCCGATCCAGGGCAGAGTCCATCCGCATCGAGTTCGCCGAGGCATGGGGCGAAATGGGCGCCGCCTGGGGTGTGACTCCGGCGATCGCCCGGGTCCAGGCCTACCTCATGGTTCGGCATGAGCCGCTGACCGAACGGGAAATCCGTGAGGCGCTGGGTCTCAGCCACCGCGCGACCAGTCTTGCGCTCGCAGAGGCGGAGTCGTGGGGGATCGTGGAGCGAGTTCTGGAGCCGCGACGCGTGGGCCGGCGCGGACCGGCCGGAGCGGCCTACCTTGCGGTCGGCGACCACTGGCAATGGTTCGGTCGGGTCATCGCTGAGCGCAAGGTTCGCGAAGGGGATCCGATCGTGGCCGTTCTCAAGGCCAAGGAGCGGGAAGCAGCGCTCGCCCTCGAGGCCAATCCCGACGATCACGAGCTGGTGGCGCTGCGCGACTGGCTGGCGGCGTTCCTCGTCTTCGTCACCCTCTTCGATCGAGCCGTTGGTCTGGTCCCGAGGCTCGATCCCCGGGAGCTCGAGCGGTCCCTCGGCCTGCTGGGTCGAATTCCCGACGCGACGATCCTGCGCTTGTTCGAGCTGCTCGGCGGGCTGCCGGACCAGGATGTCATCGATCTGGTCGAGGCGCTGTCGCGCCTCTCCCCGACGGCGGCGCGCCGCGCGACCAAGCTGATGTCTGGGGTCATCCGCACCGTCTCCGGCTGACAGGCGTTCTGCTCGCCCGCAGCCGCGCCAGCTGCTCGCGCGCAGCCGCGCCAGCTGCTCGCCCGCAGCCGCGCCAGCTGCTCGCCCGCAGCCGC
>CAYRTS010000091.1:0-10997 GCA_964427285.1 uncultured Anaerolineaceae bacterium
CGGCCGGGGTCGAAGCGCATGTCCAGCGGCCCGCCGGCGCGGAAGCCGAACCCGCGATCGCGGTCGGCGAGCTGATAACTTGAGAGCCCAAGATCGAACAGGCACCCGTCGACCGCGCCGAAGCCTGCGGCCGGCGCCACCGCAGCCAGTTCGCGGAAGTTCGATTGCCGGATCATGAGGCGGTCCCCGAAGCGTGGCCGCAGCCGCGCATCGACCCGCGCCGCCGCCATCGCGTCGGCATCAAGCCCCAGCAGACGCCCGTCCGGACTGGTCGCTTCCAGAATCCGCTCGGTGTGCCCACCGCCGCCCAGGGTGGCGTCGATGTGAAGGCCGCCGGGCATGGGGGCGAGCATCTGCATGACCTCCTCCACCAGCACCGGCAGGTGCCCTTCGTCCATCTCTCCTCCATCCCGATTGAACGGATCCCGAGCGGATCCTGGAAGCGCATGTGGTTCGAGCTAGATTCCGAGCCCCTCAAAGGCGCGGGCCAGCTCGTCTGGATCCTCGAGTGCGCGGCGGTACTCGTCCCATCGCTCGGCGGCCCAGATTTCCGCGTGGTCGCGCGATCCGACGATCACCGCTTCCGCCCCCAGGCCGATCGAGCCGCGCAAGTACGCAGGCAGCAGGATTCGGCCCTGTCGATCCAGCTCGACTTCATTGGCACGACCGAAGATCGAGCGCTGAAACAGCCGGGCGGTAGGGTTGGTCAGGGCAAGGTTGCCGATCTTTTCAGAGAGCTCATCCCAGCCCGCCTTGGTGTGGATGGCCAGGCAGTTGTCGAGCCAGGCCGAGACCATCGAGCCGGGATCAAGGCGCGCTCGGAACTTTACCGGGACGGCCATCCGTCCCTTGTCGTCCACCGAGTGCCGGTACTCGCCGGTGAACACTGTCGGGTCTACCCCTGCATCCGGTCGCCTGGGTCGCGCGGGGCCGTTCTTCCCCACTTTACGCCACTTGACGCCACTTCCCTGTATTCTAGCGCCAGAAACCGGCGCGTCAAGGCCGATTTCGTCTTCCTGTGTCGTATTTCGCACCTGTCGATGGGCAGCGAGCCTACGCAGCGTCACCCCCTGATGGGGCAGCGACGTTGACACGCCGGACCGGCCCGGACCAAGCCGGACCGGCCCGGACCAAGCCGGACCGGCCCTGTGAGTGAGGCTGCTCCGATGGCCCCCCTTCGATCACCCCGGTTGGGCCCGATACCTTGGTCCGGTTCAACTCCCGGTTGAGTCAACGGCATGAACGTGCAGGGTCCAACGCCTACACTGCAATCTGGGCACCCGTCCACGTGGAGCTGTGGTCGGGACTCAACTGCCAGTTGAATGCCTGGCGGGAGTGGCTGGCGTGGCGGGAGCACCGCCCGGGGCGGGACGGGCGTGGCGGGCGTGGCGGGCATAGGACATGCCCGCATCCGCGGCCCCCGCAGGACCGGGTGGGACTACAACGCGGGAGGCGGCAACCGCAGTTCCTGGTCCGGGATGAGCTGGGTCGTCTCCGTCCAGGGGTTGAGCTCGATCACCACATCAAGGGGGAACCCGAAGTATCGGGCGATGCTCACGAGATTGTCGCCGCTGCGAACCGTGTAGATCCAGCACTCGGGCTCATCCGGGCACGGCTTGAGCAGCAGGTAGCGGTCGGAACTGGATTGCGGTGTTGGCGCGGGCGACTGCGTCGGTGCGCGCGTCGGGATGACCACCGGCGTGGGGGTCGGAGTCACCGCGGGCTGGCTCGCAACCTCGGTCGGCCGGGGCGTGGGCGCCGAGGTTGAATCGGTCACCATGGGTGACGGGGCCGCTGACGGGACCACCGCTGATGCGCTCGCGGCAGCGACGGAACCTGACGATGCCCCAGGCGCCGAAGGCGACGCCAATCCGGCTCCCGGATCGCCGGCGGCAACGGCCCGGAGATCCAGACCGCCGTTGGCCACGACAAAGCCGACCGATAGCACGAACGACGCGGCCAGGACCAGGAGCGAACCGACGATCGATGGTGTCAGGCGCGGCCCCTGCCCGGAGATCTCCGGGCCCATCTCGGCGCGGCCCCGCGCGCGGATGAACCGCTGGCAGCCGACATGGGTGCTTGCCAGGCAGGCGAACTCCTGCTGGCGACGCGACTGGGGAGCTGGATCGCCCAGAGCGATGCAGCGATTGTCGGCATCTGGCCAGTGAACCGGATCGCCATGGGCGCCGTCCTCGGTCGAGGAGCGAAGGTACGGGCAAATGCGCGACTCAGCGGCGACGCTGGCGCCCGGCGGATGTACGAGGGCTGGCGACGGCAACGGATCGGCTGGCTCGTCCCGCACGTCCCCTCCTGCTTGCCTCGACTCGAACGGCGCGGAGTCTAGTACCTTTCGCGCGTTGCCGCGGGTCGCCGTTCGATGCTAGGCTCAACGGTGCATGGCGCTCCCGCTTCCCGATATCCCGGCGCAACCCAACCCCTTCCACCTCGCCCCGCATCGCATCAGGCGATGCACGTTTCGGCGGCTGATCGACGTCGAATACCGCCACGAGCGGGTCTACGACGTGGAGTGCCTTTTTCCAGATCGCAAGGTGCCGATCCCGCTCGGCGACCTCGAGTCGGCGCTGCCGATCTGCAACTCCTGCACGGCGCCGCATATCTTCCGCCCCGACGAGGACTGACCGTCAGGTCAAGGATCCAGACGGCGATCGCGTCAGCGAGGCGATCTGTAAGCCGAGTTCTGTCCCGTCGGCCTCGCGGCTGACGGGGATGGCCATCCATCTGGGGCCGGCGGTTACCCGACGGCTCATGCGGCCGACCCGAGGGCTGGGCAGCGCACCTCTCCCCCGCTGACGGTTGCCCGTCAGCGGGTTACGCCCTCCTATTTGGCCTTGCTCCGGGTGGAGTTTGCCCGTTTCACTCCGACCGCCGGCTCACACCGGCACTCGGCATCGTCACTGTGGCACTGGTCCTCGCCTTGCGGCGGGCGGGCGTTACCCGCCACCCTGCGCTGAGGAGCTCGGACTTTCCTCACACCGCCGGCAGGTCTCCCCGCCACGGCGCGCGACCATCCGATCGCCTCGCTGACGGTTCGATCTTACGCTGCGGCAGCCGAAACACCGCGGGACCTCCTCCCTGGCCGCCAGGGCGCAGCCGTCCCATCCACCTCGCCCGGTACGGCGAGTACCGGATTCCGGATGAACCCCTCGTCGACTTGCTCGAAATCCACAAGGAAGCGTCGAATCTGCCGGCGGACCACGGTGCTTCGTGCGGAAAGCGGTACTCAAGGTACCGCGGCTGTCAGCCTCAGAGACGATGGACCGCGCGTACGGGGCGAGTCGGTCAGCCGCCGGGTCGACGAACGATCACCACCGGACCGCCGGCCCCGACACGGTCGATCGCCTCGTTGGCCAGGGCGTCCGCGACCGAATTCAGTGCCCGCGGGACATGCGTCGCGCTCCAGCGCTCGAAACCAGCGAGGTTCTGCCGACAGGCAGCCCAGAGCGGGATGAGCTTGGCGTCCTTGACCCGCCAGCGACCGGACAGCTGCTCGACGATCAGCTTGGAATCCAGCAACAGGTGGACCTGCCGTGCGCCAAGTTCACGCGCGAGGTCGAGCGCCCGAACCGTGCCCGTGTACTCGGCGACATTGTTGGTCTGCACGCCCAGGAATTCAGAGATCGAGGCGTCCGGAGCTGCGCGATGATCCCGGGCGTCGGGACGCGAGAGGTCGTACAGGGCAGCCCCGAGTGACGCCGGCCCCGGATTGCCACGCGCCGCTCCGTCGGTCCTGATCACGAAGCCCTCGATCACGCCAGGCGCCCCGCGGTCACGCCCGCCGCCAGGCGCCCAGCCAGGGCGCTCTCAACCGGCTGCCCCGTCGACTGGCGGAGGATTGCCCTGGAGCATCGGCAACTCGACCCGACGGCTGCCGCCCGAACCCGCGCCGCCCCCTCGGAGTCGCCGCCAGACCATCTGGATCGGGTCGTAATAGGCGTCGGCGACACGTTCCTTGAGCGGAATGATCGCGTTGTCCGTGATCTTGATGTGCTCGGGACAGACCTCGGTGCAGCACTTGGTGATGTTGCACAAGCCGATCCCGCCGCTCTCCTTGAGATACTCGCGCCGATCCGCCGTGTCGATCGGATGCATCTCCAGGCCGGCGGTCCGAACCAGGTAGCGGGGCCCCATGAATGGCGATTCGGTCTCGTGATTGCGCAGGACGTGGCAGACGTCCTGACACAGGAAGCACTCGATGCACTTTCGGTATTCCTGCACCCGCTCGATGTCCTGTTGCTGCCAGCGCCAATCCTCCTGCGGCACGTCCGCGGGCGGGGTGAACGGCTGGATCGTCTTGTTGACCTCGTAGTTCCAGGACACATCGGTCACCAGGTCGCGAATGAGCGGGAAGGCGCGCATCGGCTCGACGGTGATCGTCTCAGCCAAGTCAAAGTCGGACAGGCGCGTCTTGCAAGTCAAGCGTGGGCGTCCGTCCACCTCCGCGCTGCACGAGCCGCACTTGGCGGCCTTGCAGTTCCAGCGCACGGCCAGGTCCGGCGCCGCGTGGCCCTGGATCCAGTGCAGGGCATCGAGCACGACCATGCCCTCCCCCACCGGTACCGTGAATTCCTCGAAATGCCCGGCAGTCTCTGGGTCGCCGCGGAAGACCTTCAGGTGCGCGTCCGGCATCGGTCTCTCCGTCTAATGCGCGTTGCCGAGCAGACTGCGCTGCTCGTTTGACATGCTGGGCAGCGGCGCGGTCTTGACGCTCATGGCTCCGTCCCGGGCCTGGGCAACCACGGAGTTCACCCCGTTCCACTTCGCATCGTCGGTGGCCGGGTGGTCGAGCCGGCTGTGGGCGCCGCGGCTCTCGGTTCGCAGCAGGGCACTGCGAGCCACGGCCTCCGAAACCGTCAGCAGGTTGCCGAGCTCGAAGACGAGGTTCCAGCCCGGGTTATACGCGCGTCCGCCCGTCGCTCGAACATTCGCCCAACGCTTGCGCAGGTCGGCCAGCGCCACGATCGCCTCATCGAGATCGGCCTCGATCCGGAAGATCCCGACCAGCCGGCCCATCATCTCCTGGAGATCGCGCTGGATGGCGTAGGGGTCCTCGCCATCGGTCCGCTCGAGCGGGACCGCCAGTGCGCGACTAGCGCCCTGGACCTGGATCGGATCCAGGTGCGGCTCGGTTGCCTGGGTCGAGGCATGTTGCGCGGCCGCAGCACCCGTGCGGGCGCCAAAGACGAGGAGGTCCGACAGCGAATTGCCGCCCAGGCGATTGGCGCCATGCATGCCACCGGCCACCTCGCCGGCCGCATAGAGACCGCGAACCCCGGTCGCCCCCGTTTCGGCATCGACCCGGATGCCACCCATCATGTAGTGGGTCGTCGGGCCGACCTCCATCGGACCCTTCGTGATGTCGACATCGGCCAACTCCTTGAACTGGTCGTACATCGATGGCAGTTTGCGGCGCACGA
Organism: uncultured Anaerolineaceae bacterium; assembly: GCA_964427285.1. Lineage (GTDB taxonomy): Bacteria > Chloroflexota > Limnocylindria > Limnocylindrales > CSP1-4 > SPCO01. Next base: position 5,436 of record CAYRTS010000091.1, read on the forward strand.
GATCGGCCGGCAGATAGCTGATATCGAGGAAGACCCCGCCGTGCGGTGAACCGCGGCCCTCCTTCACCTCGGTGTAGATGGCCCGGGCGACATTGTCGCGGGTGGACAATTCCGGAGGGCGACGGGCATCGGTCTCGCGACCCTGCGACAGCGCGGTCACCCAGCGCGCTGCCTCCTCGTCGGTCGCGGCGTATTCCGCTCGGCGTTCCTCCGGCAGGTACTTCCACATGAACCGTTCGCCGCTGGCATTGCGCAGGATCCCACCTTCGCCCCGGACGGCCTCGGTCACCAGCAGGCCGCGAACGCCCGGCGGCCAGACCATGCCGGTCGGGTGGAACTGGACGAACTCCATGTCGATGAGGTCGGCTCCGGCCTCGTAGGCCAGCGCCTGACCGTCGCCACTGTACTCCCAGGAATTTGAGGTGACCTCGTAGGCCTTGCCGATCCCGCCGGTCGCCAGGACGATCGCCTTGGCCCCGAAGGCGATCGGATCACCGCTCGTTCGCCAGTAGCCGAACGCCCCGCGCACCCCGTCTGTCGCGGTGATCAGGCTCGTGATGGTGCACTCCATGTACACCTTGATGCCGGCCGCCACGGCCCGGTCCTGGAGGGTCCGGATCATCTCAAGCCCCGTCCGGTCACCGACGTGCGCCAGGCGCGGATGCGTGTGACCGCCAAATGGCCGCTGAAGGATCCGCCCGTCCTCGGTTCGATCGAAGACGGCACCCCACTTCTCGAGTTCGCGCACTCGATCGGGCGCTTCCATGGCGTGAAGCTGGGCCATCCGGGGATTGTTGAGCAGCTTGCCGCCGATCATGGTGTCCCGGAAATGGGTCTGCCAGGAGTCGCTCGGCGCGACGTGCGCCAGGGCGGCCGCTACGCCACCCTCGGCCATCACGGTGTGGGCCTTGCCCAGCAGGGACTTGCACACGAGACCCACGTCGGCACCTGCGGCGTTCGCCTCGATTGCCGCCCGGAGTCCGGCCCCGCCCGCACCGATCACGAGAACGTCGTGGCCGTGCCGCGCGAGCTTCGTTCGATCTGGCACAGGCGTGGGTCCTAGAAGCGGATCGAGGGGTCGACGACGACGCCGACGGCGAGCAGGCGCACGTAGACATCGGCCAGGGTGACCGAGATGAGGCTGGCCCAGGCCCAGCTCATGTGGTGCCGGTTCAATGAAGTCAGCCGTTGCCATAGCGTGTAGCGGACCTTGGTTCGCCGCGAGCACGAGAAGCAATCCAGTCGCCCGCCGACCAGGTGGCGGAGCGAATGACAGGACAGGGAATACATGCTCAGCAGGAACGCGTTGGCCAGCAGGATGCCGACGCCAAGCCCGACCCGGTAGCCACCGTCGTGGACGACCGCGAGGGCGACGTCGAGCCACAGGAAGAACAAGGGGATGAACGCGAGGTACAAGAACATGCGGTGGAGGTTCTGGAGGATGAACGGCAGTCGATTTTCCATCGCGTAGCGACGATGGATCGTCGGTTCGCCCACCGCGCAACCGGGCGGATCGGCGAAATAGAACCGGTAATACGCCTTGCGGTAGTAGTAGCAGGTCGCCCGAAAACCGAGCGGCACCCACAGGATGAACAGGCCCGGACTGATCCAGGTGGGCAGCCAGTCCGGCCGGACCAGCGGCGAGAAGAGGGGCGACAGGTAGCCGTCAACCTCGTATGGGGTCCCAAAGAGTGGGGTGAACAGGATCCCGCTGACGAACAGGTAGGTGGCACAGACGGTGAACACGGTGGCCTGGGCGGCCGGGGCAAGCACCCACCGATCGACCCGGCTGGTGGCTCCGAGACCCTGGCGGGCAGTTCCGGGCGGTTTCCGCGGAAGCCGGAGGCTGGCCGGTATCCCCGTCATCGGGGTGCGTTGGCGGCGTTGGCGGCGTTGGCGACGCTGGCGGTCGTGAGGCGCCCGATGATCGCGTCGGCAAACGCCGCGGTGCCGGCCGTTCCACCGAGATCGGAGGTCAGGGTTCGCCCTTCGGCGATCACGTCCCGAACCGCTGTCTCAACGCGAATCGCGTCGGCTGGGTAGCCAAGATGGCGGAGCATCAGGGCGCCCGACAGGATCAGCGCGGTTGGGTTCGCCTTGTCCATACCGGCGTATTTGGGCGCGGAGCCATGGACCGGCTCGAAGACGGCCGCCTCAGGCCCGATATTCGCGCCCGGGGCGACCCCAAGACCTCCGACCAGGCCCGCAGCGAGGTCGCTGACGATATCGCCGTACAGGTTGGGCAGGACCAGGACGTCATACAGGTCCGGCTTCTGGACCAGCTGCATGCACATGTTGTCGACGATCCGATCCTCGAATTCGATGCGGCCCTCGTAGCCCGCCGCGATCGTGCGGCAGCTCTCGAGGAAGAGCCCGTCAGACAGCTTCATGATGTTGGCCTTGTGGACCGCGGTGACCTTGCGCCGTTCGTTGGCCACGGCGTACTCAAACGCATACCGGGCGATCCGTTCGGAGGCGGCCCGGGTGATGATCTTGATGCTCTCCGCGGCGTCCGGGCCGACCATGTGCTCGATCCCGCCGTACAGGTCTTCGGTGTTCTCCCGAACGATGACGAGGTCGACGCCCTCGTATCGAGTGTCGAGGCCCTTCATCGAGCGGGCGGGACGCAGGTTGGCGTAGAGGCCGAGCGCCTGGCGAAGCGTGACATTCGCGCTTCGGAACCCGCCGCCGACCGGTGTCGTGATCGGGCCCTTGAGCGCAACCCGGTTGCGCCGGATCGATTCGAGGACGTGCTCCGGGAGCGGCGTCCCGAACTCCGCGATGACCGCCTCGCCGGCCTGCTGGGTCTCCCACTCGAACTCGATCCCCGTCGCTTCGAGCACGCGTGTCGTGGCCGCCGCCAGCTCCGGACCGATGCCGTCGCCGGGGATCAGGGTGATTCGATGGGCCATGGTCCGATTGTAGCCGGGCGGGAGCTCCCACCGCCGGAACCGGTTGCAGCCCCGACCGTGCCGGGCGCTTGGAGTCGCTGACGCGGTACCATCCCCATCCGCCCCGCCAGATGCCACGGAGCCGCCGCTCGTGAAACTCCAGGAAGCCGACGCCAAGTCGCTGCTCGTCGCCCAGGGCCTGCCCGTGCCGGAATGGGCGGTCGCCCATACCGTCGCCGAGGCTCGAGCGGCCGCCGAGCGTTTCCTGGGAACCGGCGCTGGCAACGTGGTCATCAAGGCCCAGGTCCTGGTCGGTGGACGCGGCAAGGCGGGCGGCGTCAAGCTGGCCGGCTCCCTGGACGAGGCCGAGCGGGTCGCCGGGGCCATTCTGGGCATGGACATCAAGGGCATGACGGTCCGCAAGGTGCTGATCGGTCCGGCCGCCGACATCGTCCGGGAGTTCTACCTCGCCGCCGTCCTCGATCGCGCGGAGCGCCGGATCCTGCTCATGGGGTCGGCCGAGGGCGGTATCGAGATCGAGACGGTGGCGGCCGAGCACCCGGATGCCATCATTCGCCGCCATGCCGACCCGAACCTTGGCCTGCTCGGCTTCCAGGCACGCGACCTGGCGTTTGCCATGGGGCTGGGCGGCCAGCTCAGGGACGCCGTCCGCATCGCGCAGGGCCTGGTGACCACGATGAAGGCGTACGACGCGGATCTCGTCGAGGTCAACCCGTTGGCCATCGTGCGCGAGGCCGGTCCCGGCGGCGCTCCGGTTGAACGGCTGGTCTGTCTCGACGCCAAGATCACGCTGGATGACTCGGCGCTCGGACGGCATCCGGGCCTGGAGGACCTGCGCGATCCGGACGAGGAAGCGCCCGAGGATCGTCAGGCGCGTGAGGCCGGGCTCACGTTCATCAAGCTCGATGGCACGATCGGCTGCATGGTCAATGGCGCGGGCCTGGCGATGGCCACCATGGACCTGGTCAAGCGCGCCGGTGGCGAGCCGGCCAACTTCCTCGATATCGGCGGTGGCGCGCGGGCCGACAAGGTCGCCGAGGCCATGCGCCTGATCCTGTCCGACCCGCGGGTCAACGCCATTCTCGTCAACATCTTTGGCGGGATCACCCGTGGCGACGAGGTTGCGCGGGGTCTCATCGAGGCGCGAGCCCAGCAATCCCGCAACTGCCCCATGGTCGTGCGGATCGTAGGCACGAACGCCGCCGAGGCCGCAATCCTGCTGGCCGAGGCCCGCTTCGAAACCGCGACTTCGCTCGACGAAGCCGCGGCCAAGGCCGTGGCGGCCTCCCGGGCCGCCGGGGCGGGCGCATGAGCATCCTCGTCGGGCGCGACACACGCCTTGTCGTCCAGGGCATCACCGGGCGCGAGGGCGCCTTCCACGCGGGTGCCGCCCAGGCCTACGGCACCAACGTCGTCGCGGGCGTCACGCCGGGCAAGGGCGGGCAGACCGCGCTTGATGGCTCCGTCCCCGTGTACGACACCGTCGCCGAGGCCGTACGCCGGACAGGCGCCAATACCTCGCTCGTCTTCGTGCCGGCCGCCGGCGCCCCGGATGCCGTGATGGAGGCCGCTGCGGCGGGCATCGCGACGATCTTCTGCATCACGGAGGGCATTCCCGCACTCGACATGATCCCGGCGGTCGAGATGGTTCGGGCGCACGGTGCCCGGCTGATCGGACCAAACTGCCCGGGGGCCACGTCTCCCGGCCGGGCGAAGGTGGGGATCATTCCAGGCTCGATCCATCGCGAGGGGCGCGTCGGTGTCGTCAGCCGCTCAGGAACCCTGACCTACGAGGCCGTCCAGGCGATGACGGACGCGGGGATCGGCCAATCCACGTGCGTAGGGATCGGCGGTGACCCGATCATCGGCACGACCTTCCTCGACATCCTCCAGCTGTTCGCCGCGGACGACGAAACCGATGCCATCGTGCTTATCGGCGAGATCGGCGGCGCCGCGGAGGAGACCGCCGCGGCCTGGGCCGCCGAGCACCTGCAGGACGTGCCCAAGGTCGCCTTCATTGCCGGCCGGACGGCGCCGGAGGGCAAGCGGATGGGCCATGCCGGCGCCATCATCTCGGGCGGTGCCGGGACCGCGGCCTCCAAGGTCAAGGCCCTCGAGGCGGCAGGGTTCCGTGTTGCCGAGTCCCCACTCGAGCTGCCCCACTTACTGCGCGACGCCGGATATCGCGGGTAGTCCGGACCGTCATGGGTCACCTGCTCGATCTCGTGGCTGGCAACACCCAGGACATCCTGCTTGCCATCAGCACCGACAACCTGTCCGCGCTTGACGACCGCCGGCGCTTTCCGGCACATATCGCCCTTGGCGGCGGTCTGGACCCCACCTGGCTCGACCTCTTCGCCGAGGCTGCCCGGAGCATCGTCGGCGATGACGGCCCTGGGGAATTCCTGGACGCCCGGATCGAGCTCGACGGGATCGGCGACGACGACCGGTTCTCCATCGAGCGCGTCGACCCAGCCTGGATCACCGCCGTGGCCAGGATCGACGACGGCCGCATCGGCGCCATCGCCTCGCGCTGGCTCGACTTGATCGAGGAGGAACTCGGCTCGCTGGCGCGCGACGAGAAACCGTGGATCCGCGATCTGTGCGGTCGCCTGGTCACCTTCTGCCGGGCGGCGGACCGGGCCCCGGA
>CAYRTS010000092.1:0-2578 GCA_964427285.1 uncultured Anaerolineaceae bacterium
GTCAGGCCGAGGCGGACCACGACATACGACCCACCGACGATGAGGACCGACAGGTAGAGCAGGTAGAACAGGAACGGCAGGGCGGTGGAGAACGCGGCGATGACCAGCACCCCGACGGCGACGACGAGCTGCAGCTTTCGGATCACGGCGTACCCCGGGTCTCCGGTTTGGCGATGATGTCAGGCGCTGGCGGGCGCGCCGCGGCCTCGACCGACCGGCCGCAGATCCGTCGGCCCGCCGCCGGTGGGACGAATCCCGTCGATCGGGGTCGAGTCAAGGAGGTCCCGAACGACCTGGCCGGCCTGCACATCGTGGATCGAGGAACTGGTCTTGATGATCAGCCGATGCGCGAGAGCGGGCTCGGCGAGCGCCTTCACATCGTCCGGGATGACGTAATCCCGGCCGAGCAGGCCCGCCAGCGCCTGTCCGGCGCGGTAGAGCGCAATCGAGCCGCGCGGTGACGCGCCGAGGTAGATGTCGGGATGGTTCCGGGTTCCGTTGACCAGGCGGACGATATAGTCGGAGATGCTTGAGTCGACATAGATTTCGCGCACGGCGGCCTGCATCTCGCGTAGATCCTCGACCGACAGGACGACCTCCAGTTCCTCGAGCGGATGGCTGCGCTTCTGCTCATCGAGGATCACGATCTCCTCGATCGGCTGCGGATAGCCGAGACGAAGCCGGAGCAGGAACCGATCCAGCTGGGCTTCCGGCAGGGCGAACGTGCCCTCGTATTCGATCGGGTTCTGGGTGGCGATGACGAGGAAGGGATCCGGCATCTGGTAGGTGGTGCCGTCGATCGTGGCCTGGTGTTCCTCCATGCATTCGAGCAGCGCCGACTGGGTCTTTGGCGTGGCCCGGTTGATCTCATCGGCGAGGACGACCTGGCTCATGATCGGACCAGGACGGAACTCGAATTCCTGGGTCTTCTGGTTGTAGATAGAGAGCCCGGAGACGTCCGACGGGAGCAGATCAGGCGTGAACTGGATCCGCCGGAATGAGCAGCCGAGGCTCCGCGCGAGGGCCTTGGCCAGGACTGTCTTGCCGGTTCCGGGCACGTCCTCGATCAGGACGTGGCCGCGGCACAGCAGGGCTACGAGCGCGAGCCGAACCTCGTGGTGTTTGCCGACGATCACGCGTTCGACGTTGGAAATGACCTTGTCGCCGGTTTCCTGGATCCTGGTCATCGGCCTCTCTCGCGGGTCCCTCGGGGAGATGGGCGGGCGTCCGGCGCGCCGCGCCGTCGGGAGATGGTACGTCGGAACGATCGAAACGGTTCCCGCGGGCGCCACCCATCGTGCAGCCGCGCGGCTGCCCTGCTCAGGCCTTGTGGCGTGGCCGAGGGGCTCCGGGTCTGGCGAGCGCTCGCGCGCACATGATCGGGCGGAGCGTCAACCCTCGCGTCGATGGCCGATCCGAATGCGCACCATCGTCGTACGAACATCGACCCAACACGAGCGAGGGAAACCGATCGTGAACGTTCATTCCGATGGCCGGAATCAGCCGCGCAGCGTGATCGCCCCCACCCACAGCGTCATGGCGCTGCCAATGGCCGCCATGATGGTCAGGAACGGCTCGCCGCCGATCCACGATGCCGCCGCCACCCCGCCAAACAGCACGGCAAGGACCAGGGCGACGGCGGCCAGACCGAGCCGCTCGATCAGCGGACGTGGGGCGCGCGGGGAGCGACGCTCGTCCGGCTCGCTCGATGGCCGGCCCGGCGCCGGAACTTCGGCGACCGACAAGAGGCCTGGCGGGGACGTTTGCCCCCGCACGTCCGGTTGTTCGTCGATCATTCCGTCGTTGAGCCTATCAGAGCAGGATTCGTGCTCGATCGACGCCGCGCCCTGACTTTCCGCTACGGGCCACGGTACCCACGTCCCGGAGGTGGCCCGAATCCCATGCGCTATACTCTCGCCCCGCCCGGGATGTGCGCCCGCGGCCAGGGCTGCGCCGTCACCCCGGGGACCCATGACAGAGATCTTGACCGAATCCTTCTGCGAGCGCTGCGGCACCCGCTATACCTTCGAATCCGCGCGACCGAAGGCTCGCCTCAAGGGTGTCAAGGTCCTGTCGCGCGGGCTGAAGAACTTTGTCCTGTCGGACAGTAGCTCGATTGACGAAGCCATGGCGTTGGCTCGAAGCGAGGCCGATCGGGACTCCACCGCGCACCAGTTGGATGCCTTCCACCAGACCTTCAGCTTCTGCATGTCGTGCCGACAGTACGCCTGCGCCAACTGCTGGAATGAGCCAGAGGCCAAGTGCCTGTCGTGCGCCCCACTTGCGATCGCGCCGTTGGCCGTCGTCCCCGAGCCGGCGCGATTCGACGATCTCAGCGCACTCCGCGCGGCCGCCCTGTTTGGTGAAGCTGGCAACGGCAACGGCAGCGGCACGGCGGACCATTACCACGACGCGGTGCCCGCTCATCCGTGGATTGGAAATGGCGTCGCCATCGAGCCGGACATCGAGATGATCGGCCTGAGCGAGACGGCCGCCATCGAGCCGAAGCCCGCAAGCGAGATGATCGGCCTGAGCGAGACGGCCGCCATCGAGCCGAAGCCCGCAAGCGAGATGATCG
>CAYRTS010000092.1:2678-10696 GCA_964427285.1 uncultured Anaerolineaceae bacterium
ATCGGCCTGAGCGAGACGGCCGCCATCGAGCCGAAGCCCGCAAGCGAGATGATCGGCCTGAGCGAGACGGCCCTGGCTGCCGAACCCGACCTCGCGGGGACCGGGGCATCGCCAGTTCCTGGCGATGCCCACGGCAAAGCCGCCGCCCAGACCGGCGCGCTGCTTCGACGCTTCCGCCCAGGCCAGAGCCTCGATGCCGAGCTGGCCGCCTTCGAGCGGGGGCGCCGGGACGGTTCATCGGCGGCGGAGCCGCCATCGTCAATCGAAAACGAGGCTGCGCCCGCCGGGGCGATCACGCCCGAAAGCCAACCCGAGCTGTCAGCGCCACCGCCCCAGACCTTGCTCGCAGCTGCACCTGCCGAGCCACAGAGCGCATCGCCGCAGCCGTCGGACCCGATCGATGTCATCGCGCAGCCTACCTGGCGGATCACGGCGCCAGACGCGATCAGCCCGTCACCGTTCCCGGCCCCGCAGGGTCCGGGTCGTGGATCGCCGGCCCCGACCGTGCCCACAGAACTGGTCGGTGGCGAGCCCCAGTGGCCGGCCAGACCGCAATGGCCCGCGGCAGCACCTGCCGCTCCACCGGCCGCCGGGCTGCCGTTCCTCGGCCGGCCGGCGACTCCTCAGGGTGGCATCGAGGCCCTTTGGGCAGCCTCCAATCAGGAGCTGGCAACCGCGCGAGCCACAGCCGGCAAGAGGGTGACCGGCGTCCAGCCGTGCGTCAGTTGCGGTCTATCGCTGTCTTCGACCGCCCGATTCTGCCGTCGCTGCGGCACCTCCCAGGGAGTCTGACCTGGCCGGAGGCGGGAGCGCCGTGCCTGCCCCCGACCGTCCTTCGTCGCGAACCCGCACCCAGGCCGCGCCAGCCAACAGGGTCTGAAACGAGAACGATAGCCAGGCAAGGGCAGCGAAGGCGGATGCCAGCGTTCCGGCCAATGCAGCGACGCTCACGAGCCACGGGACCAGCAGCGCGAAGGCGCGACTGAGGACCACCAGCAGTACCCCGACGACGAGGGCCGGGAGCCTCACGGCCTGCCAGCGCGGCGGTTGGGAAGGCAGGGTGCGATAGCCGATCGCCACGGCAACGCTCGCGGCGACGGCCAGGAACGGCGGCCACCCGAGGAGTCCGATGGTGCCACGGGCCATGGATCCCGCGGCCCCGCTTGCCGCATCGAGTGCCGCGATCAGCGCCAGGCCGGTGACGATGGCTACCGCCGCCGCCAGTAGTAGCCCGGCGATGACGAAGCCTCGAACCCGTCGGGTGATGGCGCCCCGGCCTGGCTCAGCGGAGAAGATGCGGGCAAACGCGAGATCCAGCGCCCCGAACAGCTGACCGACCGTCCAAAGCAGGCCGACCGTCCCAACGAGTGACGTCAGCCCGGCCCCAGCAGCCACGGCGTCGACCGAACCACGGATGATGTCCGCCAGGGGTGGAAACGCGGCGACCAGCGCCTCGCTGACCTGCCCTCGAATCGCGGGCTCACCGGCGGCCATCCAGCCGGTCAATCCGAGGACGAGCAGTGTCGTCGGGATCGCAGCGAAGAGTGCGGAGAACGCGAGTCCGTTTGCCAGCAGGCCCCCGGCAGACCGGCCGTAGATATCAAAGACGGCCCGAATGACGACGACGCGAGGCCGGTCCAGGATCCGTGCTGGGACCGCGGGCCAATGCATGGATCCGGATCAGTCCCCCAGGTTCTCGAACAGGACCGGCTGCACGTCCTCGGCTCGAACACGTCGCGGGGTCGCGATCATCGCCCGTACCTCGCCGCGGCGGACGAACCGCCGACCTCCGAGCTTGATGCTCTGGAGGCGCCCCAATCGAGCCCAGCCGCCGATCGTCGCTGGCGTGAAGTGGACATTGGCGGCGGCCAGGATGTCGGCCGCTTCGACCAGGGTCACCCAGTCGGCTGGTGCCGCCATCGGTCAGTCCGCCTTGGTCGCCGTGCTGGACGCGGCCTTGGTAGCCGGGGTCGCGGGCTTGCCTGCGCCACCCGAGCCATCGCTCGCATCGGTCCCGGATCCAGTTCCGTCGGGCTTGGCCGAGCTTTCCGAGGTGCCCCCGTCGGTTGCCGCGGTGGCATCGGCTGACCCCTTCGTGGAGCTCGACGACGCAGCTGACCGCCGATCGCGCTTCGCCCAGCCAGATCCCTTGAAATGGACGGCCGCGGCAGCAATCGCCTTTCGCAATGGCCCGCTCCCGCAATTCGGGCATTCCGTGGGTCCATCGGCATGGACGCCATGGATCACCTCGACCCGCCGCCCGCAGGCAGCGCAGTCATAGTCGTACAGGGGCATCGGTCGAGTCTGCCCTCAGCCGCGCAGCAGACGCATGCCGCACTTGGGGCAGTAGAAGGCGCGTTCGTGACCCGACGCGAACCCGCAGTGGGTGCAGACCAGCCCGCCCCGACCCGCGGCGGGCACCGGGCGCTCGATGCTCGTCAGGCCGAGGGCGTGTTGGCTGGCAAGGACATTGTTGAGCATCCCGCTGAGCATCCTGGCGCCGATCCGATCCGTGTCGCCTCGAACGCCCTTGCCACCCCAGCCCACGACCGCCCGGCAGATCATGTCGCCCGTCGCTTCATCCCAGTGGGCCGCCACACCGCCGACGACGGCGTTGTATTCCGGATAGCCCGAGGTGTCCACCTCGCCCTCGAGCAGGGCGCACACGAACGTATCGAAGGCGAGATCGATCGCGTCAATCGATTCGAGCACGACGAGGGCGTGGCGGGTGATCGGCGATCGGGCGTGATGGGCGTTCAACCACTGCATCGCCTCCGATGGCGTCACGATCGTCGGCGTCGCCTGGCTGAATTCGATCGGCAGCGGCTCGACGACCTCGACCTCGCTGCGGGCCAGTCCCACCAGCATGGACGGCAACTCGCGCACGGCCGCAGGCCCGGCCTTCATTCGGACACCTTCACTGCTCTTCCCGGCGTAATAGAGCTTGAGCAGGTGGTCCTGGGCGAGGACCTCTTCGGGCATCAGGCCCGAGGCCGGCCTGGCATTCTCGGCCACCTTGGCAGCCTTGTCCTTGCGCTTCAGGAAGTCGAGGGGCACCTGGCGAGTCTCCGGCGGCGGTGGATGATCGGTCCGCATCGTAGCAGGGGCTGACCCCGATCGACCCGCGCCCGTCCGGACGCGCACACGGCGCACAGCGCGAACGGCGCGCGGGCAGGCTCGGCCGACGCGGGTGCGGCTTACGCTCCGAGGCGCTCGCGCAGCCGTTCCACCTGATCGGTCAATTCGGCCTCGCGCGCTCGAGCGCCGGCGACGACCGCTGCCGGCGCACGGGCAACAAAGGTCTCGCTGGAGAGTCGCCCCTGGGCTGCCGCCAGCCAGCCTTCCGCCTCGGCGAGTTCACGCTCGAGCCGGATGCGGTCGAGGGCGGCCGATTCCTGAGTCGCAGCCTGCCCCATGGGGGCGCGCCGGACCAGTGCTTCGGTGTCGCCCGAGATGACCGCCATGTTGTTCGGATCGGCCTTCGACAGGGCCTCGCGTGTCAGCACGCGCACGAGTGGACGGGCGCGCGCCAATCGTTCGATGGCCGGACGGATCCCTTCGAAGGTGGCACCCAACGCCTCAGGTACGGCGACGTCGACGGGCAGCCAGCGCGCCGGCTCGACCTTCGCCTCGGCCCTGGCGTTGCGGATGCCACGGACCAGATCGAGCAATGTCCCGACACCCGTCTCGACCGCGAAGTCGCGCTCGCTCGCCGCCGGCCAGCGGGCCACGATCAGCAGGTCGGGGTCCGTCGCGCGGTGGGGCAACGACCCCCACAGCGCCTCCGTCACGAACGGCATGACCGGGTGCAGCAACCGCAGGTATGTGTCCAGGACCTCGACGAGCGTCCACCAGGTGGCCTCGCGCGACTCGACCGCGAGCGTCTCGTCGGCGAGCCGAACCTTCGCCAGTTCGAGGCCCCAGTCGCAGAATTCACCCCAGATCGCGTCGTACAGCAGGCGGGTGACCTCGCTGAAGGCATAATCGGCCATCGCGCGATCCACGGCCGTGATCGTGGCCGTCGTGCGCGACAGGAGCCAGCGTTCGGACGGCCCAAGGTCGGATCGGTTCGGAAGACACCGCTCCGCATCGACCGGGATCGTTGACGGTCGGGCGCCAAGGACATATCGCGTGGCATTCCACAGCTTGTTGGCGAAGTGACGGGCATGCTCCAGCTTGGTCGGGCCGAGCCGCTGGTCGTTCCCCGGGGTTGCGCCGTGGATGAGGGCGAATCGAAGGGCATCGGCCCCCGATTCATCGATCAGGCCAAGGGGGTCCACTACGTTGCCCTTGGTCTTGGACATCTTCTGACCTTCCGGGTCGCGGATCAGGCCGGACAGGTAAACAGTATGAAAAGGTTCGCGGTCCGTCAGTTCGAGACCCAGCATCATCATGCGGGCCACCCAAAAGAAGATGATGTCGTAGCCGGTCTCCATCACCGACGTCGGGTAGTAGCGCTGCAGGTCCGGTGTCGCCGTCGGCCATCCGAGCGTCGAGAAGGGCCACAGCCCGGAACTGAACCAGGTGTCGAAGATGTCCGGGTCCTGGCGAAGTTCCACCCCCGGGCTAGCGCAGGTCTCACATGCTGTCGGCCCGATGTCAGCCGAGGTCACCGTGACGTGCGCGTCCGGGCAGTACCACGCCGGGATCCGATGACCCCACCACAGCTGGCGCGACACGTTCCAGTCGCGGATGTTGGTCAGCCAATGCTCCCAGGTCTTCTCGAACCGCTCCGGCAGGATCCGGGTCCGCCCGCTCCGCGTGGCCGCCAGCGCCCGATCAGCCAGCGGCGTGGTGCGGATGAACCACTGGGTCTTGAGCCGTGGCTCGATGACGTCGCCGCTTCGCTGGCACCGCCCGACGACCATCTCGTGCGGTTTCGAACCGGCCAGGTCGCCACGAGCCGTTAGCGCGTCCACGATGGCGTCGCGCGCCACATACCGATCCAGCCCGTCGTACCTGGTCCCGGTGTGGGTGACGGTGGCATCGTCGGCGAGGATCGTGGGGGCCGCCAGGTTGTGGCGGAGTCCGGTCTCGCGGTCATCGCGATCGTGGGCGGGGGTGATCTTGACGGCACCGGTGCCGAACGTCCGGTCGACCATCGGATCCGCGATGATCGGTACGTCGCGATCGACAAACGGGATGCGCACGAGCCGACCGACCAGGTTCGCGTAACGCTCATCGTCGGGATGGACGGCGACCGCGGTATCGCCCAGAAGTGTCTCTGGTCTCGTCGTAGCGACGGTGATCGTTGCGCCAAGGTCCGGGTCGACGGCGCCGCCGGCAGTATCGACCAGGTGATAGCTGATGCTCCACAGCGTGCCCGTTTCGGGCGTCGGGACCACCTCCAGGTCGCTCACGCTGGTGAGACAGCCCGGGCACCAGTTGACGAGGGCCTCGGTACGGTAGGCGAGGTCCGCGCGGTAGAGCCGCTCGAACGCGACGCGGACCGCCTTCGCCGACCGCTCGTCCATCGTGAACTGCAGGCGCCCCCAATCTGCGGACGCTCCCACCCGTCGCTGCTGACCCAGGATCACCTCACGGGTCGCGTTGACAAAATCCCCCATTCGTACGAGATAGCGCTCCCGACCGAGGCTGTCCCGGCTCTCCCCCTCCCCGGCGAGGATGCGATCCAGCACCACCTGGGCGGCGATCGAGGCGTGGTCAAGCCCCGGCAGGAACAGCGCCGCATGACCGCGCATCCGGGCATGGCGGATCATCAGGTCCTCGACCGCGGTTCGCTGGGCGTGGCCCAGGTGGAGCGAGCCCGTGACGTTGGGCGGTGGCTGAATGATCGTGAACGTCGGAAGGGCAGGATCGGCGGTCGAACCGGCCCCGTCGGGCGCGAAGACGTCCGCTTTGAGCCAACGCTCGTAGATCGCACCCTCGACGTCCCGGGGGGTATAGGCCTTCGGCAGATTGGTCATCGCGCGCTCCGAAAAATGAGACGGCCGCCCGTCCAGCGGACGAGCGGTCGTGGAGCCAAGGGCCGGCTCAGCGTCGGCTCCGTGGCGATCCGCGTCCCAACGCTATGCGCTGGCGCCGCGCTCCGCCAGCCAGCCCTCGTAGTTGGTCTCGTCGACGCCCTTGTCGATCTCTGTCTTGGTCAGCAGGAGCGGCAGGCGGCCGGAGCGGATCGTCTCCTCGGTGATGATGCACTTGCGGATATCGCCGCGGTCCGGGATGTCGTACATCACCTCGAGCAGTGACTCCTCGACGATCGAGCGCAGGGCACGGGCGCCCGTCTTGCGGTCCAGGGCGACCTCCGCGGCCGCCGTGAGCGCCCCGGGCGTGAATGCCAGTTCCACCTTGTCCAGCGACAGGAACTTCTCGAACTGGCGGGTGACCGCGTTCTTCGGCTCCGTGAGTACCCGAACGAGGTCCTCGGCGGAGAGCGCGGCCAGCGTGACGATGACCGGCAGACGGCCGATGAACTCCGGGATCAGCCCGAACTTGAGCAGGTCCTCCGGCATCAGCTTTTCGAGGATCCTGCCGCGCTGGGCTGGGGTCATCGCCCCCTCTGACCCAAACCCGATGGAGCGCTTGCCGACTCGCTCCTCGACGATCTTCTCGAGGCCGTCGAACGCGCCGCCGCAGATGAACAGCACGTTGGTCGTGTCGATCTGGATGAAATCCTGGTGCGGGTGCTTGCGGCCGCCCTGCGGCGGGACGTTGGCGACGGTCCCCTCAAGGATCTTGAGCAGCGCCTGCTGGACGCCCTCGCCCGACACGTCCCGGGTGATCGAGGGGTTGTCTGACTTGCGCGCAATCTTGTCGATCTCGTCGATGTAGATGATCCCGCGCTGCGCGCGGGTGACATCGAAATCGGCGGCCTGGATCAGGCGGAGCAGGATGTTCTCGACGTCCTCGCCGACGTAGCCTGCCTCGGTCAGCGAGGTGGCATCGGCGATGCAGAACGGCACGTCCAGGACGCGCGCCAGCGTCTGCGCCAGCAGCGTCTTGCCCGATCCGGTCGGCCCCACCAGCAGGACATTCGACTTCTGAAGCTCGACCTCGTCGACCAGATGGCCGGCGTTGACCCGCTTGTAGTGGTTGTAGACCGCGACCGCGAGGACCTTCTTGGCGCGCTCCTGGCTGATGACGTACTGGTCCAGCGAGTCCTTGATGTGGTGGGGGTTTGGCAGCTTCGTTGAGGCGGTCTTTGGCCGGGGCGTCTCGAGGAGCTCTTCCTCGATGATCTCCTGGCACAGGTTGATGCACTCGTCGCAAATGTAGACGCCCTGGCCGGCAATCAACTTGCGGACCTGTTCCTGGCTCTTGCCGCAGAACGAGCAGCGATACGGGACCTTTGGTCCCTTGCTTGTACTGGTCGGGGTCACGGCCGTCTGGCTCCCTTTGCCTGCGCTATTCGCCCTCGGGTCGCTTCGGTTCGGGCGCCGGGGTGGCGTCCGATTCCTCGGCGGGTCCTTGAGCGACTTTCTCGTCGTGATGCTGCGCGGTCAGTGAATCCCACTGGACCGAGTAGACCGCGTCGATGATGCCATAGTCCTTGGCATCTTCGGGAGACATGAAATAGTCCCGGTCCGTGTCCTTGACGACCTTCTCAACCGGCTGCCCCGTGTGGCGGGCCATGATCTCCACGTTGCGCTGGACGAGGAACTCCCATTCCTTCATCTGGATGACCGCATCAGGCGCGTTGCCACGGAACCCGCCGGACCCCTGATGGATCATGATCCGGCTGTTTGGCAGGGCAAATCGCTTGCCCTTGGCCCCCGCGGCGAGGAGGACCGCGGCCATCGATGCCGCCATGCCGATGCAGATCGTGCTGACCGGGGCGCGCAGGTATTGCATCGTGTCGTAGATCGCCAGCCCCGAGTTGACAACCCCGCCGGGCGAGTTGATGTACAAGCTGATGTCCTTCTCGGGATCCTCGGAATCGAGGAATAGCAGCTGCGCGATCACGAGATTGGCGAGGTGATCCTCGATCGCGTCGCCCAGGAAGATGATCCGCTCCTTGAGCAGGCGCGAGTAGATGTCATAGGCGCGCTCCCCCCGAC
>CAYRTS010000093.1:0-10689 GCA_964427285.1 uncultured Anaerolineaceae bacterium
ATCGGCCGTGATCACGCCGTCCCGCAGCCCCTCCAGATAGCCCTGGCGGTTGGTCAACGGGGTCCGCAACTCGTGTGCCGCATTGGCGATGAAATCGCTCCGCATCCGTTCCTGCCGCTCCAGCGAAGCCGCCATCTGGTTGAACGAATCGGCGAGAGAGACGATCTCTTCGGGGCCCTCGCGTGGGACACGAGCCGCATAGTCGCCGTCGGCGATTCGTCGGGCGGCTCCCCCGACCTCGGCCAGCGGGCGGGCGAGCATCCGCGCCAGGAGCCCGGCGAGACCGATACTCGCGAGTGCGGCAACGCCGACCGCCGCGACGACGACGGTCGTGACCGACTCGTCATACATTGCCCGGGCGTGGTCTGCCGAGTCGCCCGCTTCGACCATCAGGGCCGTGAAGACCTCGGCACCCACGATGGCGACCCCCGCCGCGAGGATTGCGAGTCCGACCGCCGCGGATGCCAGTGCCGCGAGGGCGATGCGGACCGCAATGCCGCGACCGATCACCTGGACTGGGACTGCGGGGCGTCCGGGGTCATGGCCGGATTCGTCGTGGCCGGGGCCGCCCGGTAGCCAACGCCGCGGACGGTGGCAACGTAACGTGGCTGGTCAGCGTCGTCGCCGAGCTTGTCGCGCAGCCGCCCAATGTGGACATCGACGGTCCGATCGAGGACATCGGCGGCATCGTGGCCGTAGATCGCATCGAGGAGCTGATCCCGGCTGAGCACTCGGCCATCGGCCTCGAGAATGGTCTGGAGCAACCGGAATTCCACGCGTGTCAATGCCAGGATCTCGCCGGCACGCGTGACTTCGTGGCGCTCGGAATCGACTACCAGATCGGCGTGCCGCAGGGTTGGGCGGCTCGTCTCGCTCGGCTGGCCATTCGCGCTGGTGGCGAGCGGTCCGTCGGTTCGCGGCGCGCTCGCGGCGCTTCGGCGAAGAATTGATTTGACGCGAAGGACCAGTTCCGCGGGTGAGAAGGGCTTGGGCAGGTAGTCGTCGGCGCCGTCCTCGAGCCCGGCGATCCGTTCGATGGTCGAGCTTCGGGCCGAGAGCACAAGGATTGGCGTGCTGGCCGCCTCATCGTCGCGCCGCACGGCGCGGATCACGGCCCGCCCGTCCAGCTCGGGGAGCATCAAGTCGAGGACGACCAGCGCCGGCCGGTGCGTCTCGATGGCCTCCAGCGCGGCCGGCCCGTCAGCCGCGGTCACGACGCTGAATCCCTCGCGTTCCAGGTAGGTCCGCACGAGCCGGACGATCTTGGCGTCGTCGTCGACAACCAGAATCGGGCGCTCGGGGAGTGGCGGGTGCGACTGCGGCATCGTGCGCATGGTATGGGAGCGAGGATAGGTCGCCCGGGTGACGGCCTCGTGACGTCAGACGATCTCCCTTTGATGTCTCGCGACGGGCCGGCGGTTCTGGCGGGGCGTCCCCTCGTCCGCCGGCCTCAACCACCAGTTGAGAGATCCGAATGAACGTGCATGGCCGCACTCCCGGGCTGCAGTCTGGTGCCTCGAACAAGGGGGTTCGTGAGATTCGCTCAATCCTGAATTGAACGACGCGGCCCGAAGGTGCGCGGCGAAAGGGCTTATGCAGCGCGCCGGCTGATGGATGCGCGCTGGTGCGTCGCCGCCTCTGGTGCCGAATGCCTCGCGAGTCCGCTCCTCCTCCTGGAGGAAGCCACCGCTGATGAACCCCGGCCCACCAGCCACGGCTGCCATCGGCGACGACGAATCACCGAACTCCGACGCGAGCGGCGCGCGCGTCCAGGTAGCACCGTCGTCCGAGACCGCGATGATCGGGCGAGGCTGCGCGATGTCGCAATCTGAGCCGACCGCGACGATGCGGTCTGTGGAGTCGGCGAGCGCGGTCGGACAGAAGCCACGGAGCGCCGGGGTGTCCGCCGACTTGACTCATTCACGGCCGCCGCTCGAAGTCAGCACGACCGCCTCTCCGGTCCCTGAGCGCGTCCGGGCGATGGCGACGTAGCCCTCGCGTCCCGCGACCAGGTGCCGCACGACATCGACCAGATGGACATCGGCGAGCTGCGGCTGGCCTGCCCGCTGCCAGCCCTCCTCGACGGTGGACGTCCAGATGCCGTCCTCGGAGATCGCCACCAGGACGGACGGGCCGACCGCAACACGGATGAGCGCCGGCGCGTCCGTCACGAGCTGCTCGCTCCAGGATGTCCCATCAGACGACGTCCACACCGCCCCGACGAGCTCCCGGCCGGCGCCGTCGCTGCCGACCGCGATGAAGCCCGCGAGCGTTGCCGCGACGTCATGCATGCGAGCCTGCCGACCCTCCTGTTCAGATACCGAGACGCCGTGCCACGGCAGCGAGACCGCGAAAGCGGGGCCGGCCGGGGAGGGGCCGGGGCTTTCGGTGGGCCTGACAGTCGGCTCTTCCGCCGGTGTGGCCGTCGGCGCCGGCGTCGGCGGTGCGCTGTCCGGCGGGAGGACCGACGACCGTTGGTCGCGGATCGCGCCCACGGCGAGCGAACCGGCGGCGATCACGGCGATCATCGTGGCCGCCATCACGAGGACGAGCGTGAACCCGCGATTAGTCGCCTCCCGTCGGCCGCCTGGGAGACGGCCTGGGCCACGCGGTCGGGTGCATCCGGCGCCGGAAGTCCACGGAGGCGCTCGCCATCTCGGCGGATCTCGTCGAATGTCAGACGCCACTCTGCATGGCCGACCTGGTCGCGGGGCGAGCGTCGCTCGTCGCCGTCGGCTCCGATTGCGACCGCCACGCCGCAGTCGCCGTCTCGCGGGACAACGGGCTGACCTGGGAGCGGCCGGCCCTGGGCTCGACGCTCGGTGGGGCCACGCAGCTCGATGTGGTCGTCTCGAGTGTGGCCGGATTCGTTGCATACGGGCGAACCGAGATCGGGGGGATTGGCGCCAGGACGTCGCCCGATGGGCTCACCTGGCGCGCGGCATCCGCGGTCGGGCACCTGCCCGACTACGACCACTCCTGGGTCACGGACGCGGTGCCTTTCGGGCCGGGCACAGAGCTCGGACCGGCGCCCACGAAGTCACCGTGAGCGACCGGACGAAACAGAGATCGTGCGAGCGACCGAGAAGCCCGTCGACCGGCACAGTTGAATTGGGTCCATACTCGGGTCGCAGTGGTCGACGAAGGTCGTCTCAGGTTCAAGCACCCCACACGCGCGGATGGAGCAT
The DNA here is from genome assembly GCA_964427285.1 of uncultured Anaerolineaceae bacterium. Lineage (GTDB taxonomy): Bacteria > Chloroflexota > Limnocylindria > Limnocylindrales > CSP1-4 > SPCO01. The sequence goes on from CAYRTS010000093.1 coordinate 3,189, forward strand.
GGCTCGCCTCGGACTGAGGGTCGGACTCGTCGCGGTCTTCGTCGCGCTCGCCGGATGCGGTGGATCGCCGGCTGCCCCGCCTCCGTCGACCGAGTCGGGCGCGACACCGACGGTGTCCACCGCGCCGATCCCAAGCCCGACCGCCGTAGCGAGCGCGTCGTTCGCGCCGAGCACGGGACCATCGTTCGCGCCAGCCGAGCCCACCGGCGAACTCCTCTTCTATCGCGGCAGCGGGGTGGAGGGCGGAATGATTGGTTCGGCCTGGCTCGCCTCGGTAGCCGGTGGCAGACGACTGCAGCTTGGGCCGGCAGTCGAAGCGTCATGGGCCGCCGACGGCCGGTCGATCAACCTAATCTCCCAGGACGACATGTGCGTGCCCACGCTGACGACCGTGTCGGTCGACGGACCGTACGTGAGCAGCCTGGTCCGGAATGGGCTCCGCTCCCTTGACGGCGCGTTCGCTTGGTCGCCGGATGGTCGTCAGGTCGTGTTCTCGCGCTTTCACAACGGACCGCCGGCGGGAATGTGCGGATCGCAGGGCGGCGTGTATATGGCGGACGAGAGCGTCCAGGACATCATGATCATGAACGGAGATGGCACGGACCAGCGCGTCCTGGTGCCGATGGTGTGGCCACAACGTCCCATCACGTGGTCGTCAGACGGCACGCGGATCGCGTTCGCGAATGCGGTCGGGGACCTCGGCCAGAACTTGCTCGAGCCCGTCGTGGTCCGCGTCTCCGATGGCGTGCAGACCCTACTGACGCGCGCTCCACTCGAGGGAATGACGAGCCCTCGATGGTCGCCGGACGGCACCCGGCTCGCTTTCAGGTTCTACGTCGAAGGTGTCACGCACATCGGGGTTATCAAGGTCGATCGGGCCGAGTTGCTCGATCTCGGCACTGGCGACGACTATGTCCAGCCCCCGCCGGTATGGTCTTCTGACGGTGAGACGATCGCCGCCGCCTTCGAGGTCGCCTCGGACGGGACCCTGAACCCAGGTGGCATCGTGATCCATCGTGCGGACGGCAGTGGCCGGCGGGAGTTGAGCCTCACGGACATCAACGTCTACTCGCCTCTCACGTGGTCCCCGGACGGGGCGTGGCTCGCCTACAACATCGCCGGAGCCGAGGGCGGGGGGTGGGGCGGGATCGCGTTGGTTCGCGCCGACGGCTCGTCCCCGCGCGAACTCCGCGAGACCTCCGGGGCGCAATGGGTTGCCTGGCAGCCCGCCCCGTGAATCGCGAGGGAGGCACTGACATAACTGAGGAGCGCGAGCGAGACTCGAGACACGCGGGAGGCTGGGGTTGACTCGCTGGACCGTGGTCGTCGTGTTCGTTGTCGCCGAGCTGTGGCAATTGGTGTTCGGCGCTGGAACGAGTCTGGCCCTGGCCAATCCACGCGTGGGCGAGGGCGCGGCCTGGGTCCCCAACCTGCTGGTTGGCGAGACGTACACGATCCTGCCACTCGGCTTCATCCTGTGCCTGTGGGGAGCCCCATGGGGGCGCAGGCTCGCGGCTGCCTGCGCCACGGCGAGCATTGTCCTGGCGGTCCCGGCCAGCGCCACCGTGAGCGCTCGGCCCCTGGATGTCAGCGAGTTTGCGGTGTATTTCGCACTGCTGGCCGCTCCCGGCCTCGCCCTGATCGTGTGCGCCATACGGATGCGCAGGGTTTCCGGGGGCGCGGCGACAAGCTGACCCATCTGTTGCCGATCACGGCGCCCGGTACGTCCCGGTCCAGACCTCCGCCTGCGTGCGTCCGCCCCCGGACCGATCGCCCACGGCCACGATCCGCGCGCTTCCCCCGGCCGCACCGGTGATCTGAACCCAATCGGCCGGCCCGTCCGCCGGGAACGGGAGGCTGATTCCGGATCGCCAACGGCTGCCGTCCGGCGACAGCCAGACCGTCGGCCGGGCAGGATCCTCCTGAGAGGGCGGCGCAAGGAGGCCGACGACCGCGAAGCCAGGCCCGATCCGGGCCAGCCCATCGAATTCGACATATCCGCTGGGCGGGAGCACGAAGTGGACACGCTTCCAGGCAAGCCCATCGGGCGAGGTCCAGACCGCAACGCCGGTCTGCGATCGTGGCTGATAGGAGCCAGCTGCGATATACCCGGGGCCGCCCGAGATGACGGAGGCCGGGCCCACGTCGAATGACAACGGCTCGAACGCCGGCTGACGACCGCCCTTCGACCAGGTGATGCCATCGCGCGATTGGAGCGGAACGAAGTGTTCGTCGTATCCGGACCCACTGACGTATCGCTGGCCAAGGATGACGAGACCCCGAGGACCGGTGGCGAGCGCCTGCGGCTCAAGGTTGTTGAAGGCGACCGGATGGCCCGCGGTGCGCCAGCGCAGGCCATCGGTCGAGCGCCATACCTTGACGGATACCGACGTCGACGTGGAGTAGCCCATCGTGAGCACGAACCCCGGGCCACCGGCGATCACGTCGACGAAGCCCCTGATCTGATGTGGGATCTCCGTGACCCGGGTCCACGCCACGCCGTCGGCCGACCGGCAGATCCCGGCGTCGCCGCCGACGACGATGGCCGTGCCCGTGGTGGCGATCCTGCCCCGGCAATTCGAGGGAAGCGGATGCTCCGTCCACCGCGCCCCGTCCGGTGAGGTCCAGACGACGTCGCGTCCAGCAATCGACGGTCCCAACGGCCCCGATTCGAACCACACCGCCCCGACGGCAGCGAATCCGCCCCGCCACCGAGTGACATTGCCGACGCCGGAATGAACAACAACGGCACCGGGCGGCGCGGCGACGGGTAGCGGTTCCACAGCCCAGGTGACCGTGCCCGGGAACGACGGTTGTGCCAGCGCCGAGGGCGGCCGCGGAGTCGGGATGATGGGCGGCACCGAAGTCTGCCCGGTGATGGCCGGACCGGGCGTCAGCGTGCCGAGGACGGTGAAGGCCCCGGGCACGGACACATCCACGAACCTGTTCAGGTCGGTCGTGCCAACGCCGACGATCGCGTTCCCGTTGACCGCGAGCCCATGGATGGCGTCGTCGAAGTCGTCATTCAGGGCGTGCGGCGTGGCGGGGAGTGACGTGGACCGCGCCCAACGCAAGCCGTCGATGGAGACGAACGTGGCAGGTTTCTGACCGGCGGTCGCGACGACGAGGTACCCGCCCGGGATCGCATTCAGGAACGCGCTGCCGCCCTCTACGAAGTAGCCCGCGCGGCGCCAGGCGAGACCGTCCGCGGACACGAACATCGCGATCCCCGGATCGCCCGGGTAGACGTCCCGGATGACGCCACCCGCGGCGATGAAGCCCGGACCGCCCGCCACGACTGCCGTGAGTCGGCCTCCCTCGGACAGCTGCGTTTGTGCCGGCGCGCGCCGCCAGGTCAGACCGCCGTCATCCGAGATGGCTGCCGCCGGGCGGGCCAGGTATGGGTAGCAGTCGTCGCCGACCGCCACCAGCCGGCCTGTGGGAGCTGCGGCAACGGCGGTCGGGCAGAAATGGTCGAAGGCGGACTGATCCGGACTCGCCGTCCAGCTGGAGCCATCCGCGGACACCCATGCCGCCGCCCTCCTGCGGCCGGGTGCGATGCCAAGCGCCACGAATCCATCGGCGAGCGCGGTCATCGCGGCCGGCTGCGCGGGCCCCGTCGGCGGTGCGTTCGCGGCCGTCCATACGTCACCGTCAACCGACGTCCAGGCCAGGCCCTGGCCGATGATCGCGACCCGGTTCGCCCCAGCCGCGATCAGCGCCGGGTTGGCGCCCCCATTCGGTCCCGGAAGTGCGTGGCCGACCCACGCCACACCGTCGATACTCGTCGACGCGATCCCGTTACGCTCCACGGCCACGAACCGACCGCGAAACGTGGTGACTCCCAGGAATCCGTTGCCCGTAGGGGGGACGACCGTCAGGCCAGGGATGGCCCAGCTGAACGTGCCGCCATACACCGGCCCGGTGGTGGACTCAGTGGCTCCGATAGGTGTTGATGATTGGGCGCCGAGGAGCGCGACGAGGACGGCGGCGCGCACGCCTCGGGAGATCGGGACTCGGCCCAGGTGGCCGGAGTTCGGGTTGATCAAGCGCAATGGCCCTCGCATGATGCGTTCAACGTGGGACGCTGAGTCCCCCGATCTGTTTCGTGGTTCATACGTTGGCACCAGCTTGATCCTTCGGCTATTGAGTGTGGAGGTTGGCACGCCGTGGTTCCCGATTGACTAGTCGGCTGCGATCCGTCCTGGTCTCGGCGGCGCTGACCCTCGCGCTCGTCGCCATCGCGGCGGCAACGTTTGGCCGTGGCGCGGAGGACTGGCGCTACCAGCTCGCGGGCCTCGCGAACCCGTTTCTCGGGCGTCCCGCGCCCGGATTGAGCGTTGTCGTCGGCATCCTTATCAGCGCCCTCATCGGCGGCCTGCTTCGGCGGACCAAGCCTTCACCGAGGCGCGCCAATGGCGCTGCTCGCTGGGGCTGGTGGTGGATCCTGATCGCCGGGTGGAGCGGCTATGTCGGGGGCGGCGCGATCGCGATCGCCGGAGGCGGATCCACCGAGTACCGCGGCAGCGTGCATCTGGAGTTCGGGGCCTCGTTCGGCCTCGTCGCCGATATACCGGCTACCTGTCGCTCGGTCGTCGGTGACCCCGAGTTGATCGCAGAGGTCAGTCCCGTCGTCGATGGCCTCTACGTGATCAGTCTGCGCCACGTGGCGACCGGGACGCCCCAAAGCCCGGAGTCGGTGGGCCTGTACCTCAAGAACGATGGCGTGCCAGGCAACGAGTTTGAGCCGCCCAACGCCCCCGACCGAGCCGCTCCGTACATCCTGATGACTCGCGACGACGGATCGACGGAGGCGCAGGCGCCAATCACTTTGGTGCAAGCGTACGATTACCGCATCGCTCGGTTCACCGAGTCGGGCATGTCGGGCGCTGTTGAGCTGACTGGCAGCCGTTTCAAGGATCCTCTTGTCCAATCGTTCCCCGATGGCTCCTCGGTCCGTTGGGTGAACCTGGTCATTGCCGACGACCCATGGCCCGACACGTACGGACTCACGGTCAGCTGGACGTGCGCCGTCTCGAAGCCCTGACCCGGATCCGCCGCCCGCGGGGGAGGAACACGCAGGGGAGGTTGCGTTTTGACGTGTCTGAGGGCATGTGTAACCTTGTGGCCGCCACTTCCCTGCAACACCGGCGTCCACTCAGCGTCACAGTGACATGGATAGCGGAGGTCTCGACATGGAGCACCCATCGCCTGGCGCCGAACCGGCGAAGCGCATCGGGCCTCGCGTCCCGAGGGCCGTCCTGGTCGTCGGCGGGGCGATCGTCGCGCTGATCGCCCTGGCACTGGTCGTCGTCCTCGCCGTCCCCAAGGCTCCGACGGCCTATGACCCAGGTTCGCCGGAGGCGGCGTTCCAGGCGTTCTACCAGGCCTACGAGGCGGGCGACATGGACGCCGCGTATGCGCTCCTTGGATCGAGCGTGACGAGCCAGATGACGCTCGCTGAGTACCGTCGGCTCGACGCCGAGCAGGCGTGGCAGCGCGACCAGGACCGCCGGGTCCTACTGCTTGGAGCGGACCTGATCGGCGACCGAGCCAACCTGCGGTTGCGCATCGACGAGTTCTCCCAGGGTGGCCTGGGCGGCAACCGCTACTCGTCTGAGCGGACGATTCGACTGGTCCGCGAAGGCGGAGTCTGGCTCATTGACGAGCCGATCGTCGGCATCGAGAACGTCGCCTACGGGCATTGAGGACGGAGGGCGGAACAGATGGGAATGGCGAAGCGCCTGTATCTCTATGGGGTCTCCGCGGTCAGCCTGTTCGTGCTGTGCTTCGGTCTGTACAGCCTGTTGGCCGTGGCCCTCGGCGAGATCGCCGACGCCATCGGCACGACGATCATCGGCGGTGGGTCGACGGGTCGGGAACAGCTCAGTCTGGCCATCGCGCTCGTCGTGGTGGGCACGCCGCTGTTCGCGATCCACTGGTGGCTGGTCGGTCGCGGTTGGCGCGGAACGGACGTGGCGGCCGCCGACGACCGGCGCTCAGCGATCCGGGCGTTTCACATCGGTCTGGTTAAGACGGTTGCCCTTGGCATCGCGATGTCCGCAGCCATCCACCTGCTCGACCGTGGGTTCCGCACGGTCCTGGGCGCGACTGACGATAGCGGAGGCCGCGTGAGCGACGACCTTGCGCTGATCCTGATCGCGGCACCTGTCTGGTGGTTCCATGTGACCCGGCGCAATGCGGATCTGCGCCATGACCGGCTCCACGGTGCCGCCGCGTGGCTCACCCGGCTGCATCGCTACGGCTGGATGTTCGCCGGGCTGATGACCCTGCTCGTCGGCGCCAGCCAGCTCATCACCACGGTCAGCTACGCCCTGATCGGACGACCTGAGTTCGGGGTGGAGCAGGACTGGTGGCGTGGACCGCTGGCCTGGTCCCTGGCCGCGATCATCATCGGTCTCGGCGTCTGGTGGCTGCACGTCGACGATGCGAAGCGCGCCATCCGCGACGCGGACGTCATCGGCGAGGATGACCGTTCGACGGCGATGCGGATGACCTACTTCGGCGCCGTATTGCTGGTCGCCCTGGCGAGTGCCGGCCTGACCGTCGCGACGTCCATCGCGGAACTCGGTCGACAGCTGCTCGGGGTCGCCGACGAGTTCGGTCTCAGGGCATTCCTCGAGTCGGTGGTGGGGCCCATCCTCGTGGCCGTCCCATTCGTTCTGGCCGGGTGGCTTCACTGGCAGGCCTTGCGGGACGAGACCGCGGCGCGTGGCCTTGCGCCGGTCGCGGCAGCCGAGCGGCTGAGCCTCCACCTGGCGGCGATCGTGGGCATCACGTTTCTGGCGGTCGGGGTCGCGCGGCTCGGTGCCCTGCTCCTTGAACAGGTCCTTGGCCCGATCGGGGTCGACGACTTCTTCCGCCGTGAGCTGGTCTTCTTCGTCGCCCAGATCCTCGTGGGCGCGGTGCTATGGCTACCGGCCTGGTCCGCCATCCTGCGTCGGCGAGTTGCCGCCCCGGCGACTGAGCGGCTCGCGACGACATCGCGCGCCTACCTGCTCCTGATCCTGGGCGCTGCCCTGATCGCCGGCGTCCCGAGCGCGGTCTTCACGCTGTTCCGCCTGATCGACACCCTCCTGGGCGGGGGCGCGACTGCGCTCGGGTCAGATCTGCCGATCCCTGTTGCGGTCGTCGCGGTGGCTGCCATCGTGGCCCTGTATCACGGCCGGCTTGTCGTGGGGGACCTCAGCCTGGCTTCGGCGGAGCAGCGAACAGTGTCTACCGAGACGCCGGCCGCCCAACCGGTCGAGACGCGGGCGGTCGTCGTCCCATCGGCGACTCTCGCGCTCGTGCTCCGCGGACAGGGCGGCGAGGACCTGGAGGTGCTCGCGGCCAGCCTCCGCGAGCACCTTCCCCCGGGCGTGCTACTCGAGAGCGGCTGAGGAAACCGGGACTCGCGCCGCCGCTCGACGAGCCACCCATGCGCAGGCAGCCTGGCGGCCGAGTTAGTCATCGATGACACCGGTCTGGATCCCGTGCC
>CAYRTS010000094.1:0-10590 GCA_964427285.1 uncultured Anaerolineaceae bacterium
CCCGGGTCGATTTCAAGCGGGAGTTCAGCGCGCTCTTCGTCGACCAGGCGTCGCGCAAGCCGACCTGCGCGGCTGCGGAGATGGTCGCCACGGGCATGCTCGAGGAGATCGCGCAGGCGCCGTTCGATCGCTAGCGTCGCGCGCGGTCGCTGGGCTCAGCGCGGCGTCGCGTCCGTCGGCACGAACGCCGGATCGTCGCCGGCCGTCGTCGCGGCCAGTATCGGCAGCGGCGTCCGCTGGACTACCCGCAGCGCAAGCGGACACGAAGCATCGATCCGGGAGAACCTGCCGCGATGCGGTGACCCGCTCAACGGCTGGACGGGTAGTCAGCGTGTCACCCTTGCCTGGCCGGGTGGGCTATGGCTCACCCGGCCGTTCCGCCAACACTAGACGAGGTCCGGCCTGGACTTGCTCGCCGGATGTTAGGTCAAGCTCCTCCCCGCGTAGCCGCAGCCAGTACCCGCCTGCCATGCGAGCGCGGGAGGTCAGCTGGTGCGTTGAGGCAGCGCGGCAATCACCAGCGACACGAGAAGCAGCCACATCAAGAACGTCAGCGCTATCAGGCCCGCCGGGAAGACCGGCAGGAGCGCCACAGTGAGGAGCGCGGCGTAGGCGGCGCTGATCCACCCGACCGGCGTCGGAAGGGCTCCGTCGCGGATCGAGGCCCAGGCGGTGGCCCAGGTGACGACGATCGCTGGTGCCAGGAACAGGCGGAAGAACTCCCATTCCAGGGTGCCGAATATGAGAGCGGCCTCTCCGTTCCGGCCCTCGAGCGCGACCGCCAGCGCGAGTGAGAGCATTGCCAGGAGGAGCCCGAGCCCCACCAGTACTGTGCCGCCGATGAGCACTAGCTGCGATGCCGGGGAAGCCTGCTGGCTCCCGCCCAGGCGGCGCGAGAGGGCCACGAACCCCACGACGAGTGCCACGGACGCGGCCATCAGGACGGAAGCCGCCAGCTGGTAGGACGCCGCCCAAGGAGCCAGGATCGCCAGGGCTGATCCGGCCGACTGGGTCGGATCAAAGCCCTTGCCGCCGACATCGGTTGCGGCTGCCCCCACCGCGAAGAGCACGGCGCCAGCTGCGCCAAAAAGCGCCCCGAATGCCTCTGGCCGGCGGCCCGCTACGTCCGGACGCGCCGATCCCATCGCCCCTGTCGTCATCCGTCCTCCTTGTGCCGTGGATCGCCTGCGTTGTAACGCGAGAGGGTACGCCTCGACCAGCACCGCCGTATTCGCGGGGACCCCGGCTCCCGCACCGTCCTGCCGTCACGATCCTGGCAGCGCTCCCTGACCCGCGGAGCCCGAGGAGCCGGCGGCGCCGGGCAGCACCGCCTGCCGGGCAGCACCGCCTGCCGGGCAGCACCGCCTGCCGGGCAGCACCGCCTGCGCTCGCATGGCTACACTCAGCCATTGGCCGAGACTGACAGGGGAGATGAAACCCGGCGTGAATTGCTCGAACTGCGGGACCGAGAACAAGCCAGGACGGAAGTTCTGCGTCCGGTGCGCAGCGCCCCTGGCGCTCGCCTGCCCATCCTGCGGCGCGTCGTATGACCCTGGCGATTCATTCTGCGGTGAGTGCGCGTCCCCGCTCGGCGCCGGCGCTCCGACGGCCGCGAGGCGGGAGGTGGTCCCGGCCGTCGCGGCGATGGGAGTGGCGTCGGTGGCGTCGGCCGAGCGGCGGCTCGTGTCGATCCTGTTTGCCGACCTCGTCGGCTTCACGCCGTTTGCCGAAGAGCGCGACAGCGAGGACGTTCGGGAGACGCTGACCCGCTACTTCGACCTTGCGACAGAGGTCATCGGGCGGTACGGCGGGACCGTCGAGAAATTCATCGGCGACGCCGTCATGGCGGTATGGGGGACACCGACTGCCCGTGAGGACGACGCCGAGCGCGCCGTCCGGGCCGCCCTCGAGCTCGTCGAGGCGGTCCGGGCCGTCGCCCCCGGGATCAGTGCCAGGGCCGGCGTCCTGACCGGCGAGGCGGCTGTGACCCTTGGGGCGACGAACCAGGGGATGGTCGCCGGCGACCTCGTCAACACCGCCGCCCGGCTCCAGTCCGTCGCGCCGCCGGGTGCCGTCCTCGTCGGCGAATCGACCCACCGCGCCGCCTCTTCGGCGATCGCGTTCGAGCCGGCCGGCGAGCATATGCTCAAGGGCAAGGTTGCCCCGGTCTCCGCCTGGCGCGCCTTGCGCGTCGTTGCCGAACGGGGCGGCCGCGGCCGGTCCGACAGCCTGGAAGCCCCGTTCGTCGGCCGGGACGACGAACTGCGACTCCTCCGGGAGCTTTACCACGCGACCGTCCGGGAGGGCCGTACCCGGCTGGTCTCCATCACCGGGATCGGCGGGATCGGCAAGAGCCGCCTGGCCTGGGAGTTCGAGAAGTACATCGACGGGATCGTCGGCTCCGCCTGGTGGCATCGCGGCCGATCGCCCGCCTACGGCGAGGGGATCACCTTCTGGGCCCTGAGCGAGATGATTCGCGGTCGGGCCGGGCTGGCGGAAACGGACGACGAGGCTACAACCCGCAGCAAGATCGCCGAAGTCGTCGCCGCACACGTACCCGAGGAAGCGGAGCGACGCTGGATCGAGCCAGCGCTCCTCGCCCTCCTGGGGGTCGAGACCGGGATCGGCGCCGAGCAGCTGTTTGGCGCCTGGCGGACGTTCTTCGAGCGGCTGTCAACGACCGGCTCTGTCGTCCTCGTCTTCGAGGACCTGCACTGGGCCGACACCGGCACGCTCGATTTCATCGACCACCTCCTCGAGTGGAGCCGCTCGATCCCGCTCTACATCGTGACCCTCGCCCGGCCTGAGCTCGTCGACCGCCGTCCCGACTGGGGGGCCGGTCGGCGGAACTTCACCAGCCTGTACCTGGAGCCGCTGCCAGAGCCGGCGATGCGGGCGCTCCTGGCCGGACTCGTGCCGGGTCTGCCCGAGACGGCCGTCCGGGTGGTCGTGGCGCGAGCCGAGGGGATCCCCCTGTATGCCGTCGAGACCGTCCGGATGCTCGTCGCCGAGGGCCGGCTCGCGGCGGCGGGCGACGGGACCTACCATCCGACCGGGGATCTGGCGAGCCTCGCCGTCCCCGAAACCCTGACCGCGCTCATCGCCGCGCGCCTCGATGGCCTCGATCCAGCCGATCGCAGCCTTGTCCTCGACGCCGCGGTTCTCGGCCAGAGCTTTACCCCGGCCGGCCTTGCGGTCGTCTCGGGACTGGACCAATCGACCCTTGAGGCACGGCTCCGGGCGCTTGTCCGGCGCGAGCTGTTCGCCCATGAAACGGACCCGCGCAGTCCTGAACGGGGCCAGTACGCGTTCGTCCAGGCGTTGATCCGGGAAGTCGCGTACAACACCCTGGCCAAGCGCGACCGGAAGACTCGTCACCTGGCCGCAGCACGGTTCTTCGAATCGCTCGAGACCGACGAGATCGCGGCCGCCCTCGCCGGCCACTACCTCGCTGCGCGCGACAACGCCGCCGATGGACCGGAGGCGGACGCCCTCGCCATCCAGGCCCGGATCGCCCTGGCCGCCGCCGCCGAACGGGCCTCTGCCCTGGGGTCCAATGAACAGGCGCTCGCCCTCCTCGAACAGGCACTCACGGTCACGAGTGGACTGGCCGACCGGGCGGAGCTCCTGGAACGGGCCGGGTTCGCGGCCTCGGCCGCCGGCCGCTTTGAGGCCGCCGAACGCATCCTCGGTTCCGCTGTCGAGACCCAGCGTGCGCTCAACGACCGCCCGGCGATCGCCCGCGCGACGGCCGCCCTGGGACGCACGCTCAGCACCGCCTACCGGACGACGGACGCAATCGCCTTGCTCGAACCTGCCGTCGCCGAGTTCTCTGATCTTGCGACCGACCCCGCAGTCATTGCCCTTGGCGGCCAGCTCGCCCGGGCGCTCTTCCTGGCCGACGACAACCGCCGCGCGATCGAGGTCGCGGACCGGGTCCTTGAGGCGGCCGAGCATGCCGACCTGGCCGCCATCGTCGCCGATACGCTGGTCACGAAAGGGACGGCGCTCGCGTCACTCGGTCGGCCGACCGAAGGGCTGGCACTGCTCGCTGCCGGTCGCACCGTTGCCGAGTCGCACGACCTCGGCTGGACGGTGCTCCGCGCATCCATCAACCGCTCGAGCGTCGAGCTGAGTCGCGACCCGCGGCTGGTGCTCGAGGTCACCCGAGGCGGGCTCGAGCTGGCCCGACGGCTCGGAGAACGGAGTTCTGCCGCGGTCCTCCTTACCAATTCTGCCGAAGCCGCGGTCCGCATCGGTGACTGGTCATGGGGCCTCGCCGAGCTCGAGCCGGCCCTGGCCGACGAGCTCGAGGCGTCCGACCGTATCAGCCTGCTCGTGGTTTCCGTCGCAATCCACGCCCTGCGCGGCGAGCCCGTCGGCGGCCTTGTGGCCGAGGTGACCGGGCTCGTCGGTGGCAGCACCGACCCGGCCCCGCTCGCGAGCCTGCAGGCGGTGCTGGCAAATCAGGCGTTCGGGGCCGGTCTGCTTGCGGACGCCCGCCTGGCGTGGCAGCGCGTCGCGGCAGTCATGACCAGCAATCTGCCGGTCTCGCTGGCCAGCAGCGCTCGGGCCGCCCTGTGGTTGCGTGACGCGGGCGCGGCTCGCGCCGATCTCGCTGCCCTGGACGCGTCGGGTGTCCATGGTCCGGCCATCGAGGCAGATCGGGGGACGATCCGGGCGGGCATCGCCGCGCTCGAGGGCCGCCCGACCGAGGCCGCCGCGCGCTACGGCGAGGCCCTTCGCGCCTGGCGAGATCTCGGCCTCGCCTGGGACGAAGCCCTGTGCGGACTCGACATGGCAACCCTGCTCGATCCGACCGATTCGGGAGTCCGGGCCGCCGCTGCAGCATCCCGCGAGATCCTGGTGCGCCTCGAGGCCGCGCCGTTCATCGAGCGCCTCGATGCTGCGCTGGCCGACGCATCGGTTGCGGGCGCGACCGCAAGCGCCTCGGCCTGATCCGCCGCGTCAGGTTCGGGCGCGGTCAGCGCCGTTTAGAAGCCCAGGGAGGCGAGGTGGACGGCCATCCGGCGAGCGGCCCGTGCCCGGTGCGAAATCGCGTGCTTTTCGGCGGCGCTCCACAGCCCCAGGGTGCGGCCGCCCGGTGGCACCGACTCGGGCTCGAAGATCGGGTCGTACCCAAACCCGCCCGTCCCCAGCGATTCCAGCGCGATGCGCCCGCGGCAGGTCCCACGGGTCGTGATCAGGTCCAGTCCGCCTCGTGGACCGACTGCGGCGGGTCGGGCGAGCGCCAGGACGCACACGTACCGCGCGCCGCGCTGCCCGGGAGCGAGGCCTTGCAGCGCGCCCAGGAGCTTGGCGTTGTTGTCGGCATCGCTCGCGTCATCACCGGCGTAGCGGCGCGTCCGGACGCCCGGGCCACCGCCAAGAGCATCCACTTCGAGGCCTGAGTCGTCGGCCAGGGTCGGCAGGCCGGACACCCGCACCCCAACGCGCACCTTGATCGCCGCGTTCGTCTCGAAGGTCTCGCCGTCCTCGACCGGGTCGCCCTCGATGCCCAGATCGTCCAGGGACACCAGGTCCGTCCAGCGCAGTTCGAGGAGCTCACGCAGCTCCCGCAGCTTGTGCGTTGAGCGGGTGGCGACCAGCAGCCGCCGGCGACTCACCGCGGGACGGTGGCCAGGACCGCGGCCTGCGCCTCGAACAACCGGGCCATACCGGCATCGGCGAGGTCCAGCAAGCCGTTGGCGGCCGCCCGATCAAACGGCGCCCCCTCGGCCGTGCCCTGGAGTTCCACGTACGCCCCGCCATCCGTACCAACCACGTTGAAGTCGACGTCCGCTCGTGAATCCTCGGAGTAGTCCAGGTCCAGGTAGGGCAGCCCATTGACCAGCCCGACCGAGACCGCCGCCACCTTGGCGACCAGGTGACGCTCCATCCCGTACGTGATGAGGGCCGCCGCCAGGGCGACGTAGCCGCCGGTGATCGAGGCGGTGCGCGTTCCGCCGTCCGCCTGGAGCACGTCGCAGTCGACGGTGATCGTCCGCTCACCGAGACGCGCCAGGTCCACCACACCACGCAATGAGCGCCCGATCAGCCGCTGGATCTCGTGCGTCCGCCCGCCGATCCGGCCCTTGACCGACTCGCGATCGGTCCGCTCCGCGGTGGCCCGCGGTAGCATCGCGTACTCGGCGGTGACCCAGCCCGTCCCCTTGCCGCGCAGGTGCGGTGGAACCCGATCCACGATCGTGGCCGCGCACAGGACCTCCGTGTCGCCGACCCGGATCCGGCACGATCCCTCGGCCCACTTCTGGACTCCGAGGGTGAAGCTGACGGGGCGCAGGTCGGCGGGTCCGCGCCCGTCAGCCCGGACGGTTGGTGGCCGATTGCCGATGGTCATCTCGTCTTCTCCTCAGCCTTGGCAGCATCCCACAGCGCATCGAGTGCGGCGAATTCGAGGTCGCGCAACGCGACGCCCTGGGCCGCGGCCGCCCGTTCGACACTTCCGAACCGCCGCCGGAACTTGGTGTTGGCGGCACGGACGGCGGCTTCGGCCTCGATCCCGCGCCGCCGAGCCAGGTTGACGAGCACGAACAACAGGTCCCCGAATTCCTCGCTGCGCTCGGCGTCATTGGCGGCGCGACGCAACTCCTCGGCCTCCTCGACCACCTTGTCCAGCACGCCATCGATCGAGGGCCAGTCGTACCCGAGGTTGGCCGCGCGCTCCTGCATCTCCTGGCTGGCCGCAAGGGCAGGCATGGACGGGCTGATCCCGTCGAGCGCGCCTTTCGCGGGAGCGACCGCGGGAGCGTTCCGGCCGTTCGAGGCGTCCACGCCGCCGGCAGCGTCCGGGTGGCGTGTCTCGGCGTCGGCCGCCCGCTCATCGGCCTTGATTCGCTCCCACTGTCGGTTCACGTCCGACGCCGTGCGCGCCTCCGCGTCCCCGAACACGTGCGGGTGGCGACGGACGATCTTGGACGCGATCGCCGCCTGGACGTCAGCCAGGTCGAACACGCCGGCCTCGGCGGCCAACTGGGCGTGGAGCACGACCTGGAGCCACAGGTCGCCCAACTCGCCGGCCAGTTCGGGTGTCGCGCCACCGTCGAGCGCGTCGTAGACCTCGTACGCCTCTTCGAGCAGATGCTTGCGCAGTGACTGGTGCGTCTGCTCGCGGTCCCATGGGCAGCCGTCCGGCTGGCGCAGACGGGCGGAGATCCAGGGCATGGCCCACGGGCCGGCGAGCGCCAGCTCGGGGGCGAGCGGGGGCAGATAGAGCGGAGTCGCCAGGGCATCCGACCCCTCAGGCACCGGCGTCTGCAGCGAGCCGACGGTGGTCCCGTCGGAGGTCGCTCCGAACCGCCCAACCGGGTGATCGGCGGGGTACAGCCGCCCGAGCAGCGCCAGCGGGTCGCGCGACGCCGGACCCGCCCGGCCCGGCAGCGGCGGCGGCACCGGCGCACCAGGATCGCCGGCCCGGAGCAGCGCCAGCGGCACGATCAGCAGCGGTCGTGACGGTTCCAGCGGGCTGGCCAGCAGCCGCTCGGCCGCGACGATCTGCAGCCCGTGCGCCGGATCGAGGCCCCAGCGGAGCCGCGCCTCCGCGACGAGCGCGTCGAGCACCGGCTCCCCTGCCTACCCGATGCTGCCGGAGGAGGTGTCGCGGACGATCGTGACCGCGCTCTTCTTCGCTTCGTACCAGTCGGAGAACGCGCTCGCCCGGAGCTCCTCGAGCTGGCTGCCTTCGGGCGTGCGAACCTCCTCGGCGATCACCTTGAACAGGTACAGCCCGTCACCCTCGACCGTGACCACCGCCGACGTCCGGCCGATCGGCGCCGCGAAGATGGCGTCGATCGTCGACTCGGCCAGCTGGCCCCTCGCGATCCAGCCGAGATCGCCCCCGGCACCGGCGGATTCGGCTTCCGAGTTGTCGCGAGCGAGGGCCGCAAAGTCTGCGCCATCATCGGCCAGCGCCTTGAGCGCATTGAGATGGTCCAGATCCGGCGGAAGATACATGACCTGGATCACGTGCCATCCAAACGCCGACTTGACCGGATCAAGGATGTCGCCGGCCTTGAGACCCGGGACGACGATCGCGGCCTTGAACGCCTCGTCGAGACCACTGGCGCTGTCGAAATAGGGCAGCTTGCCGCCCGAACCGGTTGGCCCCGTGGCACTGACCTCATCGCTCTGCTCACGGGCCATCGAGTCAAACTGGGCGGGGTCCGTGACGAGGGCGGCGTGCGCGGCCCGAGCCTCGTCCTCGGCCGTCTTCCACGATGGGTCGTCTTCAGGGACCGTCGATGCGGCACTGGGATCGTCCTTGGGCGAGTACAGGATGTGGCGGGTCTTGATCGCATCGGCGCCGAGTGCCGGGCCCGCCTCCGCCACGTAGATCTGCTGGACCTGGCGTTGCGGCCCGGGCTTGGTCACGTCCGCAACGATCTTGTCTTCCAGCTTCTGGTGGATCACGTCGGCGAGGAGCACGATGCGGTACTTGTCGAGCTCGATCTTGTCGTTGGTCAGCTTGGCCTGGTACGCCTCATCTACGGCTTCGGCGACGATTTCCGTGACTCGCCCGATCCGGAAGACGCCATCCGCGCCCTCGAGCACAGCGGTCGGAGTGTTCACCGTCGCGGTGTAGATCGCCGCGACCAACTTCGCGTCGAGCTGGGTTTCGGTGGCCTGGAGCCAGCCCAGTTCGCCACCTTGCGCGGCGTTGGCCGTGTTCGTCGAGACGGCTACCGCGACGTCCTCCCACGCCTTGCCATCGAGGAGATCCCTGAGGGCCGCGTCGGCGGTCGCCTGCGCCGCGGTTTTCTGGACCGGCGTCGGGACGACGGAGCCGGGATCGGTTTCGGGCGCCACCTCGATCGCCCAGGCGTGTCGCTGCTCGGGTGTCGTCGCCTCATCGAGGAGCTTCGCCTCCACCTCTTCGGGTGTCGCGGAGATGCCCTCCTCCACGGCAAGCTTCGCCTGCAGCTTGCTGTCGATCAGGCGTTCGAGCGCGATCGATGCCAGCGCGTCCCTGGCGCCGGCCAGGGTCTGGAGCTGCGACTGTGCGTCCGCTTCGCTCAGATACCCGCCGACGACGGCCGTCCGAACCTGTCGCTCGGCTTCTTCGAGGCGCCATAGCTCGATCAGGTAGCGGTCGCGGAACTCGTCCGTGGTGATCGACTGCCCATCGACACTGCCAACCGGGGTGAGGTGATCGTCATACCAGTTGAGCACTCCGGCGACGATCAGGATGATGACAGCGAGGGCGACGATGATCCCGAACACGAGGTTCAGGTAGAAGTTGCGGCGGTCCTGGTTTTCCCAGCCGGGACGCTGGGCGCGCTTGACGACGGGCTTGGCTTTGAAGGTCATGGGCTGGATGGGTTCCTGCTGGCATGGCCGGCTGGCGCCGGGGTGTGACGGGCAAGGTATGGTACCCGATGTCCCCTTGTTGGCATGGTCAGTGTCCCTTCGGCCATGGTCAGCTCCCGCCGTTGACGCCGAGCGCGGTCGCGAGCCGACCCCGGAGGGCCATGACGTAGCGGGTCGCGAGATGGTGGGTGTCGCGGTAGACCAGGTAGCGCCCGACGACGGTCGCGCACGGGTCGGTGGGACAGGCCCAGTTCGTGGGGTCCACGAATGTCGCGCGGAGCTCTCGAGCCAGCCCCGCCTCCGTTGCCCGCCAGACACCGTCGATCATGCCGGCGCGTGGCTCGGTACAGGCGAGCACGTCATCGAGGTGGGCAGACAGGCAGTCGGGGGGATCGAGCCTGAACTTGGGGGTGTCGGCGATCAACGCGACCGAGCCGGCGTGCGAGGTCAGCTCGCGGAGGGTCGTGCGAAGGCCCGCGGCGAGAGCCGCACCGCCGTCAGCGGCCGCCGCGCCGCCGACCGCCGCGGAAGGGTAGGGGTGACTGCTGGCGACGATCACCAGATCCGGCCGTTCCGCGGCAACTCGCCCGATCGCCGCCGCGCGCCAGTCGTCGCACTCGGCATACGCCCGCTTCATGCCGGTGTTCCAGACCGTGATCGAGGCCGGAGTGCAGCCGCTCTTGGTCAGCGCCACCAGCCGCCAGGCACGTTCAGTGGCCAGCTGCTCCAGCGCCGGGAACCACTGGGCGGCATGGGAGTCGCCGAACAGGACGACCGTTGTTGCGGACGTCGGATCGCCGAAGACGCAATCAGGGATCGCAGTGGCCCGTTGTGAGAGGTGGCAGCCGTTGGCGTAGATGGACGGGATGTCGTCCCGGGCGGCGGCGAGCGACGGGATCAGGCCGGCGGGCACCGGACCGCCCTGCGGTGGCGGGAACGTTGGCGCGGCGTCGGGATCCGGGCTGGCGTCGGGATCGGGGCTGGCGCCCGGATCGCGGCTGGCGTCTGGCGTGGCGTCGCCGTCGGGCTCGGACGTCGGGGTCCCAGCCAGCCCGCCGATCTCGGGGAGCGGCTCGTCGATCGCGGACGCAGCGTCCGGCCCGCCGGCCGTCGCCGCGGCAAGACGTTCCGTGGTCACGAACCGGAGGCCCAGCGACGTTGCCGCCAGGGCAATCGAGAGCCCGCCGGCAAGCACCAGGTTTCGTCTGGGCACGAGGCCGACCCAACGCCCGCGGCGGATCGGGTCCTCCAGCCAGCGTCGGC
>CAYRTS010000095.1:0-10278 GCA_964427285.1 uncultured Anaerolineaceae bacterium
GCCGCCGATGGGATCGACGCCGAGGTGATCGACCTGCGCTGGCTGCGGCCGCTGGACCTGCCGGCCGTGCGGGCCTCTGTCGAGAAAACCGGCCGCCTGGTGGTCGTGGAGGAACAGGTCCACGCCGCCGGCTGGGGCGCCACGATCATCAGCGAGTTGACCATCGGCGGGGTCCGCTGGGCGAGCACCCCGCGGCGGGTGAGCCTGCCCGATGACCTGCCCATCCCGTACACCCCGCTGCTGGAGGACGAGGTCCTGCCCTCCGTTGAAGCCATCACGGCGACGGCCCGGGCCAGCGTCGGGCGTTGAGCGTCTCGGCGGGCTCCGTTGTCCGGGCCAGCGGGTTCGACCACAGCACGCTGATCGTCGATCGGATCGAGACCGTGACCCTGCGCGCCCCGCTGGGACGGCGCTTCTCCGGCAGCGCCTACAGCATGGACAACCGCTGCACGATCGTGACGCGGTTGTTCACTCGGGATGGGCTCGTATCGGAGGTCTACACCGGCGACACGGACGTGGAGCAGTCGATCATCGTCGGGATCATCCACGACGAGCTCGCGCCCCGGTTGCTCGGTCGGAGCGCGACGGATCCGGAGGGCGCCTGGCGTGCCATGGAGCCGTCCACGAACGACATCCTGCGCGATCGCGGGCTGGCGCTCCAGGCGATCGCCTGCCTGGACGAAGCGATCTGGGACGTCTTCGGAAAGGCCCTCGGGCTGCCCCTTCACCGCGTTTGGGGGAGCGTCACGGACTCGGTGCCGATCAGCATCATCGGCGGCTACTACCACCTGTCGGTCGATGAAGTCGGAGACGTGGTCCGACGTTACGTCGAGGCGGGCTTTGCCGGGATGAAGTTCAAGGTCGGTGGCAAGACCCCGGCCCAGGACGCCGAGCGTGTGCGCGTGGCGCGCGACGCCGCTGGGCCGGACTTCGCGCTCATGGTCGATGCCAACCAGGGCTACGACCGGGCCCAGGCAGTCGACTTCGCCCACCGGGTGCGCGATTTCAACATTCGATGGTTCGAGGAACCGTGCCGCTGGACCAACGACGCGAGGTGGATGCGGGACGTCCGCTACCAGACGAGCATCCCGGTATGCGCCGGTCAGAGCGAGACCACGCTGGCCGGGATCCGTGACCTGATCGTCGGTGGAGCGATCGACGTCTCGAATTTCGACGCCTCATGGGCCGGCGGGCCGACCATCTGGCGCAAGGCGGCCGGACTGGCCGCGGCGTTCGGCGTCGAGCTCGGCCACCACGAGGAACCGCAGATTGCCTCGCACCTGCTGGCCTCGGTTCCCCATCACACCTTCGTCGAATGCTTCGACGAGGAGCGCGATCCGTTCTTCTGGCGCTTGTCGGACATGTCCGGCCGGATCGCCGGCGGCCGGTACACGCTGCCGGAACGGCCGGGTTTCGGGATCGAGCTTGATTCGGACTACCTGGCTGCCCACGTCGTCGAGACGCGGTCGACCGACCGTGCCACGGTCGCCTGAGGAGGCTGGCGTGTCTACTGTCACCGGCTTTTTTCATGGCGGGATCACGGTCCGCGACATGGATCGGTCGCTGGTCTTCTACCGGGACGGCCTGGGCCTGGACCAGGAATTCGACCGGATCCTGGACGCTCCGTACCTCAAGACCGTCCTTGGGCTTGCCTTCGACCACATCCGGGCGGTCTACCTGCGGATCCCGGGGGGCGGGTTCGTGGAGCTGCTCGAATACGTCGGGATCGAGCGGATGTCCGCACAGTCCCGGCCATGCGATTTCGGGGCGGGGCACCTGTGCCTGTACGTTGACGACGTCGAGACGATGCATGCGCGGCTGGTGAACCTCGGCTTCGCGGCGCGATCCGAGCAGGTCGTCGATATCACGGCCGGCCCGAACCAGGGGGCGCGCAGCTGCTACATGAGCGACCCGGATGGGTACGCGGTCGAGCTGTTCCAGAAGCGTCCCGGCGCCTGAAGGGGAGGAGCCAGTGCGCGGAGTGATCAACACGCTCGCGGGTGGACTTGGTCACCCGGAGGGTCCCGACATCCTGCCCGACGGCCGGATCGTCATGGTCGAGACGTACACCAGCAAGCTGATCGCCTGGTCCGCCGAGCGCGGGATCCACGAGTACGCCGACTGCGGCGGCGGCCCGAACGCCTGCATGCTGGGGAGTGACGGGGCCGTCTATATCACCCAGAACGGCGGGACCGTGGGGGCGTGGAAGGCCCGCGTGATGGGCCGCCCGTCGATCCAGAAGGCGTGGCCGGATGGACGGGTCGAGGAGGTTGCCGCCCTGGTCGCCGGGGTGCCGCTCCAGGCGCCCAACGACCTCACGTTTGGACCGGACGGCCGACTCTACTTCACGGACCCGGCGGACTATCTGCCCAATGAGCGCAGACCGGGCCGCCTCTTTGTCCTCAACCCCGACGGGACCGGTGAGCTGCTCGAGACCATTCCAGACGCCTACCCGAACGGGATCGTCGCCGAGCCGGACGGCTCACTGATCTGGGTCGAATCGTACGAGCGCGGCGTCTATCGGAAGCGCCCAGGCGAGCGGTCCATCCAGATCGCGCAGCTGCCGGCGGGCCACATCCCGGACGGCCTCAAGATCGCGGCCAACGGCGACCTGTGGGTGACCGCGTTCATGGGCGGCGGGGTGGACATTCTCGCCCCGAATGGCACGCTCAAGGACTTCCTGGTGACCGGTGGCGTGCCGCTCAACTGCGTCTTCCACGAGGGCTCGTTGATCATCACCGACTTCGGGGACGTGACCGCTGTCACGGATCAGGCGCCGATGGATGGCCGGCTGTGGCGGGTGGAAGTGGCCACCGAGGGGATGCCACTGTTCCGCGGGGCGATCGCCGCTGGGAGATAGCCGGGCTGCCCTTCCGTCCGTGCGTCCGACGTGCAGACGTCGGGTCAGTCCCTTGTCCCTGGTGTACTGGTGAGCCAATCCGGCTTGTCGTGGATACCCAGGATGGACCACCCACCGTCGACGATGATCGTCTGGCCGGTGATGTAGGCGGCATCGTCGGAGGCGAGGAACAGGACCGTTCCGGCGATCTCGTCGGGCGTGGCCAGTCGGCGCATCGGGACCTCCGCCAGCATGGCCTCCTCACGGATGGAGCCGTCGCGCAGACCCTGATCGATGAGGGCCGTCCTGGTATAACCCGGCGCGACGGCGTTGACCCGGATGCCGAGGTCGGCCACCTCGACCGCCATGACCCGGGAGAGGCTCATCATCGCGGCCTTGGCCGCCGAGTATGGCCCGCGGCCGGGCAGCGCGATGAACCCCGCGACGGACGCGATCTGGACGATGGAGCCGCCGCCACGCGCGCGCATGGACCGGATGGCCATCGCGCTGCAGTGGAAGGTCCCCGTCAGGTGGGTGGCGACGACCTGCTCCCAGACCACCGGGTCGAACGTCTCGGTCAGGCCCACGCGCTGGATCCCGGCGTTGTTGACGAGGATGTCGACTCCGCCCTCGGTGGCCTCGATCGAGCTGAACAGGGCCTCGACCGAAGCCCGATTGGAGACATCGGTGCGGACGTAGCGGACACCATCAAGCGGCACGTCCGGATCACCGAGATCTGCGACGACTCCGCGGGCGCCCTCCGAGACAGCACGACGAACGATGGCCTGGCCGATCCCGCGCGACCCGCCGGTGACCACGATGACCTTGCCGTCGAAGCGACCGTTCATTCTCTCCCTCCGGTACCGGACGGGCCCGGCGCTGCCGTATCATTGCAACCGTTTCCGGGAGGATAGCGGCCCGGGCTCCGGTACGGAACTTCCGGCCGGGTCGTGCTTCGGCGCGGAAGTTTGGGCCGGGCTTCGGTGCCGCACTTCGACGTTGACGATCTGGAGGGAGCGATGGGCGCGACGGGCAAGCGGGCGATCGTCACCGGGGCCGCCAGCGGCATCGGCCAGGCCGTGGCCAGGCGCCTGCTGCGCGAAGGCGCCAGCGTCATCGCCGCGGACCTCAATGAAGCCGGGCTCGCGCCGATTGTCGGCGAAGGGGCGAGCGCCTTTGTCGGCGATCTGTCGCGTGACGCGGACCGAGAACGCCTGATCGCGGCCGGTGCCGGCGTGGACTACCTGGTCAACGCGGCCGGGATCATCCGACTCAAGCCGATCCTGGAGTTCACCGTCGCTGACATCCGGGACATCTATGGGATCAACGTCGAGGCGACATGGGACCTGGTGTCGCGGATCGGTCGGACCATGCCGGCCGGGAGTGCCATCGTGAACCTCTCGTCGTCGTCGGCCAAGCTCGCAATGACGACAGAGGCCTCGGTTTACGCGTCGTCCAAGGCCGCCGTCCTGTCCATCACCCGATCCTTTGCCTACGCGTTCGCCCCAAACGGCGTCCGGGTGAACGCCATCTGCCCGGGCATCATTGATACGCCGATGCAGGAGCGGGTCCTGGCTGACGTGGCGGCCAAGCGCGGGATCACCGTCGAGGAGCTGTCCGCGGCCCGCAACAAGACCGTCCCGCTCGGGCGGTCAGCCTCGGCCGATGAATGCGCCGGTGCGATCTGGTTCCTTCTGTCCGACGAGAGTGCGTACATGACCGGGCAGGCGATCAACTACACCGGTGGACTCGTCATGTGGTGACGTCAGCCCGATGATCGAGACCGACGTCGCCCGCCTGTTGACTGGGCGCTCCAGGCCCGCCGCGCCACCTCGTGAGCTTCGCGCCGGACCAGTGGTGGTGCTCCTCGACGGCGCTGACCTGCGCCATATCCGGGTGGGTGACGTGGAGCTCGTGCAGCGGGTCTACGTGGCGGTTCGCGACGCGCCCTGGAACACCATCCCGGCAACCAGTTCCGACTGGCAGATCGACGCGGGTGCGGATCGGTTCACGGCGCGGTTCCGGGCCAGTCACCGGCACGACGCCATCGCCTTCGACTGGGATGGCCTGATCGAGGGGACGCCCGACGGTGTGGTCCGTTACACCATGGATGGTGTCTGCCACGGAAGGTTCCAGTACTCGAAGATCGGCTTCAACGTCCATCACGCGTTGACCGGTTCGGTCGGACGCCCGTACCGCGCCCGGACCGCGGACGGCGAACTGCGCGGCCGCCTGCCCGACGCCATCGATCCTCAGCGGATCGTCGGCGGGACCCTGTCGGGGATGTTCGATCCGTACGAGGAGCTGGCGATCGAGGTCAGCGACGGCGTCGAGGCGGTCATTCGGCTCGATGGCGACCTGCTCGAACTACAGGACCACCGCAACTGGACGGACGCCAACTTCAAGTCGTATGCGACGCCGCTCGCGCTCGGCTTCCCATTCGACTCTGTGGATGGCCAGATCATTCGGCAGGTCCTGACGATCCACGCGAACGGCGACGTCGAGCCGGCGTCGCCGAGGCGAGACCCCATCATCGAGATCGGCGGGAAGCTGGACCGGCGCCTGCCGGCGATCGGCCTTGGCCAGCCGAGCCATGGCCGGGCCTTGTCGGTTGCCGAAGCCGGCCGGATCGCCGCGCTACGGCCCGCGCACCTGCGGGTGGACCTCGACATGACCCGGGACTCCGTCGCCGAGGACCTCGCTCGGGCAGCGGCGGACGCCCAGGCGATCGGGGCTGCGCTCGAGCTGGCGATCTCCGCCAACGAGGGTTCCGGCGCCGCCCTCGCCGACCTGGCCACCCGGCTGGCCGCGCTCGATGCCCGCGTCGCCCGGGTCCTCATCTACCTGGCCGCCGATGGGTTCAGCCCGCTGTCGTCGCTGACCCCTGGCCCCGTCGTTCGCCTCGTCAGGAGCGCGCTGGAGCCAGTCATCGGGGCGGTCGTGTTCGCCGGCGGGACCAACCAGAACTTCAGCGACATCAATCGGGATCGCCCGACGGATCCGGTGATGACCGGGGTGTGCTTCTCGACGAGCCCGACAGTCCATGCCGCCGACGACACGTCGGTAATGGAGAACATTGCGGGGCAGGGCGAGGTCGTGCGAATGGCACGCTCGTTCTCCCTCGATCGGGCGGTCTGCGTCAGCCCGGTCACCCTGGCGACCCGGTTCGGGCCGTACCCGGCCGGGCCCGCCGCCCCGGGCGATCTGCCTCCATCGGTCGATGTTCGCCAAGCGTCCCTGTTCGCGGCGGCCTGGATGGCGGGGGCGCTCAAATCCCTCGCCGAGGCAGGTGCTGCGAGCGTGACGCTGTTCGAGACCACGGGCTGGCGTGGTGTCACCGAATCCGATGGCGGCAACCCGATGCCCGACCTGTTCCCGTCATCGGCCGGCGACGTCTTCCCCCTCTATCACGTCCTTGCCGATCTGGTCGAATGGGCCGATGGTGAGCTCCTCAGGGCTGACTCCTCGGATCCGCTCCGCGTGGAGGCCCTGGTGGTCGCGACGCCGGACGGCCGACGGCACGCCCTGATCGGGTGCCTGGTGCCAGCGTCGATCCAGGTGATGCTGCAGGGGCTGCCCGATGGCCCGGCCCGGGTCCGCGTCCTCGATGCGACGACCGCGCGGCAGGCGATCCGGGACCCGGACCGTTTCCGTGCGTCGGGCGATGTGATCCTCGTGAGCAACGGCCGGATCACGCTGCAGCTCGGAGCCTACGGCGTGGCCCGCATCGATACCCATCCGGGTTGACGGCCGCCACATTGCGGTCTCACTGGAACGCCGAGAATGGTTTCCAGTAACGTTGACAACGGCCGCCAGCCTCCCGGATACTGACCCGGCTTCGGCAGGGCGACCCCATCGCCGCGAGGCATTCACGACAGCGGAGGAACGACACCATGCGCATCGGTTCACGAGGACTGCTGGCCTCTATGGCCGCAGTCTCCCTGCTCGCAGCAGCGTGCAGCTCAACGCCCGCGGCCACGACCGCGCCAAGCGCGGCGCCGAGCGCCCCGGCCGGCCTGCCACACAGCGGACCCCTCAAGGACGGCTCCACCTTCACCTTGCATCCGCGCGTTGCGGAGAAACTCGCCAAGGGCGAGCCCATCAACTACGTCTTCTCGTACGGCTCCACCGCGATCCCCCTGTTCTCGCCGCAATACAAGGCCGGCTACGACCGGACGCTTCCTGAGGCCCAGGCGATCCTGCCGATGAACGGCCAGGCCATCGCGCCAGCCTCCGCGGTCCAGGACACCAATGAGCAGATTGCCCAGATCGACGCCCTGTTCAAGGCGGACCAGATCGACTGCCTATCGGTCCAGTCAACCGGAACGGATGGGTTTACCAAGATCGTGAACGACATCATGGCCACCGGGATCCCGGTGTTCACCGTGGGCGTTCAGTCGAACGGCAACGAGTTCACGAACTTCACCCAGATCTCGGACAAGGAGGGCCGCCAGGCCGCCGGGATCGTGGTCGACTACATGAAGGCCAATGGCCTGGACTTCAAGGTCTTCGCGGTATC
Organism: uncultured Anaerolineaceae bacterium; assembly: GCA_964427285.1. GTDB lineage: Bacteria > Chloroflexota > Limnocylindria > Limnocylindrales > CSP1-4 > SPCO01. The sequence continues at coordinate 7,359 of CAYRTS010000095.1, forward strand.
CGGCGGCGACCCAACCCAGAACTGGGCGCAGGGCCGCATGCAGGGCTTTATCGATGGCATCACTGAAGCCATCCCGGATGCGACCTTCATCAATGACGCCGCCACCGGCCTCGTCACCACGTACGACCCGGCAAGCACCTATGACGCCTACAAGGCGTTCATCCAGGGCAACCCGGAAGTCCAGGTGATCGAGAACGTGGACATCGGTGGCGAGCATGCCGCTCGGGCCATCGCGGACTCAGACAACACCGGCAAGATGTTCGCCCTCGGCTGGAACGTGAGCATCGGCCAGCTTGATGCCATCGAGGCCGGGACGCAGATCGTCGCGCTCGATCAGCAGTGGGGCGATCAGGCTGGCTTCGGAGCACTCGGCTGCGCCGAGCTGCTCAAGAACGGCAAGATCCTCCCGAACTCGAACGTCCTCAAGCCGATCACGACGGAGAACGTCGTGGTGGCGCGCGAGGAATTCATGGCGATCGCCGGGGGCTGACCGGCACGTAGCACCTGATCTTGGCCGGTCGAACGGGGCTCCGCCTCGCCGACCGGCCTCTTCCTTTTCCGCCGGGAGCCCACACGAGGAGCTGCGAACGGGATGGCTGACAACAGCACAGGAACCGCACCGGGTTCGCCCGTCCCAACCTCTGCCATGGACCGCTGGTCCGGCCGCGCGCGCGCGGCCGGACTGCGGATCGGCGGACTCCTGATCGCGATCCTGATCGTGGTCCTCGTGTTCACGTTCCTGAGCAAGCCGAACACGTTCCTGACCATCACGAACTTCCTCGGCGTGATGCGCTCGATGAGCACGATCGCCATCGTGGCATTGGGGCTCACGCTGGTCATCGTCGTCGGCGAGATCGACCTGTCGTTCGGGTACATGTACGGGCTGGCCTCGATCCTCATCGGCGTTGCCTGGATCATCTGGGGCTGGCCGATCTGGGCGGCGATGGGCCTCGCGTTCGTGGCCGCCGCAGGTGTCGGCACAATCAACTCATTCCTGGTGACGGTGCTCAAGATCCCGTCCTTCATCGTCACCCTGGGCACGGGTCAACTCGTCTTTGGCACGACCCTGCTGGTGTCGAACACAGCGACGCTGAACCCGGCCTACCCGCCGCCGGGCAAGGAAGTCCCGCAGGGTGAGGTGGACTGGTTCTTCGGCCTTTCAAATCAGGAGCTCCCGCTCGGGGCCCCGATGCAGGCCATCTGGATGGTCCTGGTCGCCGTGATCATCGGGTTCGTGCTCAGCCGATCCCTGTTCGGCTTCCGGCTCAAGGCGATCGGCGGCAATCCGATGGCCGCCGAGCTGGCCCGCCTGCCGATCCTCAAGTACAAGTTCGCGTCGTTCATCATCTGCTCGATGTGCGCGTCGCTCGCCGCGATGCTCGACTTCGCATTCATCGGTTCGGTCCAGCCAAACGCAGGGGTCGGGCTGCTCTTCCCGGTCTTCGCAGCGGTGATCATCGGCGGAGCGAGCCTGGCGGGTGGTCGCGGGACCGCGATCGGAACGTTAAGTGGGGCCCTGCTGATCGCCATCATCGCGAACGGGCTGGCGCTCCTGTCGGCCGGGTCCTATCTGAGCAACTTTGTGTCGGGCGCGGTGACAATCGCGGCCGTGGTCCTCGACCGGTTCACCCAGAGCCTCCGCAAATGAGCGGTGCGGCGCCGGCCGGTGGACTCCAGATCCGGAGGCTGCGCAAGTGGTACGGCGACACCAGAGCGCTCGATGGCCTCGATCTGGAGGCCAGGCCCGGCGAGATCCTGGGTGTGGCCGGACCCAATGGGGCCGGCAAGAGCACGCTGATCAAGATCCTCGCCGGCGAGACCCGGGCTGACGCGGGCGAGATTGAACTCGACGACCGGCGGTGGAACACTGAAACCGATCGCGATCGGGTCGCCGTGGTGCATCAGGAGCCACAGCTCTTCCCGAACCTGACCGTCGCCGAGAACGTCATGGTCGGACGGGAGGGCACCCGCGCCATCGTTCGCCAGTTGGACGAGCAGGAGCGGAACCTGATGAAAGACCTGGCGATCCTCGAATTCGCTGCTCGGCCACTCTCGGCCGTTCCCCTCGCCATCCAGCAGCGGGTCGAGATCGGGCGTGCCCTGGCTCGCGATGCGGCGGTCTTCCTGTTCGATGAACCCAACTCCGCGCTGACCCAGGAAGAGTCGACGGACCTGTTCCGGCGAATGCACCTGCTCGCCGACGCTGGGCGGGTCGTGATCCTCGTGTCCCATCGGATCGCCGAACTGGCCGAGCATGCCGACCGGGTGGCCCTGATCCTCGATGGGGTCTGCACGGCCGTCCTCGAAGGCGCCGATCTCACCCAGGAAGGGATCGCCGCCGGCCTGGTGACCGGACAGGCGGCCCGCGACCCGGAGAAGCAGCTCGCCGTCGGCCCGGCCGACGACGCGACGACGGCGCTCCGGGTCACGGACTGGACGCACGGCGCGGGCGAGTTCCAGGGGATTCAGCTCCACGTCCGGAGCGGCGAGATCGTCGCCCTAGTGGGTGTCGAAGGGTCCGGTGCGCGTGAACTCGTCCGGTCAATTGCCGGATTCGAGCCCGGCACGGGTCACATCGAGGTCGCCGGACGCACCGGGAGATCGGCCGTCGCATCGGCCATAAGCCTGGTATCCGCTGACCGACAGACCAGCCTTTTCACGAACCTGTCGATCGGCGACAACATGGTGTCGCGGTTGAGTGGCGACATCACTCGGCGCGGCGGAGCGCTTCGGCGGAACCGGATGCTCCAGATCGCAGAGGACCTGCGCGCCCGATTCCAGGTCAAGGCGACCTCCCTGCAGCAGCCGATACGATCGCTATCGGGCGGCAACCAGCAGAAGGTGGCCATCGCCGCGGCCATCGTCAAGCGGCCCGATGTCCTGGTGCTCGAGGAACCGACACGCGGGGTGGATGTCGGCT
>CAYRTS010000096.1:0-10211 GCA_964427285.1 uncultured Anaerolineaceae bacterium
TCTCGCTCCGATCCGATGAGCAGGTTGCGATCGCCGACGCCACCGAAGCCTGGAGCACCCTGATCGTGGCGGGACCCCGCTCGCGGGATCTGCTGGCCAAGCTGACCGTGGCCGATCTCGGCAACGCCGCCTTCCCGTGGCTGACCGGCAGGGAGATCGAGGTCGCTGGCGTCGGCGTCCGGGCCCTGCGCGTGAACTACGTCGGCGAGCTGGGCTGGGAGCTGCACGTCCCGATGGCCGACGTCGTCGCGTTGTACGACGCGGTCTGGGCGGCCGGCGAGGCGTTCGGCATCGCGGACTTCGGGCTCTACGCCATGAACAGTCTCCGGATGGAGAAGGCGTACCCCGGCTGGGGGGCCGAGCTCACCAACGAGATCACGCCGGTCGAAGCTGGGACGCTTCGCTTCGTGAAGCTGGATCACGAGTTCAGGGGCCGGGGCGCTGTCGTCGCTGCGGCGGCACGGGGTGCGTCAACCTACCTCGTGTGCCTGCGGGTGGACGCCATCGACTTCGATGCCGCGGGCGGCGAGCCCGTGTTCGGAGGTGGTCGGGTGATCGGCGTCACCACGTCCGGCGCCTTCGGGCACGCCACAGGCACGAGCCTGGCGTTCGCCTACGTGGATGACGGCTTCGAGGCCGCCGGCCAGGTCCTGGACGTCGAGCTGCTCGGTGATCGGCGTGCAGCCGTGGTTCTGGCAGGTGCCCTGTACGACCCGGAGAACCTGCGCCAGCGTGGATGACCAAGGCGACGTCACCCAACCCTGGCGGCGCCGTTACGGAGTTCGTCGACGTCAGCTTCCGGGATGCGGGTAGAACGTCTTGTGGACGATTCGCCAGGCATCGTCGATCCGAATCATGGACAGATCGTCGCTGTACCACACGCCGGCGTACTGGCCGCCGAGTCTTACCAGGGCGGTATCGCCTTCGAACGAGAGGCCATCGATGCGCCACTTGTGCGGTCCCGCTAGCGTGACCGCCCGCTTACAGTCGGCGACGAATTCGTCGAGGGTCGCCCAGTACAACTCGCCCTGCTCGTTGCCGACGATGCAGGCGCGGGGATGGAACGCGCCGGCGAGCTTGGCTTCGTCGCCCGCCATCATCCCGTCGTAGTAGGTGCGTACTGTCTCGGTCACAGCGGCGATGTCCGCCTCGTTGGTCCGCTGACTCATCTGGTGCGCTCCCTTCTCCGCCAACGGCGGACAACGACCCCACTCGGCCCAGGCTCACCGACCTGACTGAACAGTCAAGGCCCGGAGCGAGCCGTGTCAGGCCGTGTACGCCGGTACCATTGACCTCCCTTGACGACCATCGCTCCGAACGACTTCACCCAGCTCCACCGGTCAATGGCTCCGAGTTTGCGCATGGAAGCTTGACTCGACTGGGTCTCAGGCACTCACCGGATCGGATGCCACAAGGTCGGCCAGGCACTTGCCGAACAGATCGACGTACTGATCGACATCGGCGGCCGTGTGGGCAAGCGAAACGGTCGGGCCAAGCCACCAACCCGACTCCCAGACGCCGCGGTTCGCCAGCCAGACGCGCATGAACGCCCGGAGCTGGGGGTCGTCGGCGGCGCGCGACTCAGCGCCGTTGCGCGGCGCAGCATCCGAGAAGAAGTAGGCGGCGTGGGCACCGAACTGGGCGACCGTCCAAGGCAGTCCAACGGCGTCGATCGCCGCCCGCAACCCACTGGCCATGCGCGCGCCGAGCTCGGCCGATCGCTCGAATGCGTCCTCGGTCAGGACCTCGAGAAGCGCTGCGCGCCCGGCTGCCATCGACAGGGCATTCGCGAATAGTGTGCCGCCGGTCGAGACCTGATCGATCGCCTCGCCCGCGACGAGGTGACCGCCGGCCGGAGGGGCGATGTGGGAGGCGATCTCCTCGGTCATGCCGTAGGCGGCGAGCGGCACGCCGGCAGCGATCGACTTGCCGATTGTGAGCATGTCGGGCTCCAGGCCGTACGCCCTGGTCAGGCCGCCGTACGCGGTGACGAGCGAGTGGGTCTCGTCGATCGCGAGCAGGGTGCCCGTCTCGCGGGTCAGCCGCCGAAGTGCGTCGTGAAAACCGGCGTCCGGGAGGATGAACCCGGCGTTCGTCATCGCCGGCTCGGCGAGCACCACGGCGACATCTCGTCCAGCGAGGGCCGCTTCAAGGGCGTCGACATCGTTGAACCCGATGATCCGGGCCTGACCGGTGATCGAGCGAGGGAGCCCATGCTCTTCGGGTCGAACCTCGCCGTCTTCGAGCACGACGAGGGTCGCGTCGCCGTGGCCGTGGTACTTCCCATCGAACAGCAGCACGATCTCGCGACCGGTCGCCGCTCTGGCGAGTCGGATGACTTCCGTATTCGCCTGCGTCGCCGAGAGCGTGAACTGCCACTTCGGCAACCCGTATCGATCGGCAAGGTGTTCGGCCACGACGATCGAATCCTCACCGGGCATCAGGAACTGGTTGCCGAGGGCCATCCGCCGGCTCACGGCCTTCACCACGGCGTCTGGCGCGTGGCCACAGAATGCGCTCATGTCTGCGACATACATATCGAGATACGTGTGCCCGTCGACGTCGGTGATGGTGGCGCCGTGCCCGTGGGCCACGAACACCGGCGGGTGCTCATAGAGGTCGTCCATCCACGTCACGGGCACACCCCGCGGCATCGTTCGGCGGGATCGCTCGAGAAGCGCCATCGACTTCGGGCGTTCGGCCACGAAGCGCGCATTCTCGCGGGCCTCGAGCGCGTCGAGGTGAGTTCGGTCGATCACTGCGGGGGTGGCCATCGGCGAACGGTACCAGCCGACCGGAACGACGATGTGGCCCCGTGCAATGGGCCTGCGCCCGCCGTCACCCGGCTCACCCGGCTATCGTTGACCTCCCGGATCGGTTGATGCAGCCAGCCGATCTCAGGCTTGGGCCGCGGCCTTCTTGAATAGTGGTCCCAGGGAGAAGTACACGACCGGTTCGTCGCCCACGACCCACGCGTCGTGTCCCGGCTGGAGTGCAGCGATGTCGCCGGGCCCGAACTCAACCTCCGTCCCGTCCTCGTATGCGACCGCGAAACGACCGGAGATGAATAGCTTGACGTGGAATCGCTCACAGCGTTCGGTCCCGTCCACGGGAGCCGAATGCTGGGTCCAGTTCCAGCCTGGCTGGACGGTCATCCTTCCGACGTCCTGGCCCATCAGCTCGATCCAGTCGCCGTGCACCTTCTCGTACGATTCACCGGCCTCGTCTGGCGCATCGAAGCTCTTACGCTCCACCAGTTCCACGGTCACATCCTCTCTCCCGTCCCGGGCCGCTAGCGAACCACCCGGCAGTGGACGTTCGCTCGATCGCCCTCGATCTTGGCAGAGAGGGTTCGACCAACGCCCCGAACACTACTCTGTTCCATCTGCGAGCGCCCCTCGGAGCAGATCGCCGCGCTCCTGTCACCCGCACCCTCAGCGACCCTGGGCCGCGCGATGCCAGGCGTCAACTCTTCACTTGCGGGGGTGGATAGAGCTAGGCTTGCGACACCTTCGGATCCCGAGGGAACCAAGCCGGAAGGATGGGGCTCCATGACGCGAAGCGGAGATCTGCATGTGACCAAGGAGTGCTCGGCGTACAAGGGCCTCGCCGGTGACATCTGCACGATCACGTCCTCGAACCTCGAGGAGATCGAGGTCGGCTCAAAGGTTGTCTACGCCCAGGCCGCCGGGGCTGGCTCGCTGGACACGGACATCGTCCTCGACGCCGGGGACGGCAATACCGGGGCCGGCCACGTCGTGCTCGATCTCGCAGCCGGGAGCGGCGTGGCGACGTTCTCGGGCGGGACCGGGAAGTTCAGCGGGTTCGAGGCCCGTGTCGATGTCTCGGCCGATGCGGCCGGACTGTGGCACTGGGAGGGGACGTACAGCTTCAGTCCGGTCGACTGACCCGAGGTCTACTTCCACCCCCAGGCCGCGCCTCCATAGGTGGACCGACAGGCAGGTAGCCAGCGCGCGCTCCGACGCACGCAGTGAAAGCTATGGGGTCCCGATTGGGACGCGTAAAAGAGTTTGAGGGCGAAAGGCTGGCGGCTGTTCGCGCAGCCGTCAGCCGGGCACGGGTCGCCGGGCTACCATCACCTCCCGTGACGACCCTCGCCCCGAATGATTTTTCGCATCTTCACGTCCACTCGGAATTCAGCCTGCTTGACGGCCTCGGCCGGATCACGGAGCTGGTGGATGCGGCGGCCCATGCGGGCATGGATTCGATGGCAATCACGGACCACGGCGCGCTCTACGGCGCTGTCGCGTTCTACCAGGCCGCGAAGAACAAGGGCATCAAGCCGATCATCGGCGTCGAGACGTACGTGGCGCCTCGCTCGATGACATCGAAAGAGGGCAAGGCGGACAGCCAGCCCTTCCACCTGATCCTGCTGGCCAAGGACTACAAGGGCTACCAGAACCTGTGCCGGCTGGTCACCGATGCCCATATCGACGGGTACTACTACAAGCCCCGCATCGACCACGAGCACCTCGCGAAGTACAGCGAGGGCCTGATCGGGCTGTCGGCCTGCCTCGGCGGCGAGGTCGCCAGGGCGCTCGAGGTGGACGACTGGGAGCTCGCGCGCAAGGTGGCCGGCGAATACGGCGACATCTTCGGCAAGGACGGGTTCTTCCTCGAACTCCAGGACCACGGCCTGGCCGAGCAGCGCCGGCTCAACGAACAACTGCTGCGGCTCGGGCCGGAGGTCGGCCTGCCGCTCGTGGTGACCAACGACCTGCACTACGTCCGTGAAGACCAGTCCGAGGCCCATGACGTGCTGCTGTGCGTCGGCACCGGCAACAACCTGGACACGCCCAACCGGTTGCGCTTCGAGACGCCGGAGTTCTATCTCAAGTCGGCCGCCCAGATGGCAGCGCTCTTTCCGGGCAACCTCGACGCCATCCGCAACACCCGCCGGATCGCGGAGATGACCGATATCGAGCTACCGCTCGGCCAGTTGCGGATCCCGCACTTCCCGGTCCCGGATGGGCACACGACGGAGACCTGGCTGCGCGCCGAATGCCAGCGCGGCCTCGAGCGCCGCTATGGCACGGTCACCGTCGAACTCCAGACGCGCCTGGATTACGAGCTGGGCGTCATCCTGTCGATGGGCTACGCCGGCTACTTCCTGATCGTTGCCGACTTCATCGCGTTCGCCCGCCAGCAAGGGATCCAGACGACCTGTCGGGGCTCGGCGCCGGGCTCGATCGTGACCTACACCCTTGGGATCACGCCGGTCGACCCGATCCTCTACCAGCTCCCGTTTGAGCGCTTCCTCAACCCGGACCGGGTCACCATGCCGGACATCGACGTCGACTTCGAGGACGGCCGACGCGAAGAGGTCATCGCCTACGTCGGGCGCAAGTACGGCCAGGACCACGTCGCCCAGATCATCACCTTTGGCACGATGCTGGCGCGGGCCGCGATCCGGGACGTGGGGCGGGTGCTGGGCCACAGCTACGGCGACGTCGATCGGATCGCCAAGGCCGTTCCCAACCAGCTCGGGATCCGCCTGGACGAGGCGCTCCAGTCCGCCGCGCTGAAGGAGCAGGTCGACGCGGACCCCGGGGTCAAGCGGATCATCGATTTCGCTCGTCACCTCGAGGGCGTCGCCCGGAACGCGTCCACGCACGCGGCCGGCGTGGTCATCAGTCGCGAGCCGCTGACGGAGCTGATGCCGCTCCAGAAGGCGACCAACTCGGACGGGCTGATGACCCAGTACGAGATGCACGCCATCGAGGCCCTCGGCCTGCTCAAGTTCGACTTCCTGGGCCTCTCCAACCTGACCATCCTGCGCCAGGCGGTCGACCTCGTCCGCGCCAACCGAGGGATCGAGATCGACCTCGACACGATCCCGCTCGACGACGCGACCACCTTCGAGCTGCTCGCCTCGGGCGAGACGACGGGTGTCTTCCAGCTGGAGTCGGCGGGGATGCGGCGGTACGTTCGCGACCTGCGCCCGACGTCGGTCTACGACCTCGCCGCGATGGTCGCGCTCTACCGACCCGGTCCGATGGACAACATTCCGGCCTACATCCGACGCAAGCACGGTCAGGAGCCGGTCACCTACCTGCATCCGCTGCTGGAGCCGTACCTGGAGAAGACCTACGGGATCTTCGTCTACCAGGAGGACATCATGTCAGCGGCGATCGCCCTCGGCGGGTTTACCGGTCCGGAGGCGGACACCCTGGGATACGCGATCCGCAAGAAGAAGTCGGCCGTGCTGCGTGCGCAGAAGGAGAAGTTCGTCACCCAGGCGGCCGAGCGGGGCGTCGCGGCGAACGTCATCGACGCCGTCTTCAAGGCCTTCGAACCGTTCGAGCGCTACGGCTTCAACAAGGCCCACGCCACCTGCTACGGGTTGATCGCTTACCAGACCGCCTATATGAAGGCGAACCACACGGTCGACTACATGACGGCCGTCCTTACGGCCTTCCGCTCCAATGAGGAAAAGGTGGCCGCCGCCGTCGCCGAGTGTCGCCGCATGGGGATCGAAGTGCTCCCGCCGGATGTCCACACCAGCCACCTCGAGTTCACCGTGGAGGGCGATGCGATCCGGTTCGGGCTCCTCGCCGTCAAGAACGTCGGCCAGGGTGCCATCGAATCGGTCATCGCCGCGCGCGATGAAGGCGGCCCGTTCCGCTCCCTGACCGACTTCTGCACCCGGATCGACCTCCGTCTCGGCAACCGCAAGGTCCTCGAGGCGCTGGCCAAGGTCGGCGCGCTGAATGCCTTCGGCCACCCGGCCCAGATCCTGCTCGGCCTGGAGGACGCGGTGGCCGCGGCCCAGGCCACCCAGCGCGACCGCGTCTCCGGCCAGACCTCACTGTTCGACCTTGGAGCTGCCGATGCGACGGCCTCCGAGCGCCCGCTGCCCGCGGCCACGGAGGTGCCGGTCCGGGAGCGCTTGCGCTGGGAGAAGGAGCTGCTCGGGCTCTACCTGTCCGAGCATCCGATGGGGGAGGTGGCTGCGCGCCTCCCGCAGTTCGTGACGGCGTACTCGACCGACCTGCGTGACGAGTCACTCGACGGACAACGGGTGGTGGTCGCGGGGATCGTCACCGGGCGGCGGATGGTCGTGACCAAGGCCAAGGCCACTATGGCGATCGTGACCATGGAGGACCTCCAGGGCAGCGTCGAGGTCGTCGTCTTCCCGCGTCTCTTTGAACAAAGCGGCCCGACCTGGCGAGACGGGGCAATCCTGCTGGTGGCAGGCAAGGTGGACCACAAGTCCGAGGAGGTCTCGCTTCTGGCTGACTTCGTCCTCGATTGGGACGAGGCGTCCGCCGCTGGTCCGGAGCCCTTCGCCCGCCAGGTCGCCGCGGCCGATCGAAGTTCGGGACGTCGGGCGCCTGGGAGCGGTGGGCGCGGCGGGAACGGCGAGCGATATGGCGGGCCGCCGCGATCCGGGGCGCCCGGATCGCCCGGATCGGCGACAACCATGCGACCCGTGGTGGCGGTTGGACCGGGACCGGGCGCGAGCGAGTCGGTCGCGCTGGGTTCAGGCTCGGTTGCCATGCCGTTCGTGTCGCCCCGGCGGGGCGGTGGCTCGCCTCCGGTCGATCTCCCTGCCATCGCGCCAGCGGCACCCATGGCCGCCCATCTCGACCTGCCGGGCGGTGTTCGGCCGTCCGAAGATCACGATGAGCCGGCCATCCCGGACGAGGCGCGTCAGCAGATCGTTGCCGGCAACGACGCCGACACACCAGTCGACGCCGGACCGACCACCGTGCTGCATGTCCGGTTCGCCGCGATCGCCGGGAGTGATCGAGTGATCGGGGCCATGGAGGCATTCCGCTCCGTGTTGCGGGCTCGTCCCGGCGACACCCGGGTGGTGATCCATCTGCCAGCCCCCGGCGGGGGAGCGTCACTCCCGATGGAGCTGCGCAGCGGCGTCGCCTACGACACCGAACTCCTCGCCGAGATCACCCGCCGCCTTGGCGAAGGCCTCGTCGAGATCCACCTTGCGACCGCGTAGCCACCAGGCGCCCCACCGGCGCTGCGCCTAGTTCGCTCCGCGCAGCGCGTCAGCCGCCGCGCGTCACGCGCCGGATCTGCCGGACCGACGACAGCAGCTCGTGGTGCTCGGCCCGAATTGCGTTGAGCGCCGGGGCCTCAATGTCCAGCTCACCGGCGATCTGGTTCAGGACTCCGGTTTCCTGGGCGGAGATCGTGCCGTCGACCGCGCCGACCACAAAGCAGGCGCGCATCACGTCGATCCGCTGCGCCTCAGTGGCGAGCGCCTTGAATTCGCGCGTCACGACGTAGTCTTCCGTCCCGCCGACGGTCCGTGCCTGGAGCTTCGCCATCTGCGCCACAAGTACCGCTGTTGCCTCATCAAGCGCGCCGTCGCGCTGCAGTTCACGCTCGATGGCCGCCGTTTCCTCGTCGGTGATGTCGAGATCGGCGTGGGCCGCACGGGCCAGCGTGTAGGCCGCCGACGCGATCAAGCGCGCGCGCTCCGGCGGCATCGCGTCCAACCGGGCGACGATCCGCCGGACGGTGGCGGTCTCGCCAGCGATCTGGTCCTCTGCCAGGGTATGGCGTGGGCCGTCGGTGGTCGAGGTACTGGTGGGCGTCAGAAACCGGCGGAACATCGTTGTGGGTCTCCGTTCGGCAGGGAGCGCGGCGAAGTGCCGAGTCTAATCGTCATCCGCCTGGAGGAGAGCGAGGACACTGCAGTCTCGCGGCGGGTACCCTGTCGCGCGTGCGGCACGTCTTCTCGAACGTCCGACTTATTGATGGAGCGAGCGACGCTGCCCGCGACGGCGTCGACGTGGTCGTTGATGGCGAGTTGATCACGGCGGTCGTCCCGCACGGGACGCCCTGGCCCGCGCCAACCCCGGCCGCGCCGAGCAGCACCGCCCCGACGATCATCGACGGCGCCGGGTGCACCCTCCTGCCGGGTCTGATCGATGCCCACGCCCACTACACCTTTGACCCGACCGAGGGCTCGATCGCCGCGATCGCCCGACGGAGCGACGCTGAGATCGTCCTTGCTGCTGCCGGTCACGCGGCCAGGGCCTTGCGAGCCGGGATCACGACGGCGCGTGGAGCCGGGTCCATCCGCAACCTCGAGTTGGTCCTGCGCGACGCCATCGCCGCCGGTCAGGTCCCCGGCCCCCGGCTCGTCGGCGCGGGCTCGGCGATCGGGATCACCGGGGGTCACGGGCACCAGTTTGGGATCGAGGCGGACGGCGAACTCGCGCTTACGAGGGCGGTTCGCCAGCAGGTTCGCGACGGCGCCGACGTCATCAAGATCGTCGCCTCCGAGGCGGCCATGCTCACCACTACCGGGCTCGCCCCCGGCCAGCTCGTCTACGGCGACGCAGAGTTGACCGAGTCCGAGATCGGCGCGATCGTCGCAGAGGCGCGCCGGCTCCACGTTCGGGTCATGAGCCACGCCCAGGGCTCGGAGTCGGTCATCGCATCGGCGCGCGGCGGCGTGGACAGCATCGAACACGCCTGGCTGGCGGATCGAGCGGCCATCGAGGCCCTCGCCGCTTCGGGGGCCTTTCTCGTGCCGACGCTCGTCGTCACCGACGTCAATCGCGACCTGCCCGGACTCACCCCGACGCAGCGCGAACGCCAGGAGCTCATCGAACGCCGCCATCGCGCCTCGACCGAGGCCGCGATCGAGCTCGGCGTCCCGATCGCGACCGGTACCGACACCGGCGAAGTCGGCGTGACCGCGGACATGGTCTGGCGCGAGATCGTCCTGCTCCACGACCACGGGGCCTCCCCGATGGCGGCCATCAAGGCGGCCACGAGTGCCGCGGCCCGGCTACTGGGCCTCGATGCCGAGATCGGGACAGCGGCGCCAGGCAAGCGAGCCGATCTCATCATGGTTGATGGCGATCCACTCGCTGATCTGGCTCGGTTCCAGGCGCCGCGCGTCGTGATGCAGGCCGGCCGAGTCGTCCCGCTCGCCTGATGTAGCGATCCTCGGATGCCGCCATCGAGTCTCTCCTCGACGGCGACGCGTACCGGCTACCCTCGCCGGTTGCCGAGTCCCAATCGATCATCAGATGTGAACGGATGTGCTATTCTGATGGACATCCGGCTCGGATATAGTGGGGGTCCGCGGCGATGCTGGAATTGGCAGACAGGGCAGACTCAAACTCTGCTGTTCGTGAGGACGTGTGGGTTCAAGTCCCACTCGCCGCACCAGAATTCGATGACCCCGGCATCCAGTGCCGAGCTACGCC
>CAYRTS010000097.1:0-10069 GCA_964427285.1 uncultured Anaerolineaceae bacterium
CCGACGCCGGGTTCAGGAGCGTCGAGCGCCTCGATGAGCCCGAGCTCGACATGCTCCGTTTCTACCGCCTGACGCCGTAACGCGGCGGCGGGTCAGTCGGCTACGGTCATCGCGCGGTCCGGGCGCAGCAGGAACGGCGGCAGGACCGCGGGGAGGTTGGAGAAAGGCTGTAACAGTCTCCCACATGCATTTGAAAGAGAGGAACACAAACTCCGTATGAGTGGTCGGGAGGATCTCGGGCACCGCAGTGAGACCGTCCGTCGGGCGAATCTGAGCTCTATCGTCCGCCAATTGCATTTGAATGGCGCGCTGTCGCGGTCAGAGCTGGTGGCGCGGACCGGGCTCACGCGAAGTGCTATCCGCGCGCTGATCGGTGAGCTGGTCGGCGGAGACCTGGTCATCGAGGGACCGGCAACGCTCGACGGATCACCAGGCCGCCCATCGTCGCTCGTCTTCCCGGACCCACGTGGTGCCGTCGTGCTGGCGCTCGAGATCGCCGTGGACTCCTTGGCGGCGGCGATCGTCGGGCTCGGGGGGGAGGTCCTCGACACGATTCGGATGGACCTCCCGCCCGGTCGATCCAGCGTGGACGACATCGCGGCGGCGCTCGCTGGACTGGCCTCGACCGTCCGGGCGCGGGAAGCCGCAGCGGACGAGCTGATCGGCGTCGGGGTCGCAGTTGTCGGCGTGGTGCGCCGGAGCGACGGCATGGTTTCCATGGCGCCCAACCTTGGCTGGCGCGATGAGCCACTCGGCGATCGATTGACCGATGTCCTTGGACCGGACGCACCGATCACGTTCGCGAATGAAGCCGACATGGCGGCGTTGGCAGAGCTCCGGCGCGGCGCCGCACGCGGTGCGGACAACGTCATCCTCATTTGGGGGTCCGTCGGCGTCGGCGGGGGCCTGATCGTGGACGGCCGGCCGCTCAGCGGGGCTGCCGGCTATGGAGGCGAGATCGGGCACATCCCGGTCAATCTCGACGGTCTGCCATGTCGCTGTGGTTCAAGCGGCTGCTGGGAGACGGAAATCGGGACCAGCGCGTTGTTGCGCCGGATGGGCCGCCCACCCGAGGGCGGACATGAGGCCGTCGACGCCGTTATTGCAGAGGCCGAATCGGGCTCCCCGGTCGCCCTGGCCGCGTTCGCCGAGACAGGTCGCTGGTTGGGCATCGGGCTGGCCGGCCTGATCAACGTTCTGAACCCTCGACTCATCCTGCTGGGCGGACGGCTCGAGGCGAGCTACCCGTTCGTCCGCGTCACGTTGGAGGCGGAACTGGACCGGCGCGCGCTCCGGGCCAGCCGACAGCTCATTCGAGTCGTCCCCACGACACTCGGGATCGACGCGCCACTCCTCGGGGCCGCCGAGCTGGCGTTTGAACCATTGCTCACCGACCCCGCGGCCTGGCTGTCCCCGCGCACCGCCACGGCCGAACTGGCGAGTTGGGTGGACGAAGTTGCCCCGCAGGGCTACCACTGACTACATCAGTAGTCAGCCTATCCGGATCGAGTCCGAGACGCTCCGAGCCCTCCGCGCCCGCAGCGCCCAGAGCGGCGAGCCCTTGATCCGCCTCGCCCAGCGCTACATTGACGAGGGGATGCAGCTCGACCGGCACCCGGGCATCGCCTTCCGCGACGGCCCGGCCGGGCGTCGCGCGGTGGTCATCGGCGGACCCGACGTGTGGGAGGTGATCGTCGCGGCCGGCACCGCAGCCGAGCGCGGCGAGCGGCTCATCGATCCGCGGTTGTAGCTTCGTGCCCGAGGAGGGCCGCACCCGATTTCAGGTTCGGTGGAAGGTCGGGGCAAGCGCCGGGTAGAGGCCCTTGTACAGCTCGTGTGCGGTCACGTACCGGTCAGCATCCGGGCCGGGCGCTGCCACCGCCGTCGCGGTCACGAATGCCTCCGCGGCTGCCTCCGCGGTCGGGAACCAGCCGGCCCCGACGGCGGCGAGCAATCCGGCGCCATAGGCCGCGCCCTCCGAGGTGTTGACCGTGGCGACCTCGGCGCGCAGGACGTCGGCCAGGATCTGCCGCCACAGGGGGCTCACGATTCCGCCTCCCGAGGCCCGGACCTGTGCCGGGGCGGCCATCCCGGCGGCGATCATCTGGTCCAGCCCGTCGCGCAGGCCGAACGCGACGCCCTCCAGGACGGCCCGGGTCAAATGGCGCCGGTCATGGCGGACGGTCAGTCCTACGAACGCGCCACGGGCGAGTGGGTCGGGGTGCGGGCTTCGCTCGCCGGTGAGGTACGGGAGGAACAGGAGGCCGTCGCTCCCCGCGGGAATTTCGGCGGCCGCCTCGACTAGCTCGCCGAACTCCATCCCGGGCGCCAGGGCGTCGCGAAACCAGCGCAGGCTGCCGGCCGCGGACAGCATCACCGACATCATGTGCCAGCGTCCCGGGACGGCGTGGCAGAACGCGTGGATGATCCCTCGCGGCTCGTGGAGCGGCTGGTCCGTGGCGGCGAAGATCACGCCGGACGTTCCCAGGGAGAGTGCCATGGTGCCAGGGTTGACGACCCCGACGCCGACCGCGCTGGCCGATTGGTCACCCCCGCCGGCCACGACCGGGGTCCCCGCGCGCAAGCCGGTGGCGGCCGCGGCCTCCACGCTGACGATGCCCGTCACCTCGGGGCCTTCGAAGGTCCTGGGCAGCCAGGCAGGATCGATCCGCAGGGCCGCCATCACCTCTGGCGACCAGTCCCTGGCCGCCAGATCAAAGAGCAACGTGCCAGCTCCGTCGGCCTTGTCGAGGGCGTACTCGCCGGTGAGCTGTAGGCGCAGGTAGTCCTTTGGCAGGAGCACGTGGGCAATCCGTCGCCAGATGTCTGGCTCGTGATCACGGACCCAGACCAGCTTCGGCGCGGTGAACCCGGCCAGGGCGTCGTTGCCGGTGATCTCGATGAGGCGTGTCGGGCCCACCGCCCGCCGGATCTCGTCGCACGCCGCTCCGGTTCGCTGGTCGTTCCACAGGATCGCCGGGCGGAGGACGAGCCCGGCCTCGTCCAGCAGGACCAGGCCATGCATCTGGCCGGTCAGCCCGACCGCCACGACGTTCGTGGCCGCCACAGCGGTCGATTCCAGGACCGAGCCGATCGCCGCGATCGCGCCAGCCCACCACAGCTCCGGGTCCTGCTCACTCCAGAGCGGCCGGGGAATTTCGTATCCGTACTCGGACACCCCGACCCCGACGACCGCGCCGGTTTCGTCGATCAGGACCGCCTTGGTCGCGGTGGTCGATGCATCGATCCCGAGGACGTAGCCCATCGATGTCAGCGCTCGACGGCCCAGATCTCCCGGTTGACCACGTTCTCCAGGAGCTCCTGCCGCCCGGAGACCGGTTTCGGGTCGATCTCGCCGACTGCTACGCGCCCGGCAAGATCCTCCAGCAGGGCATCGCCCGACAGGATTGATCGCCCGAGATCGCCCGCCCAGCCGGCGTAGCGCTCGGTCCGGAGCCGCTCCAGCGTGCCGCGTTCGATCATCCCCGCGGCGACGAGCAGCGACCGCGCCAGCGTGTCGATGCCGCCGATGTGGCCGTGGAACAGATCGGTCCGGTCCATGCTCTGGCGACGCAGCTTGGTATCGAAGTTGAAGCCACCGGACCCCAGTCCACCGGCGCGGACGATGTCGTACACGGCCAATGACAGCTCATCGACCGAGTTCGGGAACTGGTCCGTGTCCCAGCCGTTCTGGTAGTCGCCGCGGTTGGCGTCGACGCCGCCCAGGAGCCCATGGGTCGTCGCGTAGGCCACCTCGTGCTGGAAGCTGTGCCCCGCGAGCGTCGCGTGGTTCACTTCGAGGTTCAGGCGATACTCCTTCTCCAGGCCGTGGCGGGCGAGGAAGCCATGGATGGTCGCGGAGTCGTAGTCGTACTGGTGCTTGGTCGGCTCCTGCGGCTTGGGCTCAATGAGCAGGGGTCCCTTGAAGCCGATCCGGTGCTTGTGCTCGGCGACCATCGTCAGGAACCGGGCCAGCTGCGCCTCCTCGCGCGCGAGGTCCGTGTTGAGCAGCGTCTCGTAGCCTTCCCGGCCGCCCCACAGGTTGTAGTTGGCGCCACCCAGGCGATGCGTGGCTTCCAGCATGGCCTTGACCTGAGCCGCCGCGAACGCGAACACCTCGGGGTCCGGGTTGGTAGCGGCTCCCGCCGCATACCGCGGATGGCTGAACAGGTTCGCCGTCCCCCACAGGAGCTTGACGCCGGTCCGGGCCATGTGCGCCTCGATCAGACCGATGACCTCGTCGAGGTTGGCCTGCGTCGCCTTGAAGGTGGCTCCCTCGGGGGCCACGTCGCGGTCGTGGAAACAGAAGAACGGCACGCCGAGCCTGGCAATGAATTCGAAGGCCGCGTCGAGCTTGGCGCGGGCCGCGATCATCGGGTCCAGGCGAGGATCATTCCAGGGTCGGTCGAACGTGCCAGCTCCGAAGACATCGGATCCAGGCCAGGCGAACGAGTGCCACAGGCAGACCGCGATCCGGAGGTGATCCTCCATCCGCTTGCCCAGGACCAGCCGATCGGGTTCGTAGACCTTGAACGAGAGTGGCTCGTCCGATTCGAGCCCGCCAAACGGGATCGGCCCCGCCACCTCCCTGAAGAACCCCTCGCCCATGACCTGATCTCCTCCTGCGACGACTCGTCAAGCCTCAGCCAGTCTACCGCACATTTGTGTGAGAGGAACACAAACCATCGTGTTCACGGCCGGCGATGCGGCCGACCCCCGTCAGCCCGCCTCGAACGAGCGCTTGGAGAGCCCGTAGAAGTAGCCCTCGATCGTGTACTCGGGCTTGCGGTCCGGCCTGGCGGCCGCTCCGAGGGTCACGAACAGCGGCGCGAAATGCTCCACGGTTGGGTGCGCGTAGGGCATGCCCGGCGCCTTCTCGCGGAAGGCGAACAGCGTGTCCAGATCGCCGCGGTCCAGTGCCTCGGTCGCCCACTGGTCGAAGTCGATCGACCACTGTGGGGCGCCGGGCTTGCCCCTGAAGTATTCGTGGATGAACGGCAGGCCATGGGTCAGGAAACCACTGCCCACGATCAGCACGCCCTCGTCGCGCAGTGGTGCCAGCCGCCGACCCACCTCGAACAGGTGCGCCGGATCGAGGTCCGGCATGGACATCTGGAGGACAGGGATGTCCGCGTCCGGGTACATCGCCTTGAGCGGCACCCAGGCGCCGTGGTCAAGCCCGCGCGTCTCACGGGCCAGCACCGGCTCGCTCGACGGCATCAGCGCCTTGATCCTGGCCGCCAGTTCCGGAGCACCGGGAGCGTTGTAGGTCATCTCGTAGTAGTGCTGTGGAAAGCCGTAGAAGTCGTAGACCAGCGGAACCGGCCGGGTCGCGCTGATCGCCATCGGCGCGGTCTGCCAGTGCGCGCTGACGATGAGGATGGACGACGGGCGGGCCATCGCATTTGCCCAGCCGCTCAGCTCACCCATCCACTCGGCGTCCTCGAGCAGCGGCGGGGCACCGTGCCCAAGGTAGATGGCTGGCATGGGGCGGGCGGACTCAGCAGCAACGGGATCGGTCATCGAGTCCCTCCATCCTGGGACGCCATCACCGCGCCGAGCGCGGCCTCGAGGCTCGTCGCGCAATCGTATGTCGCGCGCCGGATTTCGACGGCGGGCTGAGTGTTGGCCTTGGCGCACCAGTCATATCGCTGGGTTGGACCGGGACTTACGTGTCTTGTGGCTCCCCGCCCAGCCCAAAACGCTGCCGATCCGCCGGGTAACCATGGAGGACTTCGAATGCGTTCTGCTATCGGTGTCCCGCAGGGATCGCTGTAGACTAGTCGCACGACTAGTCGAAGGATGCTCGAATGCGACGGATCGGCGCCTACGAGGCCAAAACGCACTTGCCGCGCCTGCTCGATGACGTGGCGAACGGCGAATCGATCACGATCACCAAGCGTGGCGTGCCGGTCGCGTTGCTGGTCCCCGCGCTGACACGTTCGCAACTCTCGGTTCGAGAGGCCGTGTCAGGCCTTCGCGCCTTTCGTGCGAGCCATCGGCTCGACGGGCTGACCATTCGCGAGCTCATCGACGAAGGGCGCCGATAGTGTTCGTCCTCGATGCCTCGGTGACGCTGGCCTGGTGCTTCACCGACGAAACGAGCACGTATGCCGATGGCGTCCTGGCCCGCCTTGAGCAGGAAGAAGCGATTGCCCCCGCGATCTGGCCATTGGAGGTCGCCAACGGCCTGTTGAATGCCGAGCGCCGACGGCGGCTCAATGCTGGCGACATCCCGCGAGTCAGGGAGCTGTTGGCTGCGCTCCCGGTTGGCATCGAGATGACCGAACTCGAGGCGGCTCTCGGCGGCGTCCTCGAACTTGCGAAGTCCCCGGCGCTGAGCGCCTACGATGCCGCCTACCTGGCGCTCGCCGCGCGGCGAGGCCTGCCACTCGCCACGATCGACGTCGGGTTGCGGCAAGCCTGCGAGCGAGCCGGAGTGAGCCTCGTTCCGTAGCCTCGCTACGCCGGACGCTCTTCCTCAGTCTGGCGGTGATACCTGGACACACGGGTGATGGTCCTCGGGACGGCCAGCCCACTTCCGCATAACCGTACCCTCAGACTGGTACGGAGACGCGCAAGCCGGTCGGTCGGGTCGTCAGCCCCGATCCACGCTCAGGCACATCCCGACTCCGGCCTGGTTCGCCCGATGCCGCCCGATTCGAGGCGTGTCAGCCCGTAGCTCCCTCCGTAGCAGTCTGCTGGTGAGGTTATGCGGATGGCCGACCCGTCCTGAGAGCGTCACCGCCGATCCCGTGAGGTGCTACGTCTGGAAGGCGCCGGCGTAGCCGTTGAGGGCGGGTTGCCCCCCGAGATGGGCGTAGAGGACCTGCGAGCCGGCGGGGATCCGTCCATCACGGACGAGGTCGATCAGCGCCGCCATCGACTTTCCCTCGTAGACAGGGTCCGTGATCATGCCTTCGAGGCGTGCACACAGGCGGATCGCCTCGATGGTCTTTGCATCCGGAATGCCATAGATGCCGCCATGCCACCCGTCGAGGAGGACGATCTCGTCGTCAGCGAGGTCGCGACCAAGTCCAACCGCCTTGGCGGTCCCGCGCGCGATCCGCGCGATCTGCGCCCAGGTCTTGTCCACCGTCGCCGAGGCGTCGATGCCGAGCACCGCCCGCCTGCGCTCCTGGCCGGCAAATCCGGCGACCATCCCCGCCTGCGTCGACCCGGTCACCGAGCAGACGATGACGGTGTCGAAGAAGACGGTCAGGTTTGCCTCCTGCTCCGCGACCTCGTCGGCCCACCGCGCGAAGCCGAGCCCGCCGAGCGGATGATCGGACGCCCCGGCAGGGATGGCATACGGCTTCCCGCCTGCCGCCTCGACCGATGCGAGTGCCTCTTCCCAGCTCGCCCGGATGCCGATATCGAAGCCCGCGGGTGACATCCGGACATCGGCGCCCATGATCCGCGAGAGCAGGATGTTGCCAACGCGGTCATACGACGGATCATTCCAGTCGACCCAATGCTCCTGAATCAGGACGCACCCAAGTCCGAGATGGGCGGCCACCGCCGCGACCTGGCGGGTGTGGTTCGATTGGACACCGCCGATGGAGACGAGCGTGTCGCACCCCTGCGCGAGCGCCTCCGCCGCGAGGTATTCGAGCTTGCGCGTCTTGTTGCCGCCGAACGCCAAGCCGGAGTTGCAATCCTCGCGCTTGGCCCAGATCTCGACCTTGCCGCCGAGATGCTGCGTCAGCCGGGCCAGTCGGTGGACCGGCGAAGGCCCAAACAACAGCGGCAGCCTGGGGAAATCGGCGAGGCTCACTTTGCCATCGTACGTCGAGCAGGAGATCGGATGGACGTGGACACACGAACATGTGTGCCACATGTGATATTTTCCCGGCATGTCATCGATGATCCAGGTCAGGAATGTGCCGGATCGCCTGCACCGCGAACTCGTCAAGCGCGCGACGCGGCGGGGCCAGACCCTCACGCGGTACATCGAAGAACTCCTGGAGCGGGAAGTGGCGAGGCCACCGGCTGACGAGGTGTTCGACCGCATCGAGGCTGCTCCGCCGGTGCGGCTCGGTCGACCGGCTGCCGATCTGATCCGCGAGGACCGCGCGGATCGCGAGGGCCGCGCGGCCCAGGAGACGATCTGAGGACGATCGTCGCCGACGCGTCGGCACTGCTCGAGTACCTGCTGCAGACCGAAGCATCGACCGCGATCGGCGACGTCCTACGCCTGGCCGACGCCGATCTCCGGGTGCCGGCCTTGTGCGACATCGAGGTGGCCGCCGGCCTGCGCCGGGCCATCCTCCGGGACCTCTTGTCGGCGGAGCGAGCGAACCTGGCCCTGGAGCACTACCTGCTGATGCCGTTCTCGAGGCACGACCACCGTGGGCTCCTGCCCCGGATGCTCGAACTGCGCTCGAACTTCAGTGCGTACGACGCCTGCTACGTTGCGCTCGCCGAAGCGCTTGATGCTGAGCTCCTGACCGCCGACGAACCGTTGGCGCGCGCCGTGGAAAGGCACACCACGATCGGTCTGCTCCCCGTCCGCGGTTGACGATCCCCGTCGGGATATCAGCCCGGATCATCCCCGACTGTGCCCAGGTGATGCGTGTGGAGCGCCGCCGAGCCGACGCTCCAGGCCGTCGAGGATGAGGTCCAACCCGAACTCGAACTCCACCGGCACGCCGGGGCCCGTCAGGGCGAGCTCGGCCATTGAGCGCAGGCCCGGGTAGGCCTGACCGAAGACTTCGTCCATCATGATCCGCGCCTCGTCCGGGGAGTCCCGCAGATCGAACGGCCAGGCCAGGACCATGAGCGTGAAGCCGTATACGTGGCTGTCGACGGCCATGAACGCACGCGCGACGTCCGGGGTCGAGATCCCGGCGTCGAGGAGGATGCTCACGACCGCGTCCAGGTACGTCATCCGGGCCTGGCCTGGGTTGCGCCGCGACTCCAGGACCGCGCTGGCCCACGGGTGACGGAGCAGCGCCTGATGGGTGGAGATCGCGCTCTCGCGGAGCGCCTGTCGCCAGGGCAGGTTGCGCGCCGGCACCTTGACTTCGCCCATCACCAACTCGGAGATCCCGTCGAGGATCGCCTCCTTGCCGGCGACGTGCCTGTAGAGCGACATCGCCTCCACCTGCAGGACCTGCCCCAGCCGGCGCATCGAGACCGCCTCGACGCCTTCTTCGTCGGCGAGACGCAGGGCGGCCGCCAGGACGAGCTCTCGGCTGAGCTTGCGGCGACGTGGTCTGGGCGGGGACTCGACCAGCATCGGTGAAGACGTCCTCGGACAGGGGTTGACAAGCTTACGGCGTAGTTGTTACTCTTCCGGAACCAAGGCTTACAGTGTAGTTGATCCTGCGGCCGGGACGCCCGGCTCGGATGAAGGAGTCCCTCAAATGCTCGGTCTCGTCCTCGGGGTGCTCGGCGCCCTATTCATCGCCGTCTCGGTCCTCGGGGCCGTGTTCGTCATCGGCATGCGCCGCAAGTCGGGGTTCGTCCAGGCACCGGTGATCTGGCTGGGCAAGCATGGCTTCAACAAGGTGGGCCTCAGGACGGCGGGCCGGCCGGGCGCCGCCAGCGCGATCATCCGCCATCGGGGCCGCGTCTCCGGCAGGACGTTTGAGACGCCGATCGGGGCGGTCGCGACAGGGGATGGCTTCCTCATCTCGCTGCCGTACGGGCTGCGCTCAAACTGGCTGCGCAACGTTCTGGCAAGCGGCACCGCGGAGCTCGTCCACGAGGGCGAGACCTGGGTGGTGGATCGCCCGGAGATCATCGCCCTGAGTCCGGTCGAGAAGGTGTTCGCGGCCACCGATCAGCGAATGCACCGGATCTTCAATGTCACCGAGGTTCTCCGGCTCCGCCGGTCGTCGACCGCCGGCCCTGCCGAGACCGCGGACCCGAGCGCCGCGATCGCCAGTCCGGCCGCCTGACGCCCGCGAGCGTCGCGACCACCCTGGCGACCACTACCCCGCGGTGTCGAGCGGCAGCAGGCGGAATGCCTCGGCGACGCCGAGCGGGCGGACTGCCCGGAAGTGCCGTTCGTCGAACGTGGCGACATCCGCCGACCCAACCCGTGCGGCCAGGACGACCAGCG
>CAYRTS010000098.1:0-9953 GCA_964427285.1 uncultured Anaerolineaceae bacterium
GCGACGCCATCTTGAGTCGCCCGCGTCGCACGATCGAGCAGCAGGCCGATCCGCTCGCGTGCCATGGTGAGTTGGACCATAGGACTCAGGCGCTCAAGCGCTCTGCGCTCCTCGGCGATCCCGCGCGCAGCCGTGCCCAGACGGGCGGCGGCGGCCCCGTCGAGCCGGCGCCCGACCGCACGCACCACCGCGACAAGCTCGACGCGATCGGGCACGACGATCTCCGCTGCCGCCGACGGCGTTGGAGCCCGGACGTCGGCCGCGAAGTCGCACAGGGTCACGTCGGCCTCGTGGCCGACCCCACAAACCACCGGCAGCGTGTGCCCGACGACGGCTCGGACGACCGCCTCGTCGTTGAATGCCCAGAGATCCTCGAGCGAGCCCCCGCCACGGGCCAGAATCGTCACCGACGGCGCGTCCTCGGGCTGACCGGCGGCAACCCAGGCAGCGGCATACCGCTCGACGCCCCGGAAGGCGCTTACGAGGCTCGCCGGGGCCCCCTCGCCCTGGACCCGAGCGGCAACCAGCAGGACCCGCGCCAGCGGCCAGCGCCGCGCCAGGACGTGGCAGATGTCCTTCCAGACGGCGCCGGACGGGCTCGTGATCACGGCGATCGTCGAAGGGCGAACGGGCAGCGGTCGCTTGCGTGCCGTGTCGAACAGGCCTTCAGCGGCCAATCGAGCCTTGAGCGCCTCGAACCGGAGCGTGAGATCACCGAGCCCGGCCGGCTGGATCGACTCAACGTAGAGCTGGAGGGCGCCCTGCGGTTCGAACAGGTCAATCCGACCATGGGCCACGATCCGCAACCCGGCCTGGGCCTCGAACGCCGAGCGCTGACGATCGTCGCGAAACCAGACGCACTGAAGCTGGCTGCGCTCGTCCTTGAGGGCGAAGTACGCATGTCCAGCGGTCGAAATCGTGACTCGTCCGATCTCCCCCTCGACCCACAGGTCCGCCAGCAGTGGGTCAGCGCGCACGGCTCCCCGGATCACCCGAGTGACTTCGGTGACGCCCAGGATCCGGACGCCGAAGGTCCCGGGCGCGCGCGGAGGAGCGCTCGGCTCCGCCACCTCAGACGCGCGTCTGGTACTCGCCCGTCCGCGTATCGACCCGGATCGTATCCCCGGGCTCCACGAAGATCGGGACCTGGACGATCATGCCCGTCTCGGTCGTCGCAGGCTTGCGTGCACCGGACTGGGTGTCGCCGGCGAAGCCGGGTTCGGTTTCGACGACCTTGAGATCCACCGTGACCGGCAGCTCCACGCCGATTGTCTCGCCCTGGTAACTCGTCCGATCGAGGGTCATCCCGTCCGTCAGGTACTGGGCGGTGTCGCCGAGCTGCGCCGCGGTGAGCATGAACTGGTCGTAGGTGTCCGTGTCCATGAAATGGTGGTCATCGCCGTCGCGGTACAGATGCTGCACCGGGCGCTTCTCCATCGAGGCGCGCGGCCATTTCGTGCCGGCCTGGAAGGAGCGCTCCACGGTCTGGCCACGCTTGATGTTGCGCAGCGTGATCTTCACCTGAGCGGAACCGCGACCCATCTTGATGTGGTGGTAATCGAGGATCTGCCAGAGCTCGCCGTCAAGCTCGATCGTGACGCCCTTCTTCAGTTCGCCGGTACTGATCATCGGGTGGGCTCCTGGGTTGACGGCCGGCGGGTCGAGCTGATCGGCGGGTCGGGCTGATCGGTGGATCGGGCTCATTTCTGGGGTTCGAGTCGCGATTGTAGCCGACCGCCGCGCCGTGGCCGACAGGTCAGCCGCCCTGGTACTCCCAAGTGCTGATGCGGACCTGGCCGTCGGCATAGGTCACCTCGGTCTCGCCGGCGCCATGCTCGTCCGTACACGCTTGTTGGCCACAGCGAACGACGATTCCGGCGACCTCCTCGTCAGGCACCTCGCCGAACGCGGTTTCGGCCATGGTCCGGCACATTGAGACCGGGACGCCCTGGCAGATTGGCTCGACGGGCACAACGGGGAATCCCGGATCGAGCACCGGGGCGTTGGTCCCCGCGGGTGCGGGCACCGGTTTGACGCCCGGTGGCGGCTCGCCGGTACTGGTGCCATCGCCGCCACCACTGGTGCTGCCACCGCCACCGCCCGACCATTGAACCGTGGTCGAGCGAAGCTGGCTGCCGTCGGCCAGCGTCACGACGGTATCCATCGCGCCCGAGTCGGGCGTGCAGGTCCCAGCGACGCAGGTCACCTCGATGGAGACGGGCATCGTGTTGGGCAGGGAGCGCGCGACCGTGGCGACAGCTTCGTTGCATCTGGTGGCGGGGATTCCGACGCACGAGACCCGGGGCGAGGCCACCGGCCCGCTGGGGACCGGGGCACTGCACCCGCCAACCGCGAGGATGACGAGCAAGGCCAGGCGTCGTAGGAGCAGCCGGCGCAGGAGAACCATCTCCGACTCAGCGTAGCGGGCGACGTGGCGCGACGTCGTCTCGGACTGCGCCATCACCCGTCGGGTGACACGTAATCTTCCCGGCAGGCTGGAGCCGGCGACGATCACCGGGAGACGGGAGGTCGTTCACCAGCCGCCGATGGCCGGAGAGATGCTCGAGGTCGTCAGCTGCCTGCTTGCCAGGACCGCTGCCGGCCTGTAACCGGGATCAGGACCCGACGACAATGACCTCGCGCGGGAATCGCGTCAGCCGCTCCACGCGGCCGGCGGCCAGGTCGAACGCAACGAGGTCCTCGATCCGGACCCCCGTCTCGCCCTCGAGATAGATACCCGGCTCCACCGAAAAGACGGTTGGGCTCGGCAGCGGATCATCGGTGGCAAGCTTCCCGAGTGACGGCCGCTCGTGCGTCGCGAGCCCGATCCCGTGTCCGGTGCCGTGGCCAAAGTGATCGCCGTGCCCGGCGGCGACGATCACGCCACGTGCGACGGCATCGATGGCCCGGCCGCTCGGCAGGGGCTCACCTTGGCGTCCATCGGCCCAGTCACCCACGGCTGCCTCGAGCGCCGTGATTGCCGCCGCCTGAGCGCGTGCCACCAGGTCGTAGATCTCGAGGTCACGTGCCGCGGGCTCGCCGACGAACAGTGTCCGCGTCATGTCGCTCCGGTAGCCACCCACCTGGGCGCCAAAGTCAAACAGGAGGACCTGGCCGTCGAGGACGGGTCGATCGCCCGGAGCTCCATGGGGCAGCGCCGCCTCGGGACCGGCAAGGCAGGCCACGTCAAATGCCAGGGCTTCAGCGCCGCCCGTCCGGATGAGCCATTCGAGCTGAAGTGCCAGGTCCGACTCCGTGACGCCGACGCGGATCTCCGGCAGGAGCGCCGCCAGCGCCCGATCTGCCACGGCGCAGGCCGCGGCAATCCGTTCCAGTTCTGCGGGCTCCTTCACCGCCCGATCCGCCTCCACCCAGCCCTCGACCGGCACAAGTTCCACCGCCGGTGCGGCCTGGGCGAGCCGCTGCCACATGGCCTGCGACATGAAGCCCGCCTCCACCGCGACGCGCCTTGCGCCCACCGAGACCAAGAGGTCAGGCCATCGGCCCGCCAGATCGTGGTATGCCTCGAAGAGCCGGGCGTCGGGAGCTTCGCGACGGGCCTGGATCGTGTAGCGCGAGTCGGCCAGGACCACGACCTCCTCGGCGCTGACAAGGAATTGTCCTGAGTTCCCGGCGACCTTCTCCTCGCCTTCGGCCAGCCTGAACCCGGTCAGGTAGCGCATGTGCTCCGCCCGGACCCCGAAGTACGCATCCACTCCCGCGTCGGCGAAGCGAGCCCGCAGCCGCGCGAGACGCGCCGCGCGAGCCTCACGGTCCGCAGCCTCCCAGGCGGCGCGTTGGGCCGCCGTTGGCGGGGAGGCGAAATCGCCCGGATCAGGCCACTGGCGCACTACAGGTACCCGTATTTCTTGCGATTGGCGTTGTGTTCGTCCAGTGTCTTGGCAAACACGTGCGCCCCACCGCCGTCGGGGATCGCCAGAAAGTACGTGAAGGCCTCGGTCGTGTCCGGTTCAAGCGCCGCGTCGATCGAGGGCAGGCTGGGCGTGCAGGCCGGCCACGGGATCAACCCCGCCGTCTGGTAGGTCTGGAAACCCTGGAGCGCCTCCGGGACGACAACGTCGGCGAGCGCGACTCCGGGCGGCGACCAGAACGAGTAACGCGGCCACCCGTCGAACGCAAGGTCGTCGAGTTTCATCGTGTCGATGGCATAGAAGACCGTTGGGTCCGCGTTGAGCAGCCGGGTCGTGACCCCAGCGATCCCGTCGATCCGGTTCTGGTAGACACCCGCGATGACGGGCCGCTCGTCGTCCAGCACCGCCTCCCGCTCCACGATCGAGGCAAGGGCCATGACCTGGTAGAAATTCAGGCCGCGCTCTGCGGGCACGGCCAGCCGGTCCGCGCCCACGTTCGTTACGAAGTTGTCCAGCATCAGCCGGATCAGTTCCTCCGCGGTGGTATCCGGACGAACCCGATAGGTCGACGGCCATAGGAACCCTTCGAGGGAGACGCCATCGGGCGCGTCCTCCCGGATCCTGGCGAGCCACGGGTAGTCGGCGATCAGGGCAGCGGGTGGCGCCGTCGCCAGCTCATAGAACTCGCGCGGATCGAGTTCCAGACCGATGAGGGTCTGCAGCTTGGCGGTGACCTGTTCGAGGCGCAGCCCCGTCCGCAGCGAAATATCGACGAACGCGATGACCGGGGGGTCCAGCAACGCGCTGACCAGTTGATCGGGCGTCAGGTTCCGCCGGAGCACATAGTCTCCGATCCGCAGTGACCCAGCCAGTTCACGTTCCGTGGCGAGAAAGATGAAGGCGCGGCGGTCTGCGAGTAGCCCACCCACCTCAAGGCGATCGGCAATCGAGGTCGCCGTGTCGCCTTCCGCGACAACGAATTCCACCTGAGCTGGATCGGCCGAGACTGGATCGGTCAACAGGACGCCCAGGTCCTCGCGCACGATCTCCTTCACGAATGGCAATTGCAGGGCCGCCGGATTGTCCCGCGCGAGATCGAGGACCACGCTGTTGACCACCGGGCGGAGCGCGGTGAGAGCCAGGACCAGGACAAATCCGGCCAGGATCGCGGCAAACACCACGAACCTGACGAGCCCGATCAGCCCGCTCAGCGGGCCGCCGCCCCCGCCCTGGTCATCACCCCCGCGTCGACGGCGAGGTGGCTCGCCGAATTCGTCAGGCGGCTCCGTGGCGTAGGCGTCGGGATCGTACGGCCGGGCCTTGAAGTCGCGAGCGTCCCGAGGGCGACGGCCGGAGCGGATGGTCATGCCCCTGCCTCCGGGCGGGTGCCGGCGCGCGCGTCCAGTTCGTCCTGGAGGATGATCGCCGCCGCCTCGCGGTCCACGCGGGCACGATGCGCGTCGCGTTGGGTCTTGCTGGGCGGCCCCCCTGAGCGACCTCGTTTCATCGGGCCGAGGCGGAGCTCGGCGAGGTGGCTGGTCAGCCGCTCATCGCGCAGGACCAGGGGCAGCGCCAGACGCTCAGCCATCGCCGCGGCCCACGTACGCGTGATCGCCGATTGCCGCCCCTCCGCCCCGGACGCCTCAAGCGGCAGGCCCACAACCAGCTCCACGACCCCGTGCTGCTCGATCAGGATCGCCAGCGTGGCGGCGTCGAGCTCCGGGCGCGCATGACGTCGCAGGGTCTGGAGCGGGCGCGCGGCCGAGCCGTCATCGTCGGCGATCGCGAGCCCGATTCGGCGCTCACCGAGGTCGATCCCGAGGAGACTGCTCACGGTGCCGAACCCGAACCGGTCGGCGGCCCGGTCTCCGGCGGCGCAGTCTCCGGCGGCGCAGTCTCGATCGGGACGCTGCGCTCGATGCGGAGGGTCACCCGATCCGGGACCGTCGGGATGGACACGACCCAGTCCGGCCAGGCGGTCAGCTCAACCGAGCCGTAACGGGCCAGGATCTCGCGCGCGTCAGCCAGCGGCTTGCCGAGCACCAGTCCCCGGAGTTCGGCTGGGTCAAGGATGGCGATCTGTCGTCCAGTCGCGGTCGCCTGGAATTCGATCGAGCCTCCCGTGACCATCGGCTTGCCGACCTCGACCCCGATGGATCCCGCGACAAGTTCGAAGCCCGGTTCGACGGATGCGCGCACGAGCGCCTCGGCCATCGGCTCGATCGGCGTAGGGTCGACCGCGAGCACGGTGGCCGAGGCACCCAGGCCAAGCGTGAAGGCTTCGATCTCCTGGCCGACGAACGCGGTCGGATCCTCGCTGGGTGTCGCCTCGCCAAGCACGGCGGTTTCGATCAGCAGGGTCGTTCCGGACGGTTGCAGCGACGGATCCGCCAAGCGAGCGCGGAAGGAGTTCTCGATGGCCACGGTCAATGCTTCGAGAGCGGCGTCGACATCCTTTTGGGCCACCACGGGGAACTCCTCGCGGGTCCCGCCCGTAGTCGGGCCCTTGTTGACGACCTTGAGTGCCTTGGGGTCCTCACCCCTGGGCACAATCACGATCGTGTTTGGTTCGACATTGCCGGCGGTTCCGGGCTCGACCGCGGTGACGTTGACTTCGATCCGGCCGGGAAAGACGGTGAGGCCCACGATGTCGGCCTTTGGGACGGTCACCGCCGCCGTCGTCCTGAAGCGGGCGCCGGCGTTGGTGCTGACGATGCTGCCAGACGGGACGACGTTGGTCCGCAGGAAATCGAGGTTTTCGAACCGGACCGTGCCGCTGGCCGACGACTCCTCGATCCGCTTGCCGGACGCCGGGAAGGACTGGCTGGCGCTCACCTCAAAGGTGACGGTCTGGGCCGGGATGACCAGCGCGGCCGAATCAGGGGCCGTCACCGTCGGCTCTGCCGTGACCGTGATCACCACGGGCGTGAGGCCCTCGGGTTGCGGGGTCACCACGATCGTGGCGGACGGCAGGGCCAGATATGCACCAACCCCGCCGGTCAGCACGACCAGGGCGAGCGCACCGAGGGCGACTACGTACCGCAACGGCGATCCGGGGCCTGCCGATGCAGCCGGCCGATCCGGGTTGATCGGAGATGGATCGGGACCGCGGGTTGCTGGCAGCCCATCCCTGATCACGTCGGCCGTCGCTGGGGTGGTGGTCGATCCCCTGTCGGGTCCGCGTCTGGCGGGGGCAGCTGACTCGCCGCGGGGCGGCTTCGATGTCGGTGCAGGCAGGCCCCACAGCGTGGGTGCCTCGAGCGTCGGGGTCCAGTCGAGGCCGGGCCTGCCCGCTGCTGGCGGTTCGGTCGGCGTCGGCTTGGTCGGCTCGGTCGGCTCGGTCGGCGCCGTCGGCTTGGTCGACGACGACGGCTTGGTCGACGACGACGCCGCGGCAGTGACGGCGGGCGCAACGGTCGCGGCAGGCACCCGCGTAGCGACCGGCTGGATCGACTTCGGCGGCTCAGGCGGCTTCGGCGGCTCAGGCGGCTCCGGCGGCTCCGGCGGCTCCGGCGCGACAGGATCCGGTGCCTCAGCGGCCACCAGGTCGACCGGCTTCGACGCAGCGTCCGGGGTGCCCGGATCGTCGGCCGCACCGGTCAGCGACGACTCATATTCAGACACCGAGCCAAACACCGGCAGGCCCGCCGATGCCGCCAATGCCCGCGTGGCCGAATCCCCCGCGATCACCGCCAGCTGCTTCTCGTTGATCATCGCGTCGCGCGACAGCAACCGGAAGTTGATCCGGGACGTCGCCACCCGCGAGCCATACGGCACGACCAGCGCGACCCGCCGTCCCGCGACGCCGCGGATTCGCGCCGCCGCCGAGGTGATCTCGTCGTCGATGTCGAGATAGACGATCCCGTCGGCCATCGCCCTCAGACCTTCATCGCCCGCAGGACACGGCGGAGGGCCGCGTCCAGGACATCCTCGGAGGTCTGCAGCTCGATCGCCTGGTAGGCCAGCCCCAGCGGCGTGACATCCTGCTGGTCGACCAGCAGTTCCGTGGCATCGGAGATCGAGTCGATCTGATCCGGCCCCATGATCGTGATCTCTGGCGGTCGCGCGAACGGCAGCCGTCGCCAGAACGCTTCCGAAGCGAGGGCGTCGCGGATCTCGGGCAACCGCGACCCGCCGCCGCACAGGAAGATGCGGCCCGGCAGCAGATCCCCCGCCGACAGTTCCTCCATCACCAGTTCCACGCCCGCCGCCCACACGCCGACATCATCGGCCACGATCCTGGCGATGTCAGCGGCATGGTCAACGGCGATGCCGCGCGCGTAGTCCACCTTGAGCGCCTCGGCGCGCGGGAAGGGCAGGTCAAGCCGGTCGGCCAGGCTCTTTGTAAAGGCACGTCCACCGAGGGCGAACATCCGCGTCCCTTCGATCCCGCCCTTGCGCACCAGCGCCACGTCCGTGGTCCCTCCACCGACGTCAACGAACAGCGCGCCGGCCTGGCGGATGTGGTCACTGCCCAGCACCCGGGCGACGGCGTATGGCTCGGCCACGATTTCGAGCAGCTCCAGGTCCAGCTGCGACGCCACGCTCTGGAGAGCGCCGAGGTGGACCAACGGGGCGAACGCGTTGAAGATCCCGATCGAGACGTGACGCCCCTTGAAACCAACGGGATTGGTCAGGGCGTAGCCATCGATCGAAGCCCCGGTCACGGCCGCATGGACCAGCCGGACGTCGACATGCGGGAGACCGGTCTCCCAGGTGATGGCCCGCTCGGCCTCCTGGAGCGCCTCGCGCTGAACGATGTCGATCAGTTTCCCGAGCTCGCCCTCCGTGATCGGCTGATCCGGCTTCCGGCGCTCCTGGGCATGGGTCGTGGTGAACCCCTTGACCAGCTCGCCGGCGATCCCGACGACCACCTGGGTCGGCCGAAACCCGGCCATCTCCTCGGCCTCCTGGAGCGCCACCGCGCAGTTGTCGACGACAGCCGCGATATCGGCGACCGTGCCGGACTGCATGTGCGACAGGCCCTGCCGCTTGCGTCCGACCCCACGAACCGTCCCGTGGCCCGCGGCATCGATATCGAAGACGAGCGCCTTGGCAAACTCCGTTCCGACGTCCAATGCGGTGCAGGCGGCCAGGGCCTCCTGCCCGTCACGCTGCCAGATCCGTCGCCAGAACGCCATCAGGCTCCAGTCTCGAGTCGGGAACGGATCGCCGCCAGCGCGGCAGCCAGGCCATCCCGTCGGGTCCCCTTGCCCTGGGCCATGCCCGGGCGACCGCCGCCCTTGCCATCGAGGCTCGGCATGGCCGCCGTCACCAGGTCGCCTGCCGAGATCCCGATCGCCACGAGATCCTCGGACACGGTGACAAAGATCTGCGGCTCGTCGGCATCGAGCGCGAGCGCGACCACGCCCGACCCAAGCACGTCGCTCAGGTCGCGCGCCGCTGCCTTGAGCGCATCCATTGATTCATAGGCGATCGCCTGCGCGACGAGCCGCACGCCCGGCGCGATCTCGGCCGCGGCGGCCGCCAGCTCGCCTGGCTTCGGCAGGGCGGACCCCGACCCGGCCTTGAGTCGGCGCCTTGTCTCTCGAAGGTCGTCCTGTAACGCGGCGATCCGGGCCGGTACCGCTTCGGGCGATTGCGCGCCGACCGCCTCGGCAGCCCGCTCGAGGGAGCGGAACCTGTCGCGCACGAGGGCGTCGGCGGCGGCTCCGGTGACCGCCTCGATGCGGCGCATGCCAGACCCGATGCTGCGCTCGCCGGTGATCAGGAAGCCGCCGATCTGGCCGCTCGCCCGGCAGTGCGTGCCGCCACACAGCTCGAAGCTGTAGTCCTGCACCCGGATCGTGCGGACCGTCTCGCCGTACTTCTCGTCAAAGAAAGCGTCCGCGCCCCCCTCGATCGCGTCCGCCATGCCCATCAAGGTGATCGAGACGGGTCGGTCGTCGCGGATGATTCTGCGGACCTCATCCTCGACGGCATCGGTTTCGTCGTGGGTCAGCCCACGGTCGAAGGGAAAGTCGAAGCGCAGGTAATCCGGCGTCACCAGTGAACCGGCCTGGCGCGCTCGCTCGCCGACGACGTTGCGCAGCGCCCGATGGAGCAGGTGCGTGCCGGTGT
>CAYRTS010000099.1:0-4703 GCA_964427285.1 uncultured Anaerolineaceae bacterium
TTGCCCTGGGGCTGGCACAGACCGCCGCGCGCCGCGCGATCGTCGCCGACTCGGGGCGACGCGGGAACGAGAAGTTCGCGGGCGTGGTGGAGCCGTGATGGCGCTGCCGGACCGTGCGCCACTGAGCGTCGAGGCCGCGCTTGCAGCAATCCTGACCGAAGCGGGACCGGTCGAGTCGGAACGGTTGCCGACAGCCGAGTCGCTGGGACGGGTCGTGGCGGCGCGGGTCACGGCGCGCGTCTCCCTCCCGCCCTGGGCCAACTCGGCGATGGACGGCTATGCGGTGCAGGCCGCGGACACATCGGGGGCACGGGAGGAAGCGCCTGTGGCGCTCCGCGTGATCGGCGACATCGCCGCAGGCGCCGCCCCGTCCGTTGCGGTCATCGCCGGGACCGCGGTCCGGATTGCCACGGGCGCCCGGCTCCCCGAGGGTGCCGATGCGGTCGTGCCGGTAGAACTGACGAGCCCGCAGGACGCCGGAGGGCGGATAGGCGCCCGCGGTCGTGACGCAGTTGGCCCGGTCCCGGCCGGCTGCCTCGTCCACGAAGCGGTCGCGCTTGGCGGGTCCGTTCGGGCGGTGGGCAGCGATCTCGAAGCAGGCGCCACGCTGCTCGTGCCCGGCACCGCGATCACCCCTGCGGGGGTCGCGCTCATGGCCGCTGCCGGAGTGGACCAGGTCATCGTGCATCGCCGACCGCGCGTCGGCGTGCTCGCCACAGGGGACGAGATTCGAGAGCCCGGGGAGGCCCTCGGTCCCGCCGGTATTCCGGATGCCAATGGTCCCGGACTTCGAGCCCAGGTTGCCGCTGCCGGTGCCGAAGCGATCGATCTCGGCATTGCGAAGGACGATCTGGCCGACGTGCTCAAGCGACTGCGGGGCGGCGTCGAGATTGGAGCAGATGTCCTGATCGTGTCGGGCGGCGTGTCCGTTGGGCCCTACGATGTGGTGAAGACGGCCATGGAGACCATCGGCCGGGTCGACCTGTGGCGGGTGGCCGTCCAGCCCGGGAAGCCGTTCGCGTTTGGCACGGCGCCGCGGCCCGGTGGCGGCGCTCCCATTCTCGTCTTTGGACTGCCCGGCAACCCGGTTTCTTCGGCGGTCACCTTCGAGTTGTTCGTGCGTCCCGCGATTCGGCGACTGGCTGGTCGGCTCGATCTCCTGCGGCCCCAGGATCGCGCGGTGCTGGCGGAGGCGGTGACCAAGAGTCAAGGTCGGCGTGCCTTCCTTCGCGTGATTGTCGAGCGTTCCGACGATGCGGCACCTGTCCGCGACGAGCGGGGCCGCCTGAAGATTCGGCTGGCGGGTGGGCAGGGAAGCCACGTCATCTCCGCCCTCGCCGCGGCAGATGGGCTGGCGATTGTTCCGGAAGCCGATGATTCCCTACCCGCCGGCGCCGAGGTCGCCCTCTGGTGGCTTGATCGCGGCTGACCCGGAGCGGCTATCCTCGGCGCATGACGGATCACAACCCAGCGCGCGGACCAGCCCCGAGATCGGAACGTCGGCGACTCACCCACGTTGACCGATCCGGGCGGCCGCGGATGGTGGACGTCTCGGCCAAGCCGAGCACCGCCAGGCGAGCCGTGGCTGAGGCGACGGTTGCGGTCTCACCCGAGACGATGAGCCTGGTCATCGACGGCGGCGGCGCCAAGGGCGACGTGCTTGGCGTGGCGGAGCTGGCCGGCGTGATGGGCGGCAAGCGAACGAGCGACTTGATCCCGCTGTGCCACCCGCTCGCCCTGACCGACCTCGTGGTGGCGATCACGCCGGACCGCGCCGCCGGCGTGCTGCGCATTCGGGCCGAAGCGGCCACAACCGGGCAGACCGGCGTCGAAATGGAGGCAATGACCGCGGCATCGGTCGCGGCCCTCACCGTATACGACATGGTCAAGGGCGTGGAACGGGGCGTGGAGATTCGTGGCGTGCGCCTGATCTCAAAGACAGGCG
This sequence comes from uncultured Anaerolineaceae bacterium, assembly GCA_964427285.1. GTDB lineage: Bacteria > Chloroflexota > Limnocylindria > Limnocylindrales > CSP1-4 > SPCO01. Next base: position 1,946 of record CAYRTS010000099.1, read on the forward strand.
GCAACAGCGGGACCTGGGTGCGTACGCCGGCACCCGTCGATGATCGCCCGGTGCGTCGCCCAGGCGACCGCATGGCGGGCCGAACCGGTCCGATGCGCAAGGGCGGCGGGTGAGCGTAGCGGCCATGCGCACCGCGCTCGTCATCACCGCCAGCGACAGGGCGGCTGCCGGGCGGCGCGAGGACACCTCGGGATCCGGCGTCGCGGACCGCCTCGCCGGCCTCGGCTACCTGGTCGAGCGGCTGATCATCCCGGACGAGCAGGCGTCAATCGAGCGAGCGCTCATCGACGGTGCCGCCCGCCATCCGCTGGTCCTCACGACCGGCGGAACGGGACTGACACCCCGGGACGTGACCCCGCAGGCAACTCGCGCGGTGATCGATTACGAGGTCCCCGGTCTCGCCGAGGCGATGCGCGCCGCGGGTCGCGCGAGCACGCCCTTTGCCGATTTGTCCCGGGGCGTCGTCGGCGTCCGCGATCGGTCGCTCATCGTGAATCTGCCAGGGAGTCCGAAGGGCGCCCTGGAATCGCTCGCGGCCATCGAAGCGGTGCTGGAGCACGCGCTCGAAACCCTCGCCGGGCCGTACGATCACGGTGGAGGACCACCGAAGCCGGGAGAACCGACCGCGTGATGTTCGCCCCATTCGAGCACGTTCCGGGCTACCCGCTCGTCTTTCCCATGTTCTGGGGGGCGTTCGCGCTCTTCATCCTCGTGATGGCGCGCCGGCTGCGCGTGTTCACGGCCGTGCGTGCAGGGGGACCTGCGGCCTCGGCAGACCTGGGGCGGCGGACGTGGGGACTGGTCCGCTACGCCCTCCTGCAATCGAAGATGTTCCGCTGGACCGGACCAGGCGCCATCCACTACGTCGTCTTCCTGGGCTCAACGATCCTGCTCACCGCCAACATCAACATCGTCACCGGCGGGCTGCTGCAGGCGGTCGTGTCGTGGCCGTTCGGCGGGGCGATCTGGACCTTCCTGACCGGACTGCAGAACCTCATCGCAGTGGCCGTCCTCACCGTGGTCATCTACCTGTTCTGGCGCCGCCTCGTCGGGCGTCCGTCACGGCTGAGCTTGGATCGGACCGGCCTGCTCATCCTGACGATGATCACCCTGGTTGCCTCGACGGAATTCTTCGCCCAGACGTTCGAGGTGGCGGCCTACGGCGAGATCCCGGGGGCCGTCGTGAATAACGTGCTGGCCGCGCCATTACGCTCCCTGGCGCCCGACGCGACGCGCCTGGGCTTCGTGATCCTGTGGTGGGCGCACGTCGTCGTGTTGGCATCGTTCCTGCTGTTCATCCCCACCAACAAGCACTTTCACGTTTACACGAGCTTCGTCAACGTGTGGTTCCGAAAACTCGCGCCGCGCGGCGTGCTGCCCCAGCTGGACCTGGAGGACGAGACCGCCACCTTTGGCCTGCGGACCCTGCAGGATCTGGGCTGGAAGGACCTGCTCGACGGGTTCACCTGCACCGAGTGCGGGCGCTGCCAGGAGGCCTGTCCGGCCTGGCACACGGGGAAATCGCTCAACCCCAAGACCTTCATCATGGGCATCCGGGACATGGCCGAGGATGCCGAGCGGACGATCGACATCATCCCCAACTCGCCGATCGTGCGGGAGAGCTACGGGCTCGACAACACCACCCTGGCGCCGGCCGCGCTGGCTCGCCCGATCGTCGACACGGCGATTCCGTACGACGCGGTGTGGGACTGCGTCACTTGCGGAGCGTGCGTGGAGGCCTGTCCGGTCCTGATCGAGCACGTCGACAAGATCGTCGGCGTGCGGCGCAACCTCGTCCTGGAAGACTCGCGGTTCCCCGACGAGCTAACGCCGGCGTTCCGGGCGATGGAGAACCAGGGCAACCCGTGGGGCCAGCCCTCGAGCGCCCGGGCGGACTGGACCCGGAGCCTGCCGTTCGAGGTGCCGGTCGTGGCTGCGGTCGCGGCGGTGGGCGGACTCGCCGATCTCGAGGTCCTCTACTGGGTCGGCTGCGCGGCGGCATTCGACACGCGCAACCAGAAGGTCGCACGCGCCGTGGCGACCTGCCTCCACGCGGCGGGGGTCCACTTCGCGATCCTTGGCCAGGAGGAATCCTGCACCGGGGATCCGGCGCGTCGAATGGGTAACGACTACGTCTTCCAGATCCTTGCGGCCGGCAACGTCGAGACACTCAACCGCTACGGCATGGGCGAACGGACCATCGTGACCGCCTGCCCACACTGCTTCAATTCGCTCGGCAACGAGTACGGCCAGCTTGGCGGCCAGTTCAAGGTCGTCCACCACAGCACGTACCTCGCGGGATTGGTGGCATCCGGGCGGCTGGCAACCCTGCCAGAGGACGCGACGTCGACGACCGGCGACCATCGGCCAGGGTCCGTGACGGTCCACGACTCGTGCTACCTGGCCCGCTACAACAACGTGGTTGCCGCCCCGCGCTCGGTCCTTGGAGCGGCCGGTGTCACCATCACCGAAATGGAGCGCTCAGGAAAGACCACCTTCTGCTGTGGGGCCGGTGGCGGGCGCATGTGGATGGAGGAGACGAGGGGCACGCGGATCAATGCCGAGCGCGCCCGACAGGTGCTCGACACGGGCGCAACCACGCTGGCCACATCCTGCCCGTTCTGCATGGTCATGATGAGTGACGGACTGGCTGCGTCGGACGGGGGTCAGGCGGTCAAGACCATGGACATCAGCGAGATTCTGGCGGCTCGAATCGCGGCGGCGCCCGCCGATCGCCGGCTGCCGGTGGTCGGCCAGG
>CAYRTS010000099.1:4803-9901 GCA_964427285.1 uncultured Anaerolineaceae bacterium
CGCGATTCGCGCGGCGATCCACAAGGCGATTCGCCGTAGTGCCAGCCGGTGCTACGATCGGGCACAGTGACCGACACCAGCACATCCCCGGGCCCCTACCGGTTGACGCCAGAGCAGGAGCTGCTGCGCAAGACCGTTCGCGAGATCGCCGACGCACGCGTGGCCCCGCGCGCCGCCGAGATCGACCGGACCGCCGAGTTTCCGAATGACCTCCGCGAGCTCCTGGCCAAGCAAGACATTCTGGCGCTCCCATTCCCGGTGGAACTTGGCGGCATTGGGGGCGACCTCCTCAGCGTCTGCCTGGCAGTCGAGCAGTTGAGCCGGGCATGTGCCACAACCGGACTCATTCTTGCCGGTCAGGCCCTGAGTTCGCTGCCACTCCTGCTCGCAGGGAGTCCAGAGCAGCAGGCGCGCTGGATCCCCCGGCTCGCGAGCGGCGAATGGCTCATCGCGTTTGCCCTGACGGAGGCGGAGGCGGGCTCCGATGCCGCCGCCGCCCGCACCATGGCCGCCCGCGACGGCGACGACTACGTCATCACCGGATCGAAGCGGTTCATCACGCATGGATCGGTTGCGGACCTGATCACCGTGTTCGCCGTGACCGATCCGGCGGCTCCACGCCACCGTCGACTGTCGTGTTTCATCGTGGAGGTCCCGGCGGCCGGCTTTTCGGTCGACCGCCTGGAGCACAAGATGGGTTTGCGCGGAAGCCCGACCGCCGAGCTTGCGTTCGATGGCGTGCGTGTGCCCGCGACCAACCGGATCGGCGAGGAGGGCGACGGGTTCGGGATCGCCATGCGCACGTTCGATCGCAGCCGGCCGGGCATCGCGGCGCAGGCTGTCGGAATCGCGCAGGGTGCGCTCGATGTGGCGATCGCCTACGCCCGCCAGCGCCGCCAGTTCGGCCAGCGGGTTGGTGACTTCCAGATGGTCGGGGCGATGCTCGCAGACATGGACGCGAGGACCGAAGCGGCGCGCCAGCTCCTGTACAAGGCGTGCGTAGAAATCGAGGCGGGCGCCCCCGAGGCAAGTCGTTGGGCGGCGATGTGTAAACTCGTGGCCGGAGACACAGCCATGCAGGTCACGACCGATGCGGTCCAGGTCCTGGGTGGGTACGGCTATATCGACGATTTCCCGGTCGAGCGCATGATGCGCGACGCCAAGATCACCCAGATCTACGAGGGGACCCAACAGATTCAGCGGCTCGTGATCGCTCGGGCGCTGCTCGGTAGGGACGGCTGACGGGCCGAAGCGCGGCTGACCGCCGGGAGGAGACTCGACCACGTGCACATCGTCGTCCTCGTCAAACCCGTTCCGGACCCGGCTTCGGGTGGGGAGCGCCTTGGGCCTGACGGCCGCCTTGATCGCGCTGCGGTCCCGGCCGTCGTCAATGGCAATGATGAGTACGCGCTCGAGGCGGCACTGAAACTGACCGCCGCGGGACCCGAGGGAAGCTCGGTGACGTTGCTGTCGATGGCTCCGGGCTCGGCACCCGAAACCATGCGTAAGGCCTTGGCCATGGGGGCGGCGCGTGGCGTTCACGTTACCGATCCCGCGCTCGCCGGCTCATGCGCCGTGTCGACCGCCCGGGTCCTAGCCGCTGCCCTGGGCGCGATGGCATTCGATCTCGTCCTCGCCGGTGTCGACACCTCCGATGGCGTAGGCGGGACCATTCCTGCCGCCGTGGCCGCGCATCTCGGGCTGCCATTGCTGTCCTACGCCACCCGGATCGAACCCGACGAGCCCGCCAGATCCGTGCGCGTGCGACGGATCAGCGCCACCGGCTACGACCTCCTCGAGGCACGGATGCCGGCGGTCATCTCCTGCACCCAGGCCCTCGGCGAGCCACGTTACCCCTCGCTCAAGGGGATCATGGGCGCCCGGTCCAAGGAAATCGTCACACGGTCGCTCGGTGACATCGGTCTTGATCCATCGTCCGTCGGCGGTGGCGTCGCCACGACGCAGGTGCTGGGCAGCACGGTCCCCCCGCGGCGTGGTGCCACCGAGGTGGTCAGGGGTACCGCTCAGGAGGGCGCCGCCAGGATCATCGAGTTGCTCACCCAACGGCGGATCATCTGATGGGCGCGATCTGGGTGGTCGGTGAGCCGGGGACGGACGGGCGACTGGCCAAGCTCAGCACCGAGGTCGCCACGCTCGCACGTGAACTCGGGGCCAGCGCGGGCAGGACGGTCACCGGGATCGTGGTCGCCGCGGAACCGGCCGCGGCCGCCGCGGAGCTTGCCGAGTACGTTCCCCGCGTCCTGTCCATCACCGATCCACGCGCCGGCGACCACACCTGGTCCACGATCGCCGCCGCCGTGATCGCCGGATTGCTTGAATCGGGCGAAACCGAAGCGCCAGAGCTGATCCTCACGGGTGCGAGTGCCGATGGTCGAGACCTCGCGGGGTTCGTATCGGCGCTCCGCGGGCTCGGCGTTCTGACCAACGCCACGTCCGTCGCGTGGGGTGAAGCCGGCGTGGTCGTCGAAATGAGTGCCTTTGGCGGCAAGCTCCAGACGACATCGGGTTTTACCGGAGGTGGCGGGATCGTGACCGTGCGTCCGAGCGTGGTGACCGCCACGCCCGCCGCTTCAGCGGGCACCGTGGAGACCCGTGAACCCGTCAGTGATGAGCCGCTGCGTCCGGTCAAGGTGGTCGAGCGGGTCAGCGAAGCCGGCCCCGCCGCCGCGATCGAGGAGGCCCGGATCATCGTGTCGGGCGGTCGCGGCGTCGGTGGGCCGGACGGCTTCCACCTCGTCGGTGAACTGGCTGGCGTGCTCGGCGGCGCCGTCGGCGCTTCCCGGGCGGCGGTCGACTCCGGCTGGATCAGCTACAGCCAGCAGATCGGGCAGACCGGCAAGATCGTCAGGCCGGAGCTGTACCTGGCCTTGGGGATCAGCGGAGCGATTCAGCACAAGGTCGGCATGCAGGCCGCCGGGACGATCGTGGCCGTCAATCGCGACCCCGACGCACCGATCGCCGAATTCGCCGATCTCCTCGTCGTCGGCGACCTGTTCGAGGTCGGCGGGGCGCTCCTCGAGCGGTTGCGAGCGCGCACAAGCGCGCCGCCCAGCTGACCCGACCGCCAACAAACCAGTGGAAGTGGCCCTCCTGCTCCTGCCGATCATGGGCTTCATCGCCCTGGCTGCCGGTCTGACGGTCGTGTTCCGCGGGACCGCCCGGATCGCGGCGCAGACGCGCGAGATCCGCCAGTTCCAGACCGGCCTCAGGGATCTCGCCGGGCGCGCCGACCAGACGCTCGGGGTCGCCGCTGCTCAGATCGACCAGGTCCGCCATCACCAGGCGGGTCCCGAATTGATAGGACAGGCCGTGCTCGATACGACCGAAACGCTGGAACGCTACACCGAGGAGGCACGTTCGCTCAAGGGGCCCCGCCGAACGCGCCCGATCCGTGACGAACTCGTCGTCGCCCTGGAGCGGGCGAGCCGGGCGATTGCCATGGTTGACCACGGCGCGACGATGCTGGCATCGGCTCGTCGCGGGAACCGGGATCTCGAGGCACAGACGTCGATCAAGCGCGGCTACCTGAACCTGATCCACGCCCGTGAGGCGATCGTTCGGCAGAGCCTTCGCGCCGATCGACTTCGGATCGATGAACGCCTCCGGACCCCGGCGGGACCAGAAGGCTGAACCGGGAAACCAGCGCCAGCTTCGGACCACACCATCTAGTGGTATCTTGGCGATGCACCACTAGCCCTTGTGGTGTGGTCTACCAGGAGAGCCATGCGCTGCCCGCACTGCGGCGAGCGGGAGACCCGGGTCGTCGACTCGCGCGATCTCGATGACTCGGCCACGATCCGACGCCGTCGCGAATGCGCCGGGTGCACCTTCCGATTCACGACATACGAGCGGGTCGAGGCGGCCCGGTTGATCGTGATCAAGCGCGATGGCACGCGCCAGGAATTCGATCGATCGCGACTCGTGTCTGGCCTGCGCAAGGCGCTGACCCGTCGCCCGGTCGCTGACGGCGCAGCTGACGGCGCGGCCGATGCGATCGAGGCCGAACTTCGGTCCGGCGGGATCACGGAGGTCCCCTCGTCGCGGATCGGCGCGCTCGCGATGGAGCAGCTCCGGGGGATCGACCAGATCGCCTATATCCGGTTCGCGAGCGTCTATCAGAGCTTCGAGGATCTCGAAGCGCTCAAGCGTGAGGTTGATTCACTCTACGCTGAGCGAGGCAACGCGAAGTCGGCGTCGTCCTGAAGCCGATGTCGATCAACGATGCTGTCGACTGGGGGCGCGATCTCGGCGGGGGAGTTCGGGTTGCGCTGATCCAGGCCGGCACCTTTCGTTCGGACGCCGGAACGTTGTTCGGACCGGTGCCATGGACCATGTGGGATCGGATTGCGGGCGCCGAACTTGACGACCAGCGCCGGCTTCGCCAGGCGCTCAACTGCCTGCTGATCGAGACACCCGCCGGGCGCGTCCTCGTGGAGACCGGGATCGGGGAACGGCTCGATGCGAAGGGCGTGGCGATGCGGGCGTACGAGGGACCGGCGATCGTCCCGGCGCTCAACGTCGCCGGGTTCCGCCCGGACACCGTTGATGTCGTGGCAATGAGCCACCTGCACTTCGATCACGCCGGTGGCCTGCTGCTTGCGGATGGGCGACGGGCGTTTCCGCGCGCAACGATCGTCGCCCAGCGTGCCGAGTGGGAGGTCGCGCTCGGGGACAACCCCCGTGTGGCGGCCTCGTACATCCAGGCGGAGTTGGAGTTGGTCCGTGAGTGGGGTGCTGAAGGCTGGGCTAACGGGGAGCGCGAGATCCTCCCGGGCGTGTCCGTGGTCCCGACCGGCGGCCACTCGATGGGGCATCAGGCCGTGCTCGTGCGGGGTGGGGGAGCGGGCGGCCGAACGCTGGCATTCTTTGGGGACCTCTTGATGCGACCGTGGGCCGCCAATCCGCGCTGGGTCACCTCGTTTGACGACTTCCCGCTAGATTCGGTTGTCCGCAAGGCCGAGCTCTTCGCCCAGGCGGCCGACGAGGGCTGGATCGTGGCCTTGTCACACGAGTGCGCCCAGCCCATCGGTCGGCTCGTTCGCGACCGAGACCGCTTCCGCTACGAGCCGGACTGAGG
>CAYRTS010000100.1:0-9633 GCA_964427285.1 uncultured Anaerolineaceae bacterium
CAGCCGCCGTCGTCGCACTCGACAACGGCCCACTTGAGATTCGTGACGCCCAGGTCCAGCCCGAGATGGACGCTCACGAATCGCCGGTTACGCGCGTGTAGGCAGCCGCGACGGCGACGATGATGGCCCCGAACAGGATCTGGCGGACGGCCTCCGGCATCTGGAGCGCGATCAGCAGGCTCGTCAGCACGGTCAGGATCAGGGCGCCGATGATCGTGCCGGAGTAGCCGCCGCGGCCGCCCATGATGGAGGTCCCGCCGATGACCGCGGCCGCCACGGCCGGCAGGACGGACTGTTCCACGAGTGCGAGGCTCGCGGTCTTGACCAGCCCAGCCACCAGGATGCCCGCAATGGACGCCAGTAGCGCCGACAGGACGTACAGTGCCAGCAGGACCTGCCACAGCCGGACCCCGGACAGCCGCGCCGCGACCGGGTTGTCGCCGACCGCGAACAGCAACCGCCCGAACCCGCTGAACCGCAGCCCCGCGATGATGAGCAGCGCAAGCGGGATGAAGATGAGGAGGTTGTTCGGCAGGAACGGGAGCGTCGTCCCGGAGCCGAGCCATTCGACGATCGGGGGGATCGTGGTCCCGGCCTGCACCACGATGAGTTGGTACACGTTCATTAATCCCAGGATTACCAGCCCGATGCCCAGGGTCATGATCAGCGGGTGCACCTTGAACACGCCGACACCGATTCCGTTCGCGATGCCGGCGATGGTGGCGGCGACGATGGCCAGAAAGATCGCGATGGCCGGGCCCTGGGAGCCCGTCTGGGTGGCCATGATGAACGCTGCCATGGAGGCGACCATCCCGACGGAGAGGTCGATGCCGCCAGTCAGCATGGTCAATGTCTGGCACGCCCCAAGGATGGCCAGCGGGATGGCGGCCCGGATGGTGACCCCAATCCAGTCCGGGCTGACGACGCCGGGTCGGACCAGCTCCATCAGGACGATCAGGGCCACCAGCAGCGCGCTCAAGGGGATGAGCGGCCGATCGCGCAGGATCGTGCGCCAGCCACCCACGCCACCCACGCCACCCACGCCACCCACGCCACCTAAACGGCCGCCCGTCGGGACCATCTCAGCCTGACGGCTCATGTTCGAGCCCGCCGCATGGTGAGGACGCTGCCGAACATGACGACCCCGATCAGGATCGCGCCCTGGATCACGGTGGAGAGGTTCGAGTTGACGCCCAGGAGGGTCAAGTCCGTTCGCACCAGGGCGAGCACGAAGACGGCCACGATCGGTCCGGCGATTCCACCCCGGCCGCCGGCCAGGCTGACACCGCCAAGGACGATGGCCGCGACCCCGAGCAGGGTGTAGGCGCCGGGCACCGGCGTGCCGATCCCGGTCGTGGCGGTCAGGGCCAGGCCGCCGAACGCCGAGAACAGGCCGCCGAGCATGTACGCGAACACCTTCGTCCGCTCGACCGGGACACCGCTCCTAAACGCGGCCAGGCGGTGGCTGCCAACGGCATACAGGGCGAGTCCAGCGGTGGAGCGGCGCAGCGGGATCCAGATGACCCCGACGATGATGACCAGCGTCACCAGTGCCCGCGGGATCCACTCGCTCCCGATCGAGCCCGTCACGATGTCGCGGATCCAGTCGGCCGATCCGCCGCCGGGCGTGCGCAGGACAACGAGGGCCGCGCCGGCCCACACGAACGACATCGCCAGGGTCACGACGATGTCCGGGACGCGGGTGACGACGACCAGGGTCCCGTTGATGATGCCCAGGATCAGGCCCAGGACGAGCACCCCGATGACGACGGGGATGGCGAAGGCCTCCGGCTGGTCCTTCATCAGAACAGCCGCCGTGACGCTCGTCAGCGCCATCATCGAGCCGACCGACAGGTCGATCCCGCCGGAGATGACGACGATGGCCTGGGCGACCGTTGCCATGGCGAGCGGAAGAGCCCCAATGGCAAGTCCCTGGAGCTGTGCGGCGCCGTAGCTCGGCTGGATGAGATACGTGATCAGCAGAATCGCGGCGAACAGCCCGAGCAGGGCCAGCGTCCACGAGTTGCGTTGCGACCAACGGCGGACCTGCATCATGAGGTCGAGTCGATCGGACGTGTGGGCGTCCACGGCCGCACTCACCTGGTCACCGACGGTCCTGGCTCGACCAAATCCGCTGGCACGACGATGTGGAGATCCGTCGCCGTGAGCTCCTCCGGCATCGGGACATCGGGCGGCAGGTCGTAGGCGGCGCGCAGGAGGGTGGGTTCGTCGGCCTCGTCGACCGGGATCTCGGCGACGATCCGTCCGCCGAACATCACGATCGCCCGGTCGCAGACAAGCTGGACCTCCTTGAGTTCGGAGGTGTAGAAGAGTACGGCCGCCCCGGCTGCCGCGAGTTCCCGGACCAATTCATAGATCTGCTGCTTGGTCCCGATGTCGATCCCGCGGGTCGGGTCGAAGCACAGCATCGTGCGGACTCCACCGGCGACCCATCGCGCGATCGTCACCTTCTGCTGGTTGCCGCCGGAGAGTTGGCGGACCTCGGACACCGCGCGGGTGTCGATCTGGAGCTGAGCGACCGCGGCGTTGACCTTGATCCGTTCGGCGGACATCGCGATGGGTCCCCAGGACCGGAATCCGGCGATGACGGGCAATGCGACGTTCTCGCGCACGGAGCGTTGCATCAGCAGGGCTTCAGCGCGGTCCGCCGGCACGTAGACGAGCCCGGCCTTGATGGCGTCTGCCGGGTGCCGGAACGAGATCGGCGCCCCATCGACCAGGAGTTCGCCGCCATCGGGTCGGCGGGATCCAGCGAGGATGTCAAATAGCTCGTCCTGGCCCTGGCCCTCGAGGGCGGCCAGGCCGAGAACCTCGCCGGCGCGCAACTCGAACGACACGTCCCTGAGCGTGGTCCCGACGCGCAACTTGCGGGCAACGAGGCGAGGCGTAGTCGTGTCGGCCGCCCGTGACGGGTCGGACTGCGTCGCACTCTTGGTCCGCGGGGCCCTGGCGCTCTCGCCGAGCATGAGCGCGACGATGCGCTCTTCCGATCCTTCATTGATGTCCACGACGCCGACCGTCGAGCCCTCGCGCAGCACGGTCGCTCGATCGCAGACCGCAGCGATCTCGATGAGTCGATGCGAGATGAAGATGATGCAGCGATCCGATCCTCGCTGCTTCCCGATGACATGGAGGACACGCTCGGTCAGGTCGGCCGGCAGGGCCGCCGTCATCTCGTCGAGCATGAGCACGTGTGGCTCAATCGCGAGCGCGCGGGCGAGGTCGATGACGCGCAGCGTCGCCAGCGGCAGATCCCGAGCCACCTCGGATAGGTCCAGGTCGCCGAGGCCGAGTTCAGACAGCCAGTGACGAAACGGCTGGACCGGGGTCCTGGTCAGGCGCAGGTTGGACCGGATGTCCAGGTCCGGGATGACGGCCGGCTCCTGGTAGACCGAGACGATCCCGCCTCGTCGCGCGTCGGCGGGTGAGCGGGCCATGAACGGCTGTCCTTGCACCGTGATGGAACCGCCGTCGGGATGGACGGCGCCCGTCAGAATCTTGACGAGCGTGCTCTTGCCGGCGCCGTTGGCGCCCATCAGTGCGTGGACCTCGCCGGCGCGAACGGAAAGCGATGCATCTCGCAACGCCGCGACCGCGCCATATCGCTTGGCGATCCCGCTCGCCTCGAGCAGAAGCTCCGTCATGGTCCTCTCGTTGTTGAACGAGGGCGGGAGGATGTCGGCGGCGCCGTCATCCTCCCGCCACTAGAAGCTAGATCGTCCGGGTCACTCGCCCGGGCCCTTGCAGGCGATGACGTCATCCACGCTGTACGTGGTCCAATCCTGGACGGTGAGCCCGAGGGGCCACAGCTCGTTGAGGTTCGGGTTCTGGGCGGCCTTCAGCGCGGCCTTGCCGGCGTCGGTCGTGTTGTCCCAGAGCTCCGGGCTGACATGGACAGTGGTCGCAGCCGGCTTCTCGCCGGCCAGCAGCTGGAGGGCCAGCACGAGACCGGCGCCGGTGACGGCCGACGGGTTGGTGACCGCCGCGCCGACCAGGCCCGGCTCGTTGAGAAGCTGGGTGACGAAGCCCGCGTTATCCGCGCCGACGATCGGCACGAGCTCACGATTGGCGGTCTTCATCGCGTCGACGATCGAGGAGTCCACACCGGAGGTCCAGACGCCGTCGAACGGCACGCCGCTGCTCATGATGTCGTTGATCTGGCTGACGGCGGTCGCCGGATCCCACTTGGTGACGACCTCCTGGGCGACCGTGATGTCGGGATACTCGGCCAGCGCCTTCTTGAAGCCGGTGTCGCGATCCGTGTCGGCCGGGTGGCCGGCGATGCCGCGCATATAGACGACGGCGCCCTTCTTGCCCATCTGCTCGAACAGGGCCTTGGCGCCAAGGTAGGCGTACTCGACCTGGTCGTTTGACAGGTTGTATGCACCCGCGGCGGTGACGAACGCGTCGACCGCGATGACCGGGATCCCGGCCGCGATGGCCTCGTCGATCGCCGGGTTGAGCGCGTCCGGATCGTTCGGGTTGATGATGATCGCGTCGACGTCCTTCGCGATCAGGTCGCGGATGTCGGTCAGCTGACCGGCAGCATCCGTGTCGTGGTTGATGACGGTGACTTCCGACACCTGGCCGGATGCGACCGCCTGAGCCTTGACCGAGCAGATCGACGACTCGCGCCAGCCGTTGCCGACGCCGCCGCCGTTGGCGAAGCCGATCTTGTACGACATCGCCGCGGCTGACGCGACCGCGCTCGGTGCCGGCGACGCAGCGCCACCCGAGCAGGCCGCGACCGCGATTGCGGCGACGACCGCCAGGCCGATGAGCGTCGTCGCCCGGACTGATCCCTTGTTGGTCATACGTACTCCTCCTCTTCGATCGGCAGACCGTTGTGGCCATGCCGTGGATCGAACCTCTCTTCGCCCTCCGCGTACGGGGGGCCCGTGCGCATCATCTTGTCGATGTCACCTCCTGGCGTGTCCGCGCCCCGCCATCGCCGCTCCCACGGTCGATGGCACGCGCGAGACGGCGCGAATGCTCACGATAGGCTGCATCGAACAGATCCCGCGAGCGTTCGGCGCCTACGACCGAAGCCCGGGTGATGACGGGTGGCATGACGCCGAGCTCCATGAGGAGCTCGGCAGTCCGTACCTTGATGGAATTGACGATCGCGACGGCCGTGACCGTGGTGCCCGGACCCACGGGGGTGTCCAGCCCATCGACCGTGATCAGGGCGTCGGCATGCGGCGTGCACAGGTCGATGACGAGGTCAGCCTCATCGAGCAGACGACTGCCGACAACCGGGTCCACCTCACTCGAGAGCGACTGGGCGACCGACGTTACAGCGATGACGCGCAGCCCACGCTGACGGCCCCCCCGCGCCATCTCGACCGGCACGGCCGTCGTGCCGCCGGCGGAGAACACGATCAACACGTCCGACGGCCCAAACCGGAAATTGCCCAGGATCACCTCGGCGAGCCCCGGGGTGCGCTCGATGAACATGGCCTGGCGCTGCCCGTTGGCCCCGACCACCTGCGTGTGAAACGTCATCGACAGCTCGGCGATCGGGTTGAAGCCCGGGTACGACCCGTAACGCGGGAACATCTCCTCCACCGGCATCCGCGAGTGACCCGTCCCGAACAGGTGGACCAGCCCGTCGGCGGCGATCGCCTCGGTACACCATTGGCTGGCCTGTTCGATGGCATCCGCCTGGGTCTCGGCCAGGCGTTCCAGCAGCCGGATGGCCGCATCGACCCAGGGCAGCGCAGGTGGTGCGCTCATCTCAGGCGACCCCCACCGGGGCTGCCTGAACGGACTCCCAGGTCCCGCTCCGCATGGAGCGATACGCCGCATCGATGATCGCGTTGACCACGAACCCGTCGCGGAACGTCTCGCGCGGAGTCGCGCCGTCGCGGAACGAGTCCACGACATGGCGCATCATCGCGTCGTGGCCGTGGGCATATGGCTCGTCCGGGACCGGGAAGACCCAGCCGGTGTCGGCATCGACCTTCTCGCCGATGTAGCCGGCCGGCCGCTCGATGAACGCGCGGAGCATCGTCGAGCTGATGTCCTCCACGATCCGCCCGGCGTCGCCGTAGGCCTCGAATCGGTTTTCGAGCCCGCCCTTCGAAGACCACGAAACGTCCATCGTCGCGACGCGGTCGTCCGCGAACCGGACGAGCATCACCGCGTTGTCCTCGCCAGTGGTCCGGTCGCCGTGGACGAGGGTGGCGCCCCATGCGAACACATCCCGCACCGCCACGTCCTTGCCGAACAGGTAGCGGGCCGCCTCAGCGCCGTGCGAGGCCATGTCCAGCAGCGCCCCGCCCCCCGCCAGCTCGGCATCCCAGAAGTGCGGGGCGTGCGGACCGCTGTGGCCTTCGCGCGCCCGGAACGTGGTCAGTCGACCGATCGCGCCTGCCTCGATCATCTCGCGCATCCGCACGGTCTCACTGGTGAAGACGACGTTCTCGAGGTACGCGTTGAAGACCCCGGCCCCCTCGACCAGGCGGAGCATCTCGCCGGCCTCGATCGCGTTGCGGCCCAGCGGTTTGGTGCACGCCACGGCCTTGCCGTGCTCGGCGGCTATCCGGACAGCTTCGAGATGGAGGTGGTTCGGCAGGGACACGACGACGAGGTCGACGTCGCGATCGGCACACACGCCCTCGATCGAGTCGAACGGGTGGCTGCCAAAGCGTCTGGCGAACACCTCTCGACGCTCGGGCCCCGCCCCGTAGTTCGCGACCACCCGGGCGCCAGCGACGTAGCGCAGGCCGAGCGCGTGGAAGTCGCCGATGAACCCGGATCCGAGCATGCCGACACGCACCTCACGGGTGGAGGGCATCAGTAGCCACCCTCGCTTGAACCGGCGATCGCCGCGGTGGGCGTCACACCCGCCTTGCGGGCACGGAAGTCGTCGATGATCGCGGCCGTCGCCGTCGCGCCGACCCGCGTCACGCCCAGGGCCATGACGTCCAGCAGGGCATCGAGCGTCCGGACCCCGCCGGCCGCCTTGACCCCGACGTGGGGCGAGGTGTTCGCCCGCATCAGGCGCAGGTCGTCGTGCGTCGCGCCGGTCGGGGCGAAGCCCGTCGAGGTCTTGACGTAGTCGGCGCCGGCGGCCTCGGTCAGGCGGCAGGCCCGGATCTTCTCGTCGTCCGTCAGGTAGGCGTTCTCGAAAATGACTTTCACGATGGCGCCAGCCGAATGGGCGACGTCCACGATGGCCTTGATGTCGGCGCCGACGTCGGCGTCCCGGCCGGCCTTGAGCGCCCCGATCTGGATGACCATGTCCAATTCGGTGGCGCCATCGGCCAGTGCGCGCTGGGCTTCGAACACCTTGGCGGCGGTCAGGTGGTTGCCATGCGGAAATCCGATGGTCGTTCCGACCGCGACGTCCGTGCCGGCGAGGATGGCGCGGGCGCGCCTGACGTCGGCCGGCCGGACGCAGACCGACGCAACGTCGTACTCGGCGGCCAACCGGCAGCCGGCCTCGACGAAGGCATCGTCCAGCTCGGGCCGCAGCAGGGAATGATCGATCGTCTTGGCAATGTCCCGCTCGGTCAGCGAATCGATCGACACCGTCATGCCTCGCCGCCTGTCATTTGATGTACGGCCTCAGGACGTCGCGGGCCAGCAGGAAGCCGCGCTTGATGAGCTCGTCTGTCTTCTCGAAGTCGCGGTCCTCGTGTTCGATGATCACGTCCCCGTCATATCCGGCCCGGTACAGCGCGGCAAACAGAACGCCCCAGTCCACATCGCCGAGGCCCGGCAGGCGCGGGATTTGCCAGCCGATGCCCTGGCTGAAGATTCCGCGCTCATACAGGCCCTCGCGGTCGATCATCAGATCCTTGGCCTGGACGTGAAGGATGTGCGGACCGAACTCACGGATGAACCGCGGTATGTCGATCATCTGGAGGATCAGGTGCGACGGGTCGAAGTTCAGCCCGATCGTGTCGCCCCACTGCTCCAGGATCCGGCGCCAGATCCGTGGTGTGGTCGCGAGGTTGTGCCCGCCCGGCCACTCGTCGTGGCTGAACAGCATCGGGCAGTTCTCGATCGTCAGCTTGCGACCGTGGTCCCGGGCGAACCTGACGATGTCGGGCCAGACTCGCAGGGCCTCGTCCCAATTCGCGTCCTGGTGCTTCGCGCCGTCCGCACCCATGAACGTGTTGACGAGCGGGACGCCCATCTTCTCTGCCGCGGTGATCACCAGCTTGAGATGATCGATCACCTCGGCGCGATGCGCCGGATCCGGGTGCAGCGGGTTGGGGTAATAGCCGAGCCCCGAGATGGTCAGGCCGGCGGCCTCGATCTGAGCCCGCAGATCCGCGGCCTGACCGGCCGACAGGTGGGCCACGTCGATGTGGGCGGTGCCGGCATACCGGCGGGTGGGCCCGGCGGCCCGTGGCCAGCAGGCAATCTCGATGCGTTCAAACCCGTTGGCGGCGGTCCACTCGACGACCTCGCTCAAGGGCGTCTCCGGAAACGGAGCCGTCAGGAGCCCAAGCTTCATCGTCGCGCCTCCGAAGGGACGGGAACGCGAGACTCCACCACCGCGCTGCGGTCGACGTCGACCCAGCGCCCAAGACGGGCGCTCTCGGCGATCGCGTCACCCACCAGCATCTCGTCGTGGCCATCCGCGAAGGTGGCATACGGCGGCCGATCAGCCGGGCGACCTAGCACGACATCGGCGTAGATGGCCCGGAAGAGCGCCCCGAAGGTGTCGCCGAACCCTTCGACATGGCCGCCGGGAAGAGCAGACGCCGCCTTTCCGGCCACGCCCATCAGTGCTGGATTTCGCAGCAGGATCTCGTTCGGCTTCTCGCGATGCCCCAGCCAGAGGTGGTCCGGCATCTCCGAATCCCAGGCCGCCGAGCCCATCGAGCCATCGATCTCCCACTGGAGCGAGTTCTTGCGTCCGGCACTGATCTGCGAGACCGCAACGGAACCTCGCGCACCATTCGCGAAGCGCAGCAGGATCGTGGCGACATCCTCTGTTGCCATCTCGCGCTCGATCGTATCCCCGCTTCGATCCGTGGAAAACGTTTCGACGGGACCGCGCGGCTGGGCCCGCACGGGGATAAACGTCGCGAGATCAGCCATGACCGCCGCAATTGGCTGACCGGTGAGGAACGTCGCCAGATCCAGCCAGTGCGAACCGATGTCGCCTACGGCCCGGAGCGAACCCCCCTGATCCGGGTCGAGGCGCCAGTTCCAGTCCGTTTCTAGATGGAGCCAATCCTGGAAGTAGTGTCCGGTCACGAACCGGACATCGCCGAGCTGGCCACCTGCCACCTGCTCGCGAACGTGCTGATGGAGCGGGTAGAAGCGGATGTTGAAGTTGACCGCATTGATCAGCCCGCTTCGCTCGGCCTGCTGGACCAGCTGCGTCGACTCGGCGGCGGACATCGCCATGGGCTTCTCGCAGACCACGTGCCGGCCGGCGGCAAGGATCTGTTTGGCCTGCCGGACGTGCAGGTGGTTGGGTGAGGTGATGTGCACCACCTCAACCGTCGGGTCCTCCAGCAGCGCATCCAGGCTGGCGTAGGCTCGTGCGACCCCGATGGCTTCCGCCCTGGCCTGGCCGCGTTCCGGCGTGCTACCCAGAACGCCTCGCACCTGGACGCCGATCCGGCGCAGTTGCTCAACGTGGAC
>CAYRTS010000101.1:0-3233 GCA_964427285.1 uncultured Anaerolineaceae bacterium
TGGGCGGACCCTGGTTGGGCGGACCCTGGTTGGGCGGACCCTGGTTGGGCGGACCTCGTTGAGCGGACCTGGTTGGGCGGACCTGGTTGGGCGGACCCTGGTTGAGCGGACCTGGTTGGGCGGACCTGGTTGAGCGGACCTGGTTGGGCGGACCCTGGTTGGGCGGCTGCAGGCGCCGCCAATGCGGACGATCGGACGGCGACGTCTACCCGTCGATCCGTTCGATGACGGTGGCGATCCCCTGACCGACCCCGATGCACATCGTGGCCAGACCGTAGCGGCCGCCCGTTCGGCGCAGCTCGTGGGCCAGCATCGTGATCAGCCGCCCGCCGCTCATCCCCAGCGGATGCCCGAATGCAATGGCGCCGCCGTTGACGTTGACCTTGGCGGGATCCAGGCCAAGCTCGCTGATGCATGCGATCGATTGGGACGCGAACGCCTCATTGATCTCGACGAGATCGAGATCCGCGACCGTGATTCCGGCCCGTGCCAGGACCTTGCGGGTGGCCGGCACCGGCCCGATCCCCATCACCGCGGGGTCCACGCCCGCGACGGCCGTGGCCACGACCCTGGCCATCGGCTTCAGGCCGAGTTCGCGCGCCCGCCCGGCGTCTACCAGGAGCACCGCCGAGGCGCCATCGTTGATCCCGGACGCGTTCCCCGCGGTCACCGTCCCGCCTTCGCGGAATGCCGGCCGCAGCCGCCCCAGCGCCTCGGCCGAGGTATCCCGGGGGTGCTCGTCGCGCGCCACAACAATCGGGTCGCCTTTTCGCTGCGGCACAGAAATGGGCACGATCTGGTCATCAAACCGGCCGCTCTCAATCGCTGCGATCGCCTTCTCCTGTGAGGCGAGTGCAAATGCGTCCTGCACGTCCCGGCCAATTCCCCAGCGCTCGGCGACGTTCTCAGCGGTCTCACCCATCGAGTACGGGTAGTGCGCTGCGGCCAGCTTCGGGTTGACGAAGCGCCAGCCCAGGGTCGTGTCCTGGAGGTCTCGCGGACCCCGGTCCCAGGCGGCGTCGGCCTTGGCCATCACGAAGGGCGCCCTGGTCATCGACTCGACGCCACCACCGATGAACGCGTCGCCATCCCCGACCGCGATCGCATGAGCGGCGGAATTGATCGCCTGCAGCCCGCTGCCGCACAACCGGTTGACGGTCAGCCCCCCGACCTCGACCGGGAGCCCGGCGAGCAACACCGCCATGCGAGCCACATCCCGGTTGTCCTCTCCGGCCTGATTGGCACAACCGAGGATCACATCTTCGATCACGGCCGGATCGATCCCCGACCAGTCCACGACGGCCCGGATCACGGCGGCCGCGAGATCGTCGGGGCGAACGCTTGCCAGGGCGCCGCCGTACCGGCCGATCGGCGTCCGGACGGCTTCGACGATCCAGGCATCGCGGAGCTGGCGATGAAGGTCGCGAGTCATGAACGCGATTGTACGGCCGGTCGCTAGCCCCGCCCCTGGCCGTGCCCCGCCTCAGAGACCGGGCGTGACCTCGCCAAAGACGACGAGGCGTCCGTCGACCAGCTCGAAGAGGCGTCGATCGATCGGCTCGTCGGCGCCGCCCGACTGCTCCAGGACGAAGTCGGCAAAGAGAGCCGCAAACTCGGAGTCGTTCGGACCCAGGGCGCCGGCGGTGAGCAGGTGGCGCTCCGGGATCCCGACCAGGATCCGGCCAAACGGTCCGAGTTCCATGGCGAACCGCGCTGCTGCCTCGGGCAGGAGCAGTCTCGCGGCGTCCCAACCATCGCCCGTCGCCGAGCTGACCAATCGCCGGTCCCCGGATATCTCGCTCGTCCAGTCGGCTCCCGACGACCACCTCGCCAGGTTCGCGAGCGCCGCATCCTGGATCGCCGCCGGATCCACCGCCCATGACAGGAGGTGATCGCCATTGACCACGATATCGAAGCCTTCGGCAGAGATCGTGTACACGACCGGCAGTCCGCCGGGGCCCTCGTCGATGATGGGCTGCGCGTGGCTCTGCGCCGAATGCGCCATCAGCGTCGCCAGGTTGATGGAGTCGAGGGCGAGACCCTTGGTGCCAACTGGTCGGAAGGCGGGGTAGATGACCCGCTGTGCGTGGGCCCAGTTGTGCTCCGGAGCGTCGGCTGCGCGGGCGGACGATCGAGCTGGCGCCGTATGCCTGCCGACGGGTGCGGATGCATCAACCGGAGTCAGATCGTCGGGCGGCGCGTCACGAATGGCCGGCGGCGGCTCGTCACCAAAGTCACGCTCGACGTCGCGCCCCACGTCATGTCCGCCCGGGTCCCTGTCCATGCGGGCCGTCCCTCCTCGGTAGGCCATCAGCGACCCGACCAGGTCGGGGAACGCTTCTGGATGAATGCGGTCATGCCCTCGGTCTGATCTTCCGTGTCGAAGAGGCGAAAGAAGGCCTCGCGCTCGCCGGCGAGGCCCGCCCGGAGGCCCTCCTCATGGGCGCGGAGGACGGCCGCCTTGGCGGCCCGCACGGCGAGCGGCGGCAGCGCCGCGACCCGTGCTCCGATCTCGAGGGCGACGTCCAACGTGGTCTCGGCCGGGACGACCCGGGTGATCAGGCCGAGGGCCTCGGCCTGCCGGGCATCAATCGATTCGCCGGTCAGGATCATCTCCATCGCCCGGGCCTTGCCGATTGCACGGGTCAGGCGTTGGGTGCCGCCGGCGCCTGGCATGATCCCGATCCGGATCTCAGGCTGACCGAACCGGGCGTCGTCGGCTGCCACGATCATGTCGCAGATCAGCGCGAGTTCCAGGCCACCGCCGAGCGCCATCCCGCGGACCGCGGCGATCATCGGCAGGCGGATAGCGGCCAGGCGATCCCAGGCTTCGAACCGTCGCCCATCGCGCAGCGAGGCGTAGGTCTGCGTGGCAAGCTCGCGAATGTCTGCGCCGGCAGCAAAGGCCCGACTGCCGGAGCCGGTGATGACGATCGCGCGGCAGGCCCGATCGGCGTCGAGCGTCTCGAGGGCGGCGGCCAGGTCGTCGAGCAACTGGAAGCTCAGTGCGTTGAGCGCTTCCGGCCGGTCCAGGGTGACGAGGGCGACACCAGGGAGGGCCATCGGCGACTCGCCGGGGCCTGCGGCAGACGCGGGGAGCGCGACGGAGACCAGTTGTCGGTGGCTCTCGGACGGGTGATCCGTCGGCGAACTCGCAGGTTGTGCTGACATCGGGGGCGAACGCTCCTCGGCTGTGGTCCCGACAGTATCCACGAGCTGGGAAGAGGCCAGCG
>CAYRTS010000101.1:3333-9538 GCA_964427285.1 uncultured Anaerolineaceae bacterium
CAGCCTCCTAGCGCTCCGGCTTGCCCTCTACCCTGGCGCTCGCCGACTGCTGGATGCGCAGGTACTGGCGCCGGTAGTAGAGGAGCGGCATCGGATGGGGCTCCTCGCTGCCGAGCGCATCGACTCGTCCGATCAAGAGGTCGTGGTCGCCCGCGCTGAACGTCCCGGTGACGGTGCATTCGAGGTGGGCGAGCGCCCCGTCGAGGAGTGGCAGACCAGTTGGGCCGGGTCGCCAGGCTGCCCCGCAGAACCCGTCGCGGTCCGGGGTGACCGAGGCGCCGGCGAAACAATCGGACAGCGCCTGCTGGTCCTCGGCGAGGACATTGACCGCATAGCGGCCGGTCCTCGAGACGATGGGCGTCATGAACCGCCGCCGGTCGAGGGCGACCAGGACCAGTGCGGGCACGAGCGAAACGGAGCTGAGCGCGTTGACCGTGATCCCAACCGGTCGTTCGCCATCGAATGTGGTCACCACGGTGACTCCCGTCACGAAATGACCCATCACTCGGCGGAAGAGGTCTGGCTCGATTGTCGTCGCGGCCTGCATACGCCCGAGTGTAGGGCGGGCGGCCAAAATGGCGTCCCGGACCACCCGCGCCCTACAATCCGGGGATGACCGGCACCGCTCGTCCAGCCACCCGCGTCGAGCGCGATTCGATGGGTGAGATGGAAGTTCCCGGGGATGCGCTGTACGGCGCTTCCACCCAGCGTGCGGTGCTCAATTTCCCGATCTCGGGTCAACGCTTCCCGCGCCGGTTCATTCGGGCCCTGGCGTTGATCAAACTGGCCGCGGCGGAGACCAACGCGACACTCGGGCTCCTCGAGGCGGACGTCGCCGGCGCAATCGCCGCCGCCGCCGGGGAGGTCGCGGCGGGAGCGCACGATCACCAATTCCCGATCGATATCTACCAGACCGGCTCCGGCACATCGACCAACACGAACATGAACGAGGTGATCGCGCATCTCGCTTCGGAGCGGCTCGGGCGGAAGGTCCACCCGAACGACGACGTGAATCGTTGCCAGAGCTCGAATGACACGATCCCGACGGCGCTGCAGCTGTCGGCGGCGATGGCGATCGAGGAAGCCCTGATCCCCGGATTGGAACGGCTCCACACGGCCCTCGTCGCCCGCGAGCAGGAATTCTGGCCGGTCGTGAAGACGGGCCGGACTCACCTGCAGGACGCCACCCCGATCCGCCTCGGGCAGGAATTTCGGGGCTATGCGGGGCAGCTCGAGGAGTCGCTCCGGCGAGCGCGCGCGGCCCAGGCAGAATTGCTGGTGGTCCCGCTTGGCGGTACGGCCGTTGGTACCGGCATCAATGCCCACCCGCAGTACGCGTTTCGGGCATGTGCGCGCCTGTCGGCGCTGACGGGGCTGGCGGTGCGCGAGGCTCCGAACCATTTCCACGCCCAGGCGACCCTGGACGCCCCGATCGCGGCCCACGGGGCCATCAGGACCATTGCGCTAAGCCTCTGGAAGATCGCCTCGGATGTTCGGCTGATGGGGATGGGCCCGCGCGCGGGTCTAGGGGAGCTTGCGTTGCCTGAGACCCAGCCGGGGTCGAGCATCATGCCCGGCAAGGTGAACCCGGTCATCGTCGAGAGCCTGACGATGGTCGTCGCGCGGGTGATCGGCAATGACGCCACGATGGCGTTCGCGCAGACCGGCAGCTTCCTGGAGCTCAACGTCATGATGCCCGTCGCCGCGGCTGCGCTCCTGGAGTCGATCTCGCTGCTGGCGACCTCGGCAGACAACTTCAGCGCGCGCTGTGTCGAAGGGCTGGCGGCCACGGACCGAGGACCACAACTCGTGGAACAGGGCCTGATGCTGGCCACCGCGCTGGCGCCGGTCATCGGCTACGACGCGGCCGCGGCACTGGCAAAAGATGCCCTCAAGAGCGGGCGAACGATCCGGGAGCTAGGGCTCGAGCACGGCCTGGATGCCGCTGAGCTCGACCGGCTGCTCGATCCCGCCGCCATGACGGAGCCGGGCCTCGGGACGGGAGCCGCGGGCGGCGGCTGACCGGGGACCCGGTGGCTGGCGCGGCCGCCAAAGGCCGCCAAGGGCCGCCGAAGGCCGCCACCAAAAGGCAGGAGGCCGCGATGCGTCACTCGCGAACGATTGGCATCGATGGGCTCGACCATGTACGCGACCGTGAACCCATCGAAGGGACCGCCGCGAAGGGCCATCGTCGCAACTCGCCCATCCTCGAAGGCCGTGACGAACCCACGCAACAGCGATTCCCGGCCCGCGTAGATCTGCCGGGCGAGCACCTCGGTTCCGACTCCCACTGGGCCGGGTGTGACCTGGCGGACGTCTACCATGCCGTGTTCCCACAGCGGCACCTGCTCGAAAGCGATCAGGTAGGGCCAGACCTCGTGAGCGGGACGCTCGATCTCGATGCTCTGACTGACATCAAATGGCACTCGTCACCTCGCCGACCTTCCAATCGATCCAAGGTCATGCCTTCCGTATGGCGCCCAGTCACGTGCCCTTCGGCAGGGAGTCGACGGCAGCCGGCGCCCGACGAAGCGCGACGACGGCGCCGAACAGGATCCAGGCCACTCCGAGCGGAATAAGCAGCAGGGCACGCTGGTCCTCGGTGTTGAATAGCAGTGCGAGAACAGCCGCGATCGCGAGCAGGAGCCCTGTCACGCCGACCCGCGAAGCAGCCATGAGCGCGAAGAGGGACGTCGCCACGCACGTGGCCATGAATCCCAGGGCGACGACCGGCCAGGGCAGGAGCATGGTCAGCCCGCCGAACAGGGCCGCGAGCGCCGTATTCGCCATGACAGCGGGTCGCTCGGGCATCGATCGGGCCACGGCCAGGCCCGCTAGCCCCGTCACGATTGCTGCTCCGACCCAAATGGCGCCGACGGTACCAACCTCCTTGTATCCCAACGACGGGTTGACCATCGTGGTGTTGAATGCGATCCCGGCGACCGCCCAGAGTGAGCCCCCGACAACGGCCAGGACGCCGCCGAGACGCGCGGAACGAGTTGGCGCCGGATCTGCAGACCCAGTCCCGACGACCTGCGGGTGGAGCCGAGCGTCGATCGCGCCGCGGACGACGTCGACCCGATCGCCGAGCGACGGCATGCGCGCCTCCATGACCCCCAGGAATTCGGCCTCATAGCGATCCCGCCAGGCGCGCGGATAGAGTTCGATCAGCCGGTTCATCCGACTGTGCCTACCGAAACCGGCGGCCGGCCGAGAGCGATGCGCACTCCAACGACCAGCCAGGTAATCCCGAACGGAATTCCCAGGGCGAGGAGCCCAACGTCCCGACCGTTGCCAGCGACGAATGCGACCATCGCCGAGCACGTAAGCACCGTGGTCCCAATCCAGGCGAAGGCCAGCCAATGTGGAATGACCCGGCCCGAGAGTGACCAGGCGAGCAGGACGACACCGACAAATCCGAACAGGATCAGCATGCCGCCGCCGAGTGCCGCCATCAGAAAGCCGAACGCCGCAAGGATCGCGCCAACCATGCCCTTGGCTGGCATCGAGTGGTCGAACGCCACGGCGATCACGATCGTTGCGCTCGTCAGCGCCAGGAACGTCAGGAAGGAGATCGCCATCCCGAGTTCGGCGTGCTCCGGCATCCCACTACCCCACCCACGGAAGTAGCGGAGGGTGAACGTCATCCATGCCAGCCAGCCAGCGCCACCGACCATGGTCAATAGCCCGGCAACCCTGACTCGGCGTGGAGTGCCGGGCGCTGGGTCGCCCGTGGCAGGAATCTGCGGATGGAGCCGAGCATCGACGGCGCCGCGGACGATGTCCAATCGATCCCCGATGGATGGCCGCCGTGCCTCCATGACGCCGAGAAACTCGACCTCGTATCGATCTCGCCACTGGCGGGGATAGAGCCCAACAAGGCGGTTCATCGAGACGTACCTCGCAATCGCTCGAGACCGGTCCGCGCAAACCCGGCCAGGCCGTCGAGTTGGACCTTCAGGGTCGTCTCGCCAAGCCCGGTCAGCCGATACGGGCGGCGGCGCTCTTCAGGTTCGAGCGCCTCGATCAGGCCCCGACGCTCAAGCCTCGCAAGCGCGCCGTAGAGCGTCCCCGGGCCCAGCGGGAGGCCGGAGATCTCCTCGACGTCGGTCATGATCGCGTAGCCGTGCTTGGGACCCTCGCTCAGCGACACGAGGATGTACAGCGATGGTTCCGCGAACCGCCCGAACTCCATCATGCCGTCACTCATGGTTCAGCTCCTCTGACCTACATCGTGGCGATCATCAGTCCGGGTTGATGACGCCGCAGGCCACCCGGGCGCCGCTGTTGCCCGTGGCGCTCGTCCACTCCTGGTCGTCTTCGAGCGCGTGGATGACAAGGGCGGAGCCGTTGCCGTCGAACACGGACACCGTTCCAAGCGACAGTGTCGCACGGTCAGATACGACATTCAGGTGGCCGCGGCCCTCGGCGTTCACGACAAGGTTTGGCAGGTCGCCGGCGTGCGCCCCTGTTGGTTCGTCGAGCCCGTGGAGCGCGCCGAGTGGATTGTGATGGGTGCCAGCGCTGGTGAACGCCGGACCCTCGCATAACCCGATCCCGTGAACATGGATGCCATGAAGACCGGGCGTCAGCCCCTCGACCTTGACGTTGACGTGGAGACGGCCATCGGCGTCTTCAACAAACCGCGCCCAACCGATGGTCGTGCCCGCACCATTGACGATCGTTGCGCGTGCGTGCCAGGCCCCACTGGCAGCCACGGCACCAACCGTGAAGGCCAGCGCGGCAATCCCGGCGAGCGGGGCGAGGAGGCGACGTGAGCGATCCCGACCAGACATACCGGACTCCTTACTGCCTTGCGCGATATAACGTGCCCCGATATATACCCCCCGCGGCCACGGCGTGTCAAGGGGTAGGTACAATCCGGCGGCGATGACATCCATCCGACCTTGGGATCGCGCCGCGGCCATGCCCGCCCTTGCCGACGGGCGACGTTTGCCCGCCGTCATTGCGCTCGCCAGCGGGCTGCCGAGCGTCGGCGAGCTGTTCGACTTCATGCGCGACGCTGAGCTGCGGTTCGCCACGCTCCGAATGCGGATCGTTGAGCGCACGGAGACCGCCCGTGGCGAAGAGTCAGCCACGCTCGAGGTCGCCGTTCGCCACCCAGGCCGTGCGAAGGTGACCACAACTCGCGAGGCCGACGGCGCCAAAGCCGAGTACGACATCTGGATCTCGGACGGCGAGACAGTGCGGACCTACGCCGCCGCCCACAAGCTGGGGACGCACCGTCCGATCCGCAACCGCCCGCGCGGCCTGGACGATCGTGACTTCCCGGGATCCGCGAAGGTCTACGAGCCGCTGACGGGCCTGCCGACGGAGACGCTGCCGGAGACGTTTATCCATCCGGCCGGCTTGTGCCAGAACGTCCTGTCGACGGGCCGGTCCAGGATCGCCGGTTCGGATCGGCTGGCCGGCCGCGAGATCATCGTGGTCGAGTGCGACCACCCGCGAACCACGGAGCTGGCGGCCGATCGCCCCGACTTTCACATCTCGATCGCCGTTGACCGCGAGACCGGCGCCATCCTGCGCCTCGTCGAATCGATCGGGGGCCAGACGACGCGCCACGCCGAGGCTGTCGAGTTCGCGCCCGACGCACCGCTGTCGCCGTCCGCCTTCGAGTTCGTCTTTCCCACCGGGACAACGATGCTCTATTGACCGCGGGCCTTCCAACGCCCCGGTTCAGCGCGTATAGTCCCGCCAGTCCGGAGGAGGCCCCGGCGCCGGGCCGCCGCATGGCGGTCGAGGTTCTTGTGAGGGAGGACTCGATGACCCAGGCTCGATCACGCGAAGAGGCCATCAAGCAGGACGTCGCGGACCTGCACAAGCTCGGCTACGCGCAAGAGCTGTTCCGCTCGATGGGCGGCTTCAGCAACTTCGCGATCAGCTTCAGCATCATCAGCATCCTGACCGGCGCGGTCATCCTGTACGACTACGGGCTGGCCTGGGCCGGTACCGCTGCCGTCCTGATCGGCTGGCCGCTGGTGACCGTCTTCGTGCTCGCGATCGCGGCGTCCATGTCGGAGGTCGCCTCGGCCTACCCGACGGCCGGCGGCCTCTACTACTGGGCCAGCCGGATGAAGAACAAGAACTGGGGTTGGTGGACGGCGTGGCTCAACCTGATCGGCCAGTTCGCCATCGTCGCCGGAATCAATTACGCCGCGTCCCTGTTCATTAACGGGACGATCAT
>CAYRTS010000102.1:0-3582 GCA_964427285.1 uncultured Anaerolineaceae bacterium
CGGCAGCCGACTTCCTGCCATCCGGGTTCGGACAGTCCACCGGCCGGGCGGCCGTGCACTTCGCTGACTGGCAGTCGACGTCGGACGGCTCCGAACTGCTCGACCCGATCTACGCCCAGTATCGCGAGGCGTTCGTGGTCGTCGAGGCGGAGCGCGACGGCACCCTCGTGAACTTCTGCCCGTTCATCTACGTCGACCAGGACATCTCGCTGATGCGTGGCTGGCTCCAGGGCCTGCCCAAGAAGTCCGGCAGCGTGTGGGTGACGCGCAGCCTGCCGCTCGATCATCCGGCGGCGGCGCCACTCGTCGTCGGGACGCGCCTGGGTGCGTCGCTCGCGGTGAAGGACCGGCGCCTGGCGGAGGCGTCCTTCACGCTCACGGGTCGCCCAGCACCGCGTCTCGGACTCCTCAAGCAGCCGACATTCGGCCTGCTCGGCTTGCCCTCAATCCTTGGCGAAGCCGCAACGCCGGCTGACCCGCGCCTGGTCCGATTCACCGCCGATCCGATCGTTCATGGTGCCTACCACGACGCCCAGGCCACGCTCGCGTTCTTTGCGAGTCCGCGCGATGAACTGGCGGACCTCGCGCCGAGACGAGTGACGGCGGCCTCGGCCGGTTACGTCGGCCTCACGATCAGTCGCGTGAGCCCGACGTAGGTCGACGTCCCCGGGCTCCGACCCGCTCGCGACGGGTTGCAGCCAAGCCGTCATGTCGATCGCCGGAAAACGGAGCCGGCGGCCGATTGCTCGACCGCCGGAGTCTGCGAGGCCTGGCCAGACGTCAGTCGGGCCGGCGAGCCACCCAGATGAGGCCGAGGCCGAGGAGGCCCAGCGTGCCTGCGAGTCCGCCGATGACCCCGACGAGGCCGAGGCCAATCGTCAGCGTTGAGGCCGTGACCGCGCCGACGCCGAGCTGGCCGATCAGCGCATGTGCGGTGGGTGTCCAGATCTTCTCGCGGGCGGGGCCCTCGATCGGGTGCTGACGATCGAAGCCGGTCCAGTAGCGGCCGTCGTTGACGAACTCGTAGTCACCGGCCGGGAACTTCTCGCCCTTGTACTCCTTGTCCTCTGTGAGCGTGATGGTCACGGTCGAGTTGAGGGTGTGGTAGGCGATCGTACCCATCTGGTACATGTACTCGGAGGCCGTGTTGACGAGCGGGTCGTTGGGATTGAGGTCTCCCTGGGCGATCGCGTAGCCCCAGTCCTTCGTGACGAGATCGAGGATCTTCTGCGCCCCCTCGGGCTCGCCCCGATCCACGAGCTGACCTGCATCGCTGTAGCTCAGCTTAACGGCCTGCGCCTGGCTGAAGGCCTGTAGCGAGTTGACGCCATCCATCGTCTTGATAAGCGTAAAAGCACCGACACCGGCGCCAAATACGCCGGACGCGAGCATCGCGATGCCGAGAAGCCTGAGCCTGGAGTGCATGAGTGCCTCCTTTCGCGTTATGCGGTCGATCCTCCCAGTGTAGGCGCGTCGCTGGTGCGGTCGCGTGGATGCCGCTTGCCTGCGACTCTGCGGCCGGCCTCGATTGCACGGGAGTGCCACGCGGCTCCCGGCGGGCAGGCCAAGAGTCACGTCCGGGCAGGCCCGTCCGGGACGAGCGGCTCGGGCCTGCACCGATGCCGGGGAGTCCGGGCTGGGCCGAAGCCCCGGGCTGCGGTAGACTCGGTGATACTGGTCGTCGCTTGGGCATCGCCCTCATCCTGGTGAGGGGCGCCCGCCCGGTTCCGATCGCCGGCTCGATGTCGAGCAAGAAACCGTGGGCCCGTAGCTCAATGGCAGAGCAGCTGACTCTTAATCAGCGGGTTGAAGGTTCAAGTCCTTCCGGGCTCACCACCCCACGACACCCCCGGTCTTCCGAGGGTCATCTTATGAAGCTGTACTTCGCCGGGCCGCTCTTTACTGCCGCGGAGCGTGCCTGGAACGCCGAGCTGGCGACCGCGTTGCGAGCCAACGGACACGAGGTCTTGCTGCCGCAGGAAAATGGGCCCGGCAAGGATGCCCCGGGGATCTTCGCGACGGACGTCGCGGGCCTCGACTGGGCCGATGCCGTGGTGGCGGTCATGGACGGCCCGGACCCGGACTCGGGCACGGCCTGGGAGGTCGGCTATGCGTACCGGAAGATGGCGATTGTGCTCCTGCGGACCGATTTCCGGGTCAGGGCCGGCACCGCTGGGCCGTACAACCCGATGCTCACCCAGGCGGCGACGATCCGCCTCGACCTGCCGTTCGCGGCGATGGACGCGGTGGCCGCATCCGTCCTCGGTGCTCTCGCGAAACTCCGTTCCTGAACGCGCCCCTTCAGAGTGCCGCAACCGCCGCCTCGAGGCGGGTGGTCGCGCTCGCGTGGTCGGTGCCGGCTTCGAACCAGATGGGCTCGCCAATCACGAGCTCGACGTCGCCGCGCAGGGATGACGGCCAGCGTCGGCGGTCGATCCACGACATCTGGTGGATGACGATCTTGACGGGGACGACCGGCGTGCCGCCCTCGACCGCGATGAGCCCCGCGCCGGCCTTGAACGGCTGGAGCGGGCCGCCAAGGGTGAGCTTGCCCTCGGGATAGAGCAGGATGTTGAAGCCGCGGTCGAGCCGGGCGCCGAGCAGCTCCAGGCTCTTGCGGACGCCCCCCTCGCGCGCCAGGGGGAACGCGTTGGCGATGATCGACGCGAGGATCCCCTTGACCGGGTTGTCGTAGATCGTGTCCGCCGCGGCGGCGACCGACAGCTTCCAGCGCACACCCAGCGGCAATCGGGTCAGGATGATCGCGTTGTCCAGGTGCAGGCAGTGGTTCGGCGTGAAGAGCACCGGCCCGCGGATCCCGTCAAGGCGTTCGAGCCCGCTGACTCGAATCCGGTAGAACAGGTGGATGAACGGGTAGAGGAGCAGGACCTGGGTCGTCAGCCCGACGGCCCGGATCGCGGGACTGAGCGGCCAGGACCACGAGCCTGGCTTGCGTTTCGCCTCACGAGCCGCCTCCACCAGCGCTTTGAGGTCGCCGACGGTCGCCTCGGGGTCCAGGGCGTCGTCATCCACGAAAACACCCAGTTCCTCCTCGACCACGCCGAGCAATTCCACCCGCCGGAGCGAATCGAGGTTGAGATCGGCCGATAGCCGGGCCCCGGACTCGATCGTCGCGGGATCCAGCCCGGCAATGCTCGCCACGAGGGCCGTCACGGGATCGACATCGACCGCGGCCGCGGCGGCCAGCATCGGGGTCGGTCCGGCGACGATCGGACGGTCGGGCGACTCGATCGCGGCCAGCCTGGCAAGGACCTCCGGCTTGCGCACCTTGAGCGTGTGCGTTCGAGGCAGATCGGGATCCGGCCAGACCGTCTGGCCCCTGATCTGTTGATGAGGCGCCAGCGCCCTGTTCGCGGTCCGGACGATTTCGTCCGCGCCGCCCGGATCCGCCAGCAACAGCACCGCGTGGACCCGGAGGCCGCTGCCGAGCGGCCAGCCGACGACGGTCGCGTCCTCGACCCGTGGATCGAGGCGCAGGACGGCCTCGACGTCCTCCGGATACACCTTCTGCCCATCGGGCAGCGCGAGCATGTCCTTCTTGCGGCCTCGAAAGGTCAGCAT